>JBEKEI010000011.1:0-64333 GCA_050013915.1 Roseiarcus sp.
CGCCCGCCGTCGCCCGACGGCGCGAAGAACCGGCCGGCCGCCGGGTCCGCCGCGGCGAAGGTGGCGACGAATTCCGGGCCGACCTCGTAGGAGCGCCGGGCGATCGTCGGGCCGAGCACGGCGACGATCTCGGCGCGGCGCGCCCCCAATCCCTCCATCGCGGCGACGGTGGCTTCGAGGACGCCGCCGAGCGCGCCGCGCCAGCCGGCGTGCGCGGCCCCGATCACCCCCGCCGCCGGCGCGGCGAACAGCGCGATGCCGCAATCGGCGCCGGTGACGCCGAGGCCGAGCCCGGGCGTGGCGGTGACGAGCGCGTCGCAACGGGGCCGCGCGTCCGGCGGCCAGGGCGCGGCGACGGTCAGCGCGTCGGGCGAGTGCACCTGATAGGGAATCAGGAGCCGCGCCGGCCCGATGCCGAGCGCCTCGGCCATGCGCCGGCGGTTCTCGCCGACCGAATCGGGATCGTCGCGCGATCCGACGCCGCCGTTGAGCGAAGCGTAGAGACCTCGAGAGACGCCGCCATCGCGCGTGAAGAAGGCGTGCGCGACCCCCGGCGCCCGCAGGCGCTCCGACTGCAGGAAGCCGGCGCGGCCGTCGCTCATGATTCGGTCGCCGGGAATCCCAGGAATCCCGGCGGCGTCGGCAATTGGCCATGGGCGACGACCATGACCTTGAACAGCGCGCCCATCGCGCCGGCGCCCCGGCCGGTCAGCCGCAGCCGCGCCGATTCCACATCGGCGGCCTGGGCGGGGCCGGCGCGGCTGGTCAGCGCCTCGGCGCGCTGGTCGATGCCGAGCGCCCTGAGGAAATCGCCCTGGTCGATCGGCCCGAAGACCGCCGCGCCCGCCGCGCGCGCGCTTCGCGCCATGGCGGCGAAATCCACATGGGCGGTGACGTCGGCCTCGCCGGGATCGGCGAGCGGATCGACCATACGATGCGCGCGCAGGGCCTGCAGCGTGTCGCCAAATCCGGTCGCCACATGGCCATAATCGATGAACAGCGCCAGGCCGCCGTGGCGCGCCACCCGCGCGCCCACCTCGAACATCAAGCGGTGGGCGACGGCGCCGATCTCCAGCACCTCGCCCTCCTTCGCCTGCGCCTTGATGAAGCGTTCGGGTTCGGGCGCCAGACCGAAGACGAGACCGCCGCCGGCGCCGAGACCGACGAGGCGCTCGCACCAGCCGCGCGCGCCCGCCACATATTGCCGGATCGGCAGCGCGTCGAGGAATTCGTTGGCGATGATGATCGCCGGGCCCTCGGGCGCCGCCTCGAATTGCTCGACCCAGGAAACCGGGGCGCCTGCGGTCAGAAGCGTGTCGTGCTGAACGGCCGCCAGGGTCGGACTCGTCTCGACGAGACAGACGTCGAGCGCGGCGCGAAATTCCGGCGCCACCCGCGCGGCGCGCAGGGCGTCGCTCATCAGCGTGCCGCGGCCCGGCCCCAATTCGATCAGACGCAGAGGATTGGGGCTTCCCATCGCCGCCCATACCTCGGCCGCCCACAGGCCGAGCAATTCGCCGAACATCTGGCTGATCTCGGGCGCGGTGGTGAAATCCCCCTCGGCGCCGAACGGATCGCGCTTCATGTAATAGCCATGCGTCGGATGAGTGAGCGCCAGCGCCATGTAACGCTCCAGCGAGATCGGCCCCTCCTGGCCGATCAACGCCCTGATCTCATCCTCCAGCGCGCTCATCGGCGCCCCCCCAGCCCGTTCGCAGGCTCCAACCCATCAACCCCAGCCCGAGGATAACGAGCGGCGCCGACAAAACCATCCCCATCGTCAATCCCCCGCCGAGGTCCTCGAGGCGCGGATCCGGATCGCGGAAGAATTCGCAGAAGATGCGCGCGAGGCCATAGAGAACGCCGAACGCGCCGGCGATCAAGCCGGGCCGACGCAAGGCGCCGAGGCGCGCGGCGAGCGCCAGAACCACGAAGACCGCCAGGCCCTCGAGCAGGGCCTCGTAGATCTGGCTGGGGTGGCGCGGAAGTCCGTCGGAGCCGGGAAAGATGACCGCCCAGGGAACGTCGGTGGGGCGGCCCCAGAGTTCCGGCTTGATGAAATTGGCGATCCGGCCGAAGAATATTCCGATCGGCGCGGCGAGGCAGGCGAGGTCGAACACCGTCGCGATCGGCGCATGATAGCGCCAGGAGAACAGCGCGATGCCAACCGAGGCGCCGAGCAGGCCGCCGTGGAACGCCATGCCGCCTTCCCAGACCTTGAGGATGTCGACCGGGTGGGCGAAATAATAGCCGGGATCGTAGAACAGGACATTGCCGAGCCGCCCGCCGACGATGACGCCGAGGGCGCAATAGACGAGGAGGTCGTCGACATCGGCCGGACTGGGGCGCGCGGCGCCGCGCCAAACCGAGTCGGCCGCCAGAACGCGCCGGATGAGCGCCCAGCCGAGAATGAGACCTGCGACATAGGAGAGCGCGTACCAGCGAATCGCGAGCGGACCCAACTGAACGAGGATCGGACTGATCGCTGGAAAGGGCAGAGCGAGAAGCGGCATGCGTGTCGCCCTGATGCGCCGGCGCGGGCCCTTGCGTCAAGGCCGTTGGCCCGAGGAACGGCGTTTGCGCGCCGGTTTCGCGCCGCCGGGGGGCGAATATCGGCGTGTGGACCTCTGGATCGTTGCGATGGCGCGCGCTTTACGATAAAGGCGATGAACTTTCTCGGGCGCATCGAGGCGGAGAGCATGGCGGACGATCATTCAGCCGCGGCGGTCGAGGGCGACATGGACCTGGCCGCGCACGAGGAGACCTACGGGTCGTTCGTCGCGCTCACCGAAACCACCGTCGTCACCCTGATCTGCCTCGTGCTCGAACTGGTCCTGTGGGGGCTCGAAGGCCAGGGGTTCGTCGCCTTCATAGGTTTCGTCCTCACCGCCGGAGCCGCCGCATTCGGCTGGATGACCGGCCTGGCCTGGCGCGCCGTCGCGCCGGTCCTGGTCCTGATGGGGCTCGCCTGCATCGTCCTCTAGCGATATGGCGCTTCGCGGCGGCCATGCGCCCTCCATCGTCCCCCGTCGCCAGAGGTTCGAACCATGCTGATTGGCGTCGTCGCCGAAACGGATCCCCTGGAGACGCGTGTCGCGGCGAGCGCGGAGACGGTCAAGAAGTTCGTCGCGCTCGGGGCGGAAGCGGTCGTCCAGCGCGGGGCCGGGCTCGCCGCCGGGATCGCCGACTCGGACTATGAGGCCGCAGGCGCGAAAATGGCGTCGGCCGCCGAGATTCTCGGGAAGGCCGACGTGCTCCTGAAGGTGCGGCGGCCGAGCGGCGTCGAACTCACGCAGATCAGGCGAGGCGCGATCGTCGTCGCGATCATGGATCCCTATGGCCACGGGCCGGCGCTCGAGGCGATGGCCGCGGCCGGCGTCCAGGCCTTCGCGATGGAGCTCATGCCGCGGATCACCCGCGCCCAGGTCATGGACGTCCTGTCGAGCCAGGCCAATCTGGCGGGCTATCGCGCGGTCATCGACGCGGCGAGCGAATATGGCCGCGTGATTCCGATGATGATGACGCCGGCGGGAACCGTCCCCGCGGCGAGAATATTCGTCATGGGCGTCGGCGTCGCCGGCCTGCAGGCGATCGCGACTGCGCGCCGGCTCGGGGCGGTCGTCACGGCGACCGACGTCCGTCCGGCGACGAAGGAGCAGGTGGAATCGCTCGGCGCGAAATTCGTCGCGGTGGAGGACGAGGAATTCAGGCAGGCCGAGACTTCCGGCGGCTACGCCAAGGAAATGTCGAAAGATTATCAGGCCAAGCAGGCTGCGCTGGTCGCCGCCCACATCGCCAAGCAGGACATCGTGGTGACGACCGCGCTGATCCCCGGCCGTCCCGCGCCGCGCCTCGTTTCGGCGGAAATGGTCGCCTCGATGCGGCCCGGCTCGGTCATCGTCGATCTGGCGGTCGAGCGCGGCGGCAATTGCGAGCTCGCCAAGGCGGGCGAACTGGTCGCGACGCCCGGCGGCGTCAAGATCGTCGGCTATTCCAGCGTCACGCGTCTGGCCGCGACCGCCTCCAGCCTCTACGCGCGCAACCTGTTCGCCTTCGTCGAAACCATGATCGACAAGGCGAGCAAGTCGCTGGCGATCAACTGGGACGACGAATTGGTCAAGGCGACCTGCCTGACCCGCGACGGGGCGCTCGTTCATCCCTTGTTCCAGCGCAAGCCGGATTGACGCTCGCGACTGACCGGCGCGCTCGGCGCCCGCGCCTTTGACGCCAAGAGGGGCAAATGGACACCATCGACCAGACAGTCTCCAAGCTGAAAGCGGCGGCCGACGCCGCAGAGCAGGCGGCGCGCGCCGCGCAGAGCTACGCCGATCAGCTCGCCGCGGCCGGCCATGTCGCCACCGGCGGCGCCGTCGATCCCGTCGTGTTCCGCCTGGCGATTTTCGCGCTGGCGGTGTTCGTCGGCTATTATGTGGTCTGGTCGGTCACGCCGGCGCTGCACACGCCGCTGATGTCGGTGACCAACGCGATTTCCTCGGTCATCGTCGTGGGCGCCCTGCTGTCGGTCGGCGTCGGGGGAATCGAGAGCGGCTCGGGGTTCGCGCGCGCGGTCGGCTTCTTCGCCCTGATCCTCGCCTCCGTGAACATATTCGGCGGCTTCACCGTCACCGAGCGCATGCTCGCGATGTACAAGAAGAAGGGGGCGTCCAAGTGAACGCCAACCTCGCCGCGCTCCTTTACCTCGTCGCCGGCGTCCTCTTCATCCTCGCGCTGCGCGGCCTGTCCTCGCCAGCCAGTTCGCGCCAGGGCAACCGCTTCGGCATGATCGGCATGGCGATCGCCGTGCTCACCACGCTGGCGCTCAGCCCGCCGGCGACATTGTTCTCCTGGGTTCTCGTCGCAGCGGGCTTTGCGATCGGCGGCGGCGTCGGCGTGTGGCGCGCGCGGACCGTGCAGATGACCGCGATGCCGCAGCTGGTGGCGATGTTCCACTCGCTGGTCGGTCTGGCCGCCGTCCTGGTGGCGGCGGGCGCGCTCTACGCGCCGCAGGCGTTCGGCATCGGCGAGCGCGGCGACATCCATGGCGCCAGCCTCGTCGAAATGTCGGTCGGCCTGGCGATCGGCGCGATGACCTTCACCGGCTCGATCATCGCCTTCCTCAAGCTGGACGGCCGGATGTCGGGCAAGCCGATCATGCTGCCGCAGCGCCATGTCATCAATCTCGGACTCGCGATCGCGCTCGTTGTGATGGTCGTCCTGTTCGTGACGACGCAATCGCCCGCCTTCTTCTGGCTGATCGCGCTCGCCGCGCTGGCGCTCGGCGTCCTGCTGATCGTCCCGATCGGCGGCGCCGACATGCCGGTCGTCGTGTCGATGCTCAATTCCTACTCCGGCTGGGCTGCGGCGGGCATCGGCTTCACCCTCGGCAATCTGGCGCTGATCATCACCGGCGCGCTGGTCGGCTCCTCGGGCGCGATCCTGTCCTACATCATGTGCAAGGGGATGAATCGCTCGTTCATCGCGGTCATCCTCGGCGGTTTCGGCGGCGAGGTGGCGGGGGCGGCGGGCGCGGTCGAGGCTCGGCCGGTCAAGCAGGGTTCGGCGGAAGACGCCGCCTTCATGATGAAGAACGCGTCCAAGGTGATCATCGTGCCGGGCTACGGCATGGCGGTCGCCCAGGCGCAGCACGCCCTGCGCGAAATGGCCGAGATGCTCAAGAAGGATGGCGTCGAGGTCAAATACGCGATCCATCCCGTCGCCGGGCGCATGCCGGGCCATATGAACGTCCTGCTCGCCGAGGCCAACGTGCCCTATGACGAAGTGTTCGAACTCGAGGACATCAACAGCGAATTCGCCCAGGCGGACGTCGCCTATGTCATCGGCGCCAACGACGTGACCAATCCCGCCGCCAAGACCGATCCGAAATCGCCGATCTTCGGCATGCCGATTCTCGATGTCGAGAAGGCCAAGACGGTGCTGTTCGTCAAGCGCGGCATGGGTTCGGGCTATGCCGGCGTCGAGAACGAGCTGTTCTTCCGCGACAACACGATGATGCTGTTCGGCGACGCCAAGAAGGTGACCGATTCGATCGTCAAGGCGCTCGCCCATTAGGCGCGCGGTTCGAGCAGATTGGCGCCGCCCGCGATCTCGCCGTCCTCATGCGGCGGGGGCAGACCGACGAGGCCGCTCGCTTGCCTGATTCGCGCCGCGCGCCGGGACGCCGCATGCGCCTGCCGGCGCGCAGGGCCGTCGTGATCGTCCTCGGCGTGGGCGCCGGCCTCTACCTGGCGGCGCTGCTGGCGCTCGCCCTCGGCCAGCGCAAGATCCTGTATCTGCCCTATGCGCGCATCGTCGAACCGGCCGCGGTCGGGCTGCCGCGGGCGCAGGTCCTCCGGCTGCCCACGGATGACGGCGAAACCCTGCTGGCCTGGTTCGTCGCGCCCGCGCCGGGCCGGCCGCTGATCCTCTATTTCCATGGCAACGCCAATGGACTGGCCGACCGCGGCGAGCGGTTCCGGGCGCTGACCAGTTCAGGCGCCGGGCTTCTCGCCGTCGAGTATCGCGGCTATCCCGGCTCGACCGGCGCGCCGACCGAACGAGGGCTGCTGATCGATGGCCAGACGGCCTACGCCAAGGCGCTGGCGCTCGGAATTCCCGCCGACCGAATCGTCGCGATGGGCGAATCGCTCGGATCCGGCGTGGCCGTCGACCTCGCCATGCGTCGCAAGGTCGGCGCCGTGGCGCTCGATTCCCCCTATTCCTCGACGGTCGACGTCGCCGCGGCGCAGTACTGGATGTTTCCGGTGCGTCTCCTGATGCGCGACCAGTTCCGGTCCGACGAGAAGATCGGCGGGGTCACGGCGCCGCTGCTGATCGTGCACGGATCCGCCGATCGGACGATCCCGATTCGCTTTGGAGAAAGGCTGTTCGCGCTCGCCAACGAGCCGAAGACCTTCATGCGGATCGAGGGCGCCGGCCATCTCGCGCTCGGGACCGTCATCCCGAGGGTGTCGGCGTGGATCGATCAGGCGTTGGCGCAGGCGCCGCGGTGACCCGGGGACGCCGCTACCGGAGACGGGCCAAGCCGTCGCGGGCGAGCTGATCGGAGGGATCGACGGCGATCGCGCGGCTGTAGGATTCCATCGCCTTGGCCTTGTTGTTCTGCTTTTCGTAGGCGACGCCGAGCCCCGCCCAGGCGTCGGCGTTCTTGGCGTCGACGTTGAGCGCGGCGTTGAAATCCTCGATCGCGGCGTCATATTTGCCGGTGTCGAGCAGGCTCTGTCCGCGCGCCTGATAGGGCGCCGCGGCGAACGGATCGCGATCGATCGCGTTGTTGAAATCGGTGATCGCCTGGGCGTGATTGCCCTGGCGCTGGTAGATCAGGCCCCGCGCGTGAAAGGCCTGCGCGCCTTCCGGATTGAGGGCGATGACCTGGTCGAGATCGGCGAGCGCCTCCGGCAGATGGCCCTGCGCGCGCAGGAGGTTGGCGCGGCCGAGATAGGCCGGCGCGTGTTTGGGGTTTGCAGCGATCGCCTGGTTGAAATCGGCCAGAGCCAGACCGTCCTCGCGCATCTGGCGGTGGGCGAGCGCGCGATTCGTGTAGGCGGCGGCAAAATTCGGGTCGATCTGAACCGCCTTGGTGAAATCCTCGATCGCGTTCTGGTAGCGCCCGATCTTGGCGTAAGCGGCCCCGCGCGTATTGTAGGCGACGGAATCATTGGGATTGCGTTGGATGACGTCGGTCAGCGACTGAATGTTGGCCGAACTGGCGCCGGTCGGCGGCTCGCGCTCGCCATAGTCCGGCGGCGGCGTGACGAATCCGGCGGTCTCGCAGCCCGCCAGCGCGAACCCCGCCGCCAGGGCCAGAGCCCGAATCGTGGAAACGCCCCTGAGCCCTACCATCGTCCCGTCCAGATTTCGTCGCGGCGGCCCATGGCGCGTGCGCCCGATGGCGCGGCGGCCTGCCAAGCCGAACGCCGAACCCTCGGCGCCCGGGCCCGAGACATCCTCAGCGGGGCGCGCCCATCACCGGCTTGGGCTTCATCGGCAGCAGGCCTTCGCGCTGCAGCTTCTTGCGCGCGAGCTTGCGCGCCCGGCGGATCGCCTCGGCCTTTTCGCGCGCGCGCTTCTCGGAGGGCTTCTCGTAATGGCCGCGCAGTTTCATCTCGCGGAAAATGCCCTCGCGCTGCATCTTCTTCTTGAGCGCCTTGAGGGCCTGATCGACATTGTTGTCGCGAACGAGAACTTGCACGGGCGATCCTGTTTCTTGCGCCGGCCTCGGCCTGGCAAGGGAATTGGGGGCGAATTGGACAACACAAACCCCGGGCCCCGCGAGAGCGCCCTGAAGGTTCGGATGCGCGCGAGTAGCAGAACGACGGCTAATTGTCCAGAGATTGTCCGGGCTCGTTCGGCGGCGCGCGGACGAGGCGGGTGTAATGCCCCATCTTGCGACCGGGGCGCGCTTCCATCTTGCCGTAGAGATGCAGGCTGAGATCGGGCTCGGCGAGAATCTCGCGCCAGCGCGCCGCCTCCGCGCCGATCAGATTGCGCATTTCGATGCGGCCGCGCCGCGTGGCGGCGCCGAGCGGCCAGCCGGCGATCGCGCGCAAATGCTGCTCGAACTGCGAGGTCTGCGCGCCGTCGATCGTCCAATGCCCGGAATTGTGGACGCGCGGCGCCAGTTCGTTGACGACGAGCGCCTCGGCGCCGCCGGCGTCGCGGGTGACGAACATTTCGACGGCGAGCACGCCGACATAGTCGAGCGCGTCCATCACCTGGCGGGCGATCTCGCGGGCGCGCGCCGCGGTCGCCGGCGCGACGTCGGCGGGCACCCGGGTTCGCGCCAGAATGTGATTTTCGTGTTCGTTTTCGCACAGGTCGAACGCCGCAAAGGCGCCGTCGACGCCGCGCGCGGCGACCACGGAGACCTCGCGCTCGAAATCGACGAACCCCTCGACGATCGCCGGGGCGCCGTCGAGAGCGGCGTGCAGCGGGGCCAGTTCGGCGCCTTCGCGGATCAGCGCCTGCCCCTTGCCGTCATAGCCGAACCGGCGCGTCTTCAGCACGGCCGGCCGCCCGAACGCGCCGACGGCGCGCTTCAGCGCGTCGAAATCGTCGACGGCGGCGAACGGCGCGGTCGCCAGACCCAGATCGCGCAGGAAGGATTTTTCGACCAGCCGATCCTGGGTCAGGGCGAGGGCGCGCACGCCCGGGCGAACCGGGCGAAGGTTCGAAAGAAAATCGACGCAGGCGGTCGGCACGTTCTCGAATTCATAGGTGATCACGTCGACGGCGCCGGCGAACAGCGCGAGCGCGGCCTCGTCCGCGTAGGAGCCGGTGGTCCGCGCGCTCGCCACGTCGAAGGCCGGCGCTTCGGACTCGGGAGCGAACACGTGGCTGCGCAGGCCCAGCCGGGCGCCCGCCATCGCGAGCATCCGGCCGAGCTGTCCGGCGCCCAGAATGCCGATCGTCGCCCCGGGGCTCACAATCATGGCGGCGCGCCGCCTCCGTCCGACGGCCGTTCCGCGACCGCGGCGGCGCCGGCGACGCGCCAGGCGTCGAGCCGGTCGGCCAGGGCGGCGTCGCTGAGAGCGAGCACGGCGGCGGCGAGGAGCGCGGCGTTGACCGCGCCGGCCTCGCCGATCGCCAGCGCGCCCACCGGGACGCCGGCCGGCATCTGGACGATCGAAAGCAGGCTGTCCTGGCCCGAAAGCGCCTTTGAGGCGACCGGAACGCCGAACACCGGCAGCGGCGTGAACGCAGCCGTCATGCCCGGGAGATGGGCGGCGCCGCCGGCGCCGGCGATGACGACCTTGAACCCGGCCGCGCGCGCCCCCTTGGCGAATGCGACCAGACGGTCGGGCGTGCGATGGGCCGAAATGATCAAGGCCTCGTAGCCGATCGCCAGTTCGTCGAGGGTCCGCGTGGCGCGCCGCATCGTCGCCCAGTCCGACTGGCTGCCCATGATCACGGCAACGGGTTTATTGTTGGGCGCCAAGGGCTTGTCCACTCGCGGCAGCGTCGATGCGGATGGGGGAACCGCATAGACGAAGGCCGCCGGCCATGCAAGACGGGAAGTCGGGCGCGCCCGTCACGCGATGATGTCGGGCGTGGTCATGTCTTCGAGCATCGCGAGTCGGTCCCGCAATGCGAGCTTGCGCTTCTTGATCCGCTGCATCTGCAGGCGATCCGCCGCGCCCGCCTGGGTCAGCGCCTCGATCGCGACGTCGAGATCACGGTGTTCCTCGCGCAGGCGCTCGATCTGACGTCGCAGTTCGATGCGCTCGGCCTCGCTCAACTCTTGCTGCGCCATGCGGTTCGCTCGGCTGATTCGTTTCTCAAACTCGGCCGGAAGCCAAATTATGCGTGCGGCGAGGCCGCTCCGCAAGCGTCGGCAGGGGCACAATTGGCCGATCATTACCCAATCGTTGCGACGCGTCGCGCCGATTCCGGCAATTGGACCATCTTTTTGAAAGAATTGATCGCCGTCCGACCAGTCCCGCCTTGAATCGGGCGGCGAACGTGTCACAATTTCGTTGTCGATCACAACAAGGGAGTTTCTTGATGTCCCTGGATTCGCACCTCACCGAGCTCGAGCGTCGTCACCGTGCGATCGAGCATGCGATCGCGGCGGAAACATTGCATCCGGCGACCGACGATTTGAAACTCATCGAATTGAAACGCAGAAAATTATCGTTGAAGGACGAGATCGAGAAGTTGCGGCAGGAACGGCTTCTGGCCACGGCGCATTAGAAGCCGCCCGGGTCGCCTTCCGCATCATCAGTGAATCCACGATTCCGCCATTCCGCGGCGACCTCCGGGTCGGGCTCCCGCGCGCGGTGGGTTTGCGCCAGTCCGGCGAAGCGCTGCGCGTCGCACAACCTGGCCAACGCCCACACGGCCATGGCGCGCACCAGCGGCGAGCGATGCCCGAGCCGCGCCAGCGCGAGCGGCGCGAGTTCGGTGTCGCCGGAATTGCCGATCGCAATCAGCACGTTGCGGAGAAAGCGGGCATGGCCGAGGCGCCTGATCGGCCCGCCCGCGAATTTCTTCCTGAAGCCGGCCTCGTCGAGCGCGGCGAGTTCGCGCAACGGCGGCGCCAGGAGATCGTCGCGCGCGACCAGCCTCGCCTCGCGCGTCTGGGCGGCGAATTTGTTCCAGGGGCAAACCGCCAGGCAGTCGTCGCAACCGTAGATCCGGTTGCCGATCGGGACGCGGAACTCCGCAGCGATGTGCCCCTGATGCTCGATGGTGAGATAGGCGATGCAGCGGCGCGCGTCGAGACGATAGGGGGCGGGGAACGCCTTGGTCGGGCAAATGTCGAGACAGGCGCGGCAGGCGCCGCAATGATCGGCCTCCGGCGCGTCCGCCGGAAGGTCGCGATCGGTGAAGATCGCGCCGAGGAACAGCCAGGAGCCGAACCGGCGCGAGACGAGATTGGTGTGCTTGCCCTGCCAGCCTAGCCCGGCCAGCGCGGCGAGCGGCTTTTCCATCACCGGCGCGGTGTCGACGAAGACCTTGACCCGCGCCCGCGAAGGGCTCGCGGCGGCGATCCAGCCCGCCAGCTGTTTCAGGCGGCCCTTCATGACGTCGTGATAGTCCCGGTTGCGCGCGTAGACCGAGACGGCGCCGCCGTCGCGGACTTCGAGCGCGGCGCGCGGATCGACGCCCGGGCCGTAGTTGACCCCGAGCATGACGATGCTGCGGACCTCGCTCCAGAGGACGCGCGGATCGGCGCGCCGCTCGAGCGTCGAGGCCATCCAGTCCATGTCGCCGTGCTCGCCGTGCGCGACCCAGCGGGCGAGGGTCTCGCCCGCGCCGGGCGGCAGGTCGGGTCCGGCGATTCCGCACGAATCAAACCCCAATGCGAGCGCCCGGGCCCGCAGTGCGGCTAGAAATCGAGATTGGCGTAGGTCGCGACCGGGCTCATCCCGGTCACCCGGTCGGCGAGCAGCGGGCGAAACGACGGGCGTGATTTCACCCGCGCGTACCAGGTCTTGGCCGTTTCGTCCTCGCCCCATGGCACGTCGCCCAGATAGTCGATGCACGACAGATGGGCGGCGGCCGCCAGATCCGCGTAGCTGAGCCGGTCGCCGGCGAGCCAGTTCCGCGCGCCGATGAGATGCCCGATGTAGCGCAGATGATAGCGCACGTTCGCCCGCGCCGCGCGAATCGCCTCCATGTCGGGAGCGCCGCCGCCCAGATTGGCCGGCATGAATCGCTTGGTGATCTTCTCGGCGACGAGCCAGTTCGAGACCTCGTTGAAGAACTTGACGTTGAACCAGCCCATCAACCGGCGCACCTCGACGCGGCCGAGCGGATCGTCGGGCATCAGCCGCCGGTCGCCGAGGCCCAGCCCGCGGGTCTCATCGAGAAACTCGGCGATCACCCCGGCGCCGGGCACGCTCGGCGCCGCGACGTCGACCAGCACCGGCGTGGTCCCGTCGGGGTTCAGTTTGAGGAAATCGCGCCGACGCTCCCAGGCATGTTCGACCACGAGTTCGGGCTCGATGCCGAATTCGCCGAGCGCGAGCCGCACGAAGCGCGAATGCGGGCAGAACGGATGGTGGTGGAGCGTGACCATGCGGAGCGGGGCGACCTGAATGCGGAGCGACGGGGTCTGGCGGCGGGACGCCGGGCCCGCGGCGCGCCGCGGTTCCGCCGCGGGCGCCGGGTCCCGGTCGTCACTTGGCGCGGGTCCGGTTAACCCTCGGTTAAGAGACGCGGCGGCGGGATCCGCCGGTCAGCCGAGCAACTCGCGCGACTGGATGCGCACGACCTGCGCCGCGTCCATCCGCGCCCAGGCGAGTTCGAGCGAATCGTTGGCGTCGATGGCCCGGCAGGCGTCGTCGATCACGAAAGTCTCGAAACCGCGCAGCCGTGCGTCGAGCGCCGAGCTGGCGACGCAGAAATCGGTGGCGAGGCCACAGGCGAAGACGCGATCGATCTTCCTCTCGCCGAGAAAGCCGGCAAGGCCGGTCGGCGTCTTGCCGTCGGCCTCGACGAAGGCCGAATAGCAATCGATCGCGCCCCGATAGCCCTTGCGCAGGATCAGCGTCGCCCGGTCGGCGGCGAGGCCGTCGTGGAGTTCGGCGCCGGGACTGCCCTGCAAGCAATGGTCGGGCCACAGCGTCTGGTCGCCGTGGGGCGTCTCGATCGTCTCGAACGGCTTTGCGCCTGGATGCGACGACGCGAAGGACGCGTGGCCGACCGGATGCCAGTCCTGGGTCAGGACGACGTTGACGAAGCGCTCGGCGAGACGGTTGATCAGGGGGACGATCGCGTCGCCGTCGGCGACCGGCAGCGCGCCGCCCGGCATGAAATCGTTCTGCACGTCGATGACGAGGAGGACGTCATGCTCGTCGACGCTGATGATTCCCGCCATGAAGCCTCACAATCTCGCGCGCAGCAGATCGGCGATCCGTCGGCGCTCGAACAGCACGACCACGACCAGCGCGAACACGAGCGGCATAATAAGATAAAGGAGCCGGAACACAATCAGCGCCGCGAGCACCTGCGCGGTCGGCGCGTCGGGCATCGCCTTGATGAAGGCGAATTCGAGCACGCCCAGCCCGCCCGGCGCATGGCTGATCAGCGCGATCGAGAACGAGGCGAGAAAGATGCCGAGCACGATCAGGAAGCCCGGATTGCCGGTGCTCGGCAGCGCGAAATAGATGATCCCCGCCGCGCCGATCAGCTCGAGCGGGGCCGCGCACATCTGACGCGCCGCGATCGGCGGGCGCGGGTAGACGAGCGCGAAGCGGCCGATCCTCAATGGGCGGAAATGCAGCAGCGAGCCGACGATGTAGAGGGCGACCAGCCCCAGCATCGCCAAGCCGACGGCCCGGCCGAGCCAGTCCGGCGCCGGCGTCCAGCGCTCGACGATGTCCGGCTCGAGGATCAGCACGCCGCCGCCGAGCAGCACCGTGCCGAGGAAAAAGGTGAACGAGCAGAACGCGACGAGCAGGCCGACCTCGCCCATGCCGAGACCCTTGGTCGAATAGGCGCGGTAGCGCACGACGGCGCCGGAGAACACCGAGGCGCCGATGTTGTGCGAGAGCGCGTAGGTGGTGAACGAGGTCAGCGAGATGAAGGGCCACGACAGGCGGCGGCCGAGATGGGCGAGGCCGATCCGGTCATACCAGGCGAGCGCACCATAGGCGACGAAGGTCGAGACGAGGGCGGCGCCCCAATGCGCCAGGGGAATGGCGGCGAGGCTGGCGGCGACTTCGGCGAGCGACAGACCGCGCAATTCCCGAAACAACAACCACGACGAAAACGCCACCGCGCCGAGCCCGATCGCCGGCCAGGCGAAATCCATCACGCGCTTCATCGATTCCGCCGGTTGTCGCCTGTGCCCCGCCTTCCCTGCACGACCCGCCCGGCAAGAGCAAGCCCGGCCGCCCTCGCGAGCGCGACCGTCCCGGCCGCCTCTCCCCGAGGCCGCCCGAGCCGGACGAACTGCGTGCGGGACGCCCCGGTCCTGGGCGCTCCCGACCTGTTGCGGCGTGGCGCGGAGGCGGGCATTCTCGCCGACGAAACGAAGCGGCGGAACCGAGATGCAGGACGGCGAGCAGGAGAGCGGCGGGACGCAGGACTATGTCGGCGACCTCAGGAACGATTCGGTGCTGATCAGCCTCGACGGCGCGCTGACGCCGCGCGACGAGGCCAGGGTCTCGGTGTTCGATTCCGGCTTCGTGCTCGGCGACGGCGTCTGGGAGGGCTTGCGGCTCGTCGAGGGCCGGATCGCGTTCCTCGACCGGCATTTCGACCGCCTGTGGGACGGCGCCAGAATGCTGCGGATCGACATCGGACTCTCGCGCGCCGCACTCGCCGCGCGGCTGTTCGACGTCCTCGAGGCCAATGACATGGACGACGGCGTCCATGTCAGGCTGATGGTGACGCGCGGCCGGAAGCGATCGCCCTACCAGGACCCGCGGCTGACGGTCGGCGGCGCGACGGTCGTCATCATCCCGGAATGGAAGCTGCCGCGCCCCGAAATGCGCGCGCGCGGGCTGAAGCTGTTCACCGTCCACATCCGCCGCACCGGCCCGGCCGAGCAGGACCAGAAGCTCAATTCGCACAGCAAGCTCAATTGCATCCTCGCCTGCATCCAGGCGATCGAGGCGGGCGCCGACGAGGCGCTGATGCTCGACGACCGCGGCTTCGTGGCGACATGCAACTCCACGCATTTCTTCATCGTCCGCAAGGGCGAGATCTGGACCTCGGGCGGCGGCTTCTGCCTCGCCGGCATCACCCGCGACGCGGTGCTGCGCGCGGCGCGGCGGGCCGGCATTCCCGCCTGCGAGCGCGACTTCTCGCTGTTCGACGTCTATGGCGCCGACGAGGCCTTCGTCACCGGCACCTTCGCCGGCCTGACCCCGGTCGTGCGCGTCGACGGCCGCCCGATCGGCGAGCCGGGGCCGCATGACGCGGCCGACGCCTCGGGACCGATGACCCGACGTCTGCGCGGGCTCTACAAGGCGCTCGAGGCCGAGGAAGCGCAGGGGCGCCCGCGATGAATGCTCCCGTCCGCATCGCGATGTGGTCCGGCCCGCGCAACATCTCGACCGCGATGATGCGCGCCTTCGGCGCCCGCGCCGACTGCGCGGTCAGCGACGAGCCGTTCTACGCCGCCTATCTCGAAGCGACCGGCCTCGACCATCCCCTGCGCGCCGAGGTGATCGCCGCCCAGCCGACCGACTGGCGCGCCGTCGCCGCGGCGCTGACCGGCCCGGTTCCCGGCGGTCGCGCGGTCTGGTACCAGAAACACATGACCCACCACATGCTCGCGGGATTCGGCCGCGAGTGGACCGACGGCCTCGTCAACGCCTTCCTGATCCGTGCGCCCGAGGCGGTGCTCGCCTCCTATGCGCGCAAGCGCCGCGATTTCACGCTGGCCGAGATCGGGCTGCCGGCCCAGCTCGCGCTGTTCGAACGCGCCGCCGACCGGCTCGGCCGCGCCCCGCCGGTGCTCGAAGGCGCCCAGGTGCTCGCCGACCCGCCCGGCGCCCTGGGCGCGCTGTGCGCGGCGTGCGGGCTCGCTTTCGACCCCGCGATGCTGTCGTGGCCGCCGGGCCGGCGCGAGACCGACGGCGTCTGGGCGCCCGCCTGGTACGAGGCGGTCGAGCGCTCGACCGGCTTCGGGCCGCCCGAAAGCGGGGCCCGGCTCGAGGATCTCCCGGATTCGCTGAGGCGCCTCGCCGACGCGGCGCAGCCGTACTATGAACGGCTCGCCCGCCACCGCCTGCCGACCTGACCCGGCGGCGGGCGCGAAACAATCTGGTCCGGTCGCGCCCCGCCGCCCCTGCCCGGTTCAGGCCCGCGGCGCCTCGACGTGGGGCGCCGCGGCGCCATTGGCGCGCGTCGGCTTGCCCGCCTTGTCGAGGATTTCGAGAAACGGCTTCATGATGTCGATCGGCATCGGGAAGACGACGGTCGAATTCTGCTCGGCGCCGATCTCGGCGAGGGTCTGCAGGTAGCGCAGCTGCATCGCGGCGGGGATGCTGCCGAGGATCTGCGCGGCGTCGACGAGGGTCTGGGCGGCCTGGAATTCGGCCTCGGCGTGGATCACCTTGGCGCGGCGGTCGCGCTCGGCTTCGGCCTGCTTGGCGATCGCGCGCACCATGTTTTCGGTGAGTTCGACCGTCCTGATCTCGACATTGCTGACCTTGATGCCCCAGGTCTCGGTCTGGGCGTCGAGGATGCTCTGCACGTCGGCGCTGAGCTTCTTGCGCTCGGACAGCATTTCGTCGAGCTCGTGCTGGCCGAGCACCGCGCGCAGAGAGCACGGCGTCGACCTTCATCGAGACATTGTCGCGCGAGATCACGTCCTGGCTCGGGATTTCGATCACTTTGATGCGCAGATCGACGCGCACCATCTCCTGGATGAACGGCACGAGCAGGACGAGGCCCGGTCCCTTCACGCGCTGGAAGCGGCCGAGCGTGAACACCACCGCGCGCTCATATTCGCGCAGGATGCGGACCGAGGCGGCGAGCAGGACGACGAGGACGACCCCGGCGAGCGGCAGGAAATAGAGTTCGACGGACAGCATGGCGTCGCAACCTTCCTGGCTTCGTCCGGGCCCGGCGAGGCCGTGCCCGATCGCGGGCCCAGCCCTCGCCCCTCCGGCCGGTCGCGCGCTGTTCGAGCGACGAACCGCCAGTTTCGGCCCTGGGGCCGGCGCGCGGCAGCCTCGGGATCTACTCCCGCCCCGTCGGCCGCAGGGCTGTCCGGGGATCGGACGCGAGGGATTCAGACGGCTCGAACAGCCGGCGCCGCTTCTCGATCCCGGCGCGTCGGCGCCCGCCCCGCCGCGCCCGACGTCGCCCGTCTTTCTCTTTTACAGAAATTTGCTTGACTCCAGCCATTGCCCGGTCCATTATCGACGTAGGGCTGGAAGGGCGGTCCGAGCCAGGCGAACCAAAGGAGATTGATGACTGCGCCCGGGCCCGCCGAAGACCCCAGGACGCGTAGCTCTCGAGTCGCCCCTTCCTTCAACGTCGAAGCGCCCTCCGAGGCGATCCTCGCGGTCGCCGACTTTGGTTCGTTCGCGGCGCCATTGGGTCTTGCTCCGGCGCTCATCGCCGCCGGCGCCTCGCAAGCGCGGGGCCCGCGGGGTCACAAGAAGCGTCCACTCGCTCGCAAGCCCTTGGAATCCCGATAAATCTCATGAAGTCGGGACATATTCCAAAACTTGCCAGAACTTTCCAGAAACCTTCCAGAGACTTCCAAAGATTGCCAAAAATTGCCAAAAATTTCCGCCGGCATCCGGGCATGGGCGACGCGCAGGGATGGCGGGCCGGTTGCGGCGATGGGCTCGGCGGCGCGCCCGAAACGCGTCGCCTCTTGTCGCCTGGGCGGCTTCAGGTTAGCGATGCGCACTATTCTCCACAATCCATGCGGAGAAACAGACCCGAAGGCTATCTCCATGATCCGGGCCCTTGCAACGCTCGCCCTCCTCGTCTTCGCGACGGTCGCGAACGCCGACAGCCTGACGCTCGCCCCGCAGTATGACGCCGCCGGCACGAATCCCGACGGCTCGAAATATACCGGAACGGTCGCGGTGCAGATCCTGTCCGACACGACCTTCGCGATCCAGTGGACGATCGAGGGCGCCGCCTACAAGGGCTTCGGCATGCGCCGCAACGACGCGCTGGCGGCGACCTACATGATCGGCGGCCAGCCGGGACTCGTCATCTACCACGTCGACCCCAAGGGCGGTCTCGACGGGCTCTGGGCCGTGCGGGGCGAGGACGGCAACGGGTCCGAGCGGTTGACGCCGCGCAATTGAGTCGGCCGGCGACGGTCGGCGCCGCAGGCCCCGCGGCGCGGGCGCAAGCGTCGGGGCAATGAGCCTGCGGCGATCGAGCCTGCGCGGAATTGCCGGAACGACGGTCCCGACTTGTGCCCGGGTGCGATCGGGCCGGGGGGCCGAGCGTCCCGGTCCAATCCGGTTAGCCAATCCTTCAGCTATTGCCTCTAGAACCTTGCATCTCATCAATGTCCTGGAGACGCCCCGTGACCGCGACGCAATTCCGCCTGGTGACCCGCAGCGATTTCGATGGCCTCGTCTGCGGCGTGCTGCTCAAGGAAATCCGGATGATCGACGAGATCGCTTTCGTTCACCCGAAGGACATGCAGGACGGCAAGGTTCCGATCTCCGCGCGCGACATCACCACCAACCTGCCCTATGTCGAGGGTTGCCACCTCGCCTTCGACCATCATTCCAGCGAGATCGAGCGCGGCGGCGGCAAGGCGCCGGCGAACCACGTCATCGATCCCGACGCCTTCTCGGCGGCGCGCGTCGTCTATCGCTATTTCGGCGGGTCGCCGCGCTTTCCGCGCATCGGCGAGGACATCATGGCCGCGGTCGACAAGGCCGATTCCGCCCGGTTCTCGGTCGACGAAATCCTCCATCCCGAGGGCTGGCCGTTCCTCAACTTCCTCATGGATTCGCGCACCGGGCTCGGCCGCTTCCGCCAGTTCCGCATCTCCAACTACGAACTGATGATGAAGCTCATCGACTTTTGCCGCAACCATACGGTCGAGGAGATCCTCGCCCTGCCCGACGTCCGCGAGCGCGTCGAACTCTACCGCCAGCACGAGGCCCCGTTTGGCGAGCAGGTGCGGCGCTGCGCGCGCGTCCACGGCGATCTCGTCACGCTCGACCTCCGCAAGGAGGAAATCATCTATGCGGGCAACCGCTTCATGATCTACGCGCTGTTTCCTCAGTGCCGCGTCTCGATGCATGTCCTGTGGGGCGTCCGCCAGCAGAATACGGTGTTCGCGATCGGCAAGTCGATCGTCGACCGCTCGTCCTCTGTCGACGTCGGCGCGCTGTGCCTGACCTATGGCGGCGGCGGCCACGCGGCCGCGGGCACCTGTCAGGTCGAAAACGACCGCGCCGACACGGTGATGAGCGAACTGATCGGCAAGCTCGACACCTCCGCGCGCTGACGAACCGTCTTCGCCGCCTGGGCCGCGCGCCTGGCGCGCCCCGACGGCGCATCGCCCCTTTGGCTCTATGCAAGGCGCGGCGCCGCGTCGTGGCGGGCGCCCGTCCCGACGGCGGCCGACGCGGCGATCAGCGCATGGCGCGCCCGAGCGAGCCCGGACATCGCCACGTCGACCGGCGCACCAGTCACCGCGGCGATCTGCCGATAGGACAGGCCGAAGCGATCGCGCGGCACGAGAAACTCGCGCAGCGGCGCCGGCAACGACGCGATCGCCGCTTCGCGCGCATGCGCGTCCCATCCCGCGATGGACGCAGCCTCCGGCAGTCTTGCTTCGGCCGGGTCGGAGCCTGCGCCCCGGAGCCCACCGAGAGTCTCGATTGATCCCAAGGCCTCGGGCCGATGGCGACGCAGCCAGTCGAAGGCGGCGCGGCGCACGATGCCCAGAACCCAGGTGAGCGCCTCGCCGTCGGCGAAACCGCCGATCGCGCGCAACGCCCGCCCGCCTCTGCGACGACCTCTTCGGCGATCGTCCAGTCGGCGTTCCGCCGGGCGAGGGCGGCGGCGATCAAGGCGATCGCGCTCGATGGTCGGCTCGGCGAGGCGCATACCTCTATGGCCGGGACTGGGCCGCCGCGGAGCGGGAGTACGAGCAGGCGATCCGGCTGAGCCCGGCCTACGCGACGCTTCACCATTGGTACGCCTGGCGCCTGCTGGTCGTCGGGCGACCCCGCGAGGGCGTTGCCGAACTGGCGCGCGCGGAAAGTCTCGACCCTTTGTCGACCATCATAGGGGCCGACCTCGCCGACGCCTTGTGCATCGTGCGCCGTTACGACGAATCGATCCGACAGAGCCGGAAGACCCTGGAGCTCGACCCCAATTTCGCCGTCGGCCATTATCAATTGGGCCAGGCGCTGGTGCAGACGGGCGCCTTCGACGAGGCGATCGCCGAGTTCCAGAAGGCTATCGCGCTGTCCGGACACTTGAGCGCCTTCGATTCCAATCTCGCCTACGCCTATGCGACGGCGGGACGCGCGCAGGAGGCGACGAAAATCGCCGATGATCTCGCGGCGCGCGCGGATCGCGACCAGTCCGCCGACGCCAATGTCGCCGTGATCTATGTCTGGCTCGGCGATTTCGATCAGGCGATCGACTGGCTGAACAAGGCCTATGAGGCGAGATTCAACCCATCCATCCTGTTGCGCCCGGCCCGGGATCCCCTGCGGTCCGACGCGCGCTTCAAGAACCTCCTGCACCGCATCGGCCTGTCCTGAGGGCAGGCCGTCGGGGTGGCGGGACGAAGGCGCACGTCACGGCTTTGGCGGCTCCTCGCGCTCGGCCGCCGCGGCGCGACGGAACGCCTCGCCGAAGGCGTCGAGTTCGGCGGGCGGCAGGTCGGACACCGCCGCGAACAGACGGCCGCCTTCGCGCCATTCCTGAAGCTGATAGCCGTCGCGGGTGGCGTCCCGCGGCGCGCGCGCGGCGGCCCCGGAGGCGGGCACTTCGCTCAGCGCGATCTGATGCTCGCGGCGCTGGTAGACGAGCGTCGCGACCGGCCTGCCGGCGACGACGTCGATGCGGCCGCCGACCAGCGGGAATCCGTCCGCCTTGAGATCGACGACGGTGGTCGCGCCGGCGATCTTGGCCGCGAACCACGGCTTGACGGTATGGCGATCCGAAGTCGCGACGTCGACGGTCTGGCCGGACAGCCGGCCGCGGATGAAGCCGGCGACGATCGCCTCCTGGATTTCGTCGCCCTGCCCGCGCGAAGCGAAAAAGTCGAAGCCGCCGGCGCCGAGCGCGACGCCGAGCAGCAGGCAAGCGGCGAGCGCGCGCCAGCGCGGATCGGCGAGGCGCGGCGCCGGACGCGCCGGGGCCGGCGCCTGCGCCAGCGCGATCACCCGCGCGCGCAGGGCGTCGGGCGCGCGCTCGCGGGGAAGCCGGGTGCGCAGCGCGTCGCGCAGCGCGACGAGGCGCGCGTATTGCGCCGCCAGCGCCGGATCGCCGGCGAGCCGCGCCTCGACGTCGATCATCCCGGCCGCGTCGAGTTCGCCGTCGAGCGCGGCGTTGAGCAGCAGCATCGGATCCTCGGCGCGCGGGGCGGTCACGCGCGGCTCCCGAGCGCGCCGGCGAGCAGCGCGCGCCCGCGCGCGAGCCGCGACATGACGGTTCCCTGCGGGGCGCCGGTCGCCGCCGCGATGTCCCGATAGCTGAGCCCGTTGATGTCGCGCATGACGATGACTTCCCTGAACAGATGCGGCAGCGCAGCGATCGCCGCCTCGAGCGCCGCTTCGTCGGCGGCGGCGATCAGCGCCGCCTCCGGATCCGGCGCCGGCTCGCCGGGGCCCCTTGCGGCGGCGGCCTCGAGCGCCTCGGCGTCGTCGGTGAGGACGACAGTCTTCGGTCGATTCCTGGCGAGCCAGGTGAACGCCGTGTTGCGAACAACCGTCAGCAGCCAGGCGCGCGGCTGCAGCACGACCGCGGCGTCGAGCGCGGCGAGCGCGCGCAGGCACGCGTCCTGCACGACGTCCTCGGCGTCGGTCCGGTTCCCGGTGAGCCACCGCGCGAGGCCATAGGCGTCGTCGAGATGCGGCAGCACCAGTTCGGAAAAGCGCCTTCGCGCCAGTTCGCTCGTCACGGCTCCCCCCGCGCTCATGGCGCGACGACGATCTTGCCCTTCATATGCGGATGCAGGCCGCAGAAATAGGCGTATTCGCCGGGCTTGTCGAAGACGAGGCTGAACCGGTCGTTGGTGTCGAGCGCCTTCGACCGGTATTTGCCGTCGACCGCGACGACGAGATGCGGGATGTCGTCGTGGTTGACGAAGGTGACCGCGACCCCCGGCTTCACCGTGAGCGCGTCGGGGGTGAAGGCGAAATTGTCGATGTCGACCTCGGCGCTCTCGCCCGCCTCGGCGAGAACCAGGCCGCCGAAGCACAGTACGAGCGCCACTGCGGCGACGATCCAGCCGACCTCGATGGCGCGCAGCCCCCTGTCGAAACTCCTGATCATGGCGTCCTCCTCACGAAGCCAGGGACACGTCGGTGACGGCGAGCTCCGCCGCGCCGGGCCGCACCGTCACGGTGCGCACGCCGAGCAGGCCGCGCAGCTGCCCGGCGGGCACCAGCATCGGGCCGGGCGCGGGCGCCGTCCCCGGCGCCGGCTGCGGAAACGCGGTCGAGCGCGCGGTGTGAAAGGTGACGTTTCCCTCGACCTTCTGCATGAGCTGATGGATATGGCCGTTGAGCACGGTCACCGAGCCGAAGCGCGCGAGCAGGCCGAGCGCGCGAGCGGAATCCTCGGTGCCCCAGCCCCATTCCGGCGCGATCGTCCACAGCGGGATATGCGCGAACACGACGATCGGCGTCGAGGCGCTGCGGCCCATGAGGTCGTCGGCGAGCCAGGCGAGCTGGTCGGCGCCGAGATTGCCCATGCCGCCGGCCTTGAGGTCGACGACGTTGACGAGGCCGATGAAATGGACGCCCGCCTGGTCGAACGAATACCAGCCCGCGCCCTTGGCGCCCTTGCCGTAGCGGTCGCGATAGGCGCCGCCCTGCGTCTCGTCGATCACATCGTGCTCGCCGGGCACGTAATGCACGTCGAGCCGCGCCGCGCCGATCGCCTGGTCGGCGTCGTCGAACTGTTCCGGCTTCGAGAGGTGGCTGATGTCGCCGGTGTGGATCATGAACGCGGGCCGCGCGGGCATCGCGACGACCTTGCCGATCGCCTCGCGCAGCGTGAGAAGCGCGTCCGGGTTGGCCGGCTTGTCGAAGCCGACGTGGCTGTCGGAGATCTGGAGAAAGCTGAAGCCGCTCTCGGCCGCCTGCGCCGACCCCAGCAGCGCCGATTTCGGCACGCCGCCGCTGAGCGTCCACAGCACGCCGGTTCCCGCCCAGATCATGCATTCGAGCGCCTGCCGGCGATCGACCCCGCTGTCCTTTTCATGCGCCATGTCGGCTCTCCTCGTCCGGCGCCATGCCGGTTCGAACAGGAGACTCGGCGTGCGGGCCGGTTATTCCCGGCGCGCGCAAGAATTTGCCGCGGCGACGCGCCCCGCCGATCCGGATCCGCCGCTCTCGCGGCGCAAATTCCCCTCGAGCGGGCCGGGAATGAACCCGGCGCGCCTCCGGTCTTGCTCACAGGCGGCGCAACAGCGGCGCCGACGGGTGGAGACGTTGATGACCAAGACGATCTGGATGGCGACGGCGGTCCCGGTGCTGCGGCGAGGGGCCTGCCGGCGGGCCAGGCGGCAAATCGGGACATTTTACCGTCCGGCGGCAAATATTGCGGTTCCGGCGCCCGGCGCCGGCTCGCGCGGGGCCGCGGAAGTTGTAATCTGCCGCCGATGAGCCCCCGTCGCCACATGCCCCTGTTCGCCGCCGCCGCCCGGCGCGGCTATCATCACGGCGCCTTGAAGGACGCGCTGGTCGAGGCCGCGCGGGCGTTGATCGCCGAGCGCGGCTCTGCCGGCTTCACGCTCGCCGAGGCCGCCAAGCGCGCCGGCGTGACCGCGGCGGCGCCCTATCGCCATTTCAACGATCGCAACGCGCTGCTCGGCGAACTCGCGCGGCGCGGCTTCGAGGCGTTCGGTGGCAGGCTCCGCGAGGCCTGGGGCGACGGGCGGCCCGACCCGGTTGCGGCGCTGTGGCGCATGGGCGAGGCCTATCTCGACTTCGCCCGCAAGGAGCCCGGCCTCTACGCGGCGATGTTCGCGGACGTCCGCGTCCTCAGCGAAGCCCCCGCGATCGAGGCGAGCGCGGCGGCGTTCGACAGCCTGCGCAACGCCGCCCGGGCGGTGCTCGCCCACAGCGGCGTCGCCGAATCGGGCGGGCGCCAGCTCGGCGCGCAAATCTGGGCGGCCGCGCATGGCGTCGCGAGCCTCGCCAATTCCGGCTATTTCGTCGACGGCGCGGCGGGCGGCGATCCCAGGACGATTCTCGGCGCCAGCGTCGGCGCGCTGATCGCCCAGGCGGTGCAGGATCAGGCGCGCGCGAAGGTCAGATAAACCGGTTTGCGCCCGTCGCGGCTCGCTTTCGCCTCGTAGCGCGTGCCGGGCCAGTCCGGCCACGGTCGGCGCCAGTCGTCGGCGGCGCGCGCGCGCCAGACGAACCGGTCCGAGATTGCGAAGCGGGCGAGCGTCCAGCCGGCGTAATCGTCGATGTCGGTGGCGAAGCGCAATTCGCCGCCGGGACGCAGTACGCGGGCGAATTCGGCGATCGACGCGTCGGAGATCAGCCGGCGCTTGTTGTGCCGGCGCTTGGGCCAGGGATCGGGATACAGAATGTCGAGCCGCGACAGCGCGCCCGCCGGCAGCGCGGCGATCAGCGCGCCCGCGTCGCCCACCCGCAGCCTGACATTGTCGAGCGCGTCCTCTTCGACGCCGGCGAGCGCCTTGGCGACGCCGTTGACGAAGGGCTCGCAGCCGATGAAGCCGACGTCGCGCCGCGCGCGCGCCTGGAACAGCAGGTGCTCGCCGCCGCCGAAGCCGATCTCGAGCCTGACCTCGCAGGGGACGAAGGGAAACAGGGCGCCGGGATCGGCGATCGGCCCCGTGGGGATCTCGAGCCGGGGCAAAAGTTCGGCGATCAGCCGCGCATGATGGGCGCGCAAGGTCTTGCCGCGGCTACGCCCGTAGAGGGCGCGCCGCGGCGTCCCGTCGGCGCCGCGTTCCGTCAGGAGACGAGGCCGCGCAGCTTGTCGCCGAGGTCCGTTCGCTCCCAGGAGAATCCGCCCTCAGAATCAGGCTGGCGGCCGAAGTGGCCATAGGCGGAGGTGCGCGCGTAGATCGGCTTGTTGAGGCCGAGATGCTCGCGAATTCCGCGCTGCGAGAGATTCATCACCTCCATCAGCGCCGCCTCCAGCCGGGCTTCTTCGACATGGCCGGTCCCGTGGAGGTCGGCGTAGATCGAGAGCGGGCGGGCGACGCCGATCGCATAGGACAATTGGATCGTGCAGCGGCTGGCAAGGCGCGCGGCGACGACGTTCTTGGCGAGATAGCGCGCGGCATAGGCGGCCGAGCGGTCTACCTTGGTCGGGTCCTTGCCGGAGAAGGCGCCCCCGCCGTGGGGCGCCGCGCCGCCGTAGGTGTCGACGATGATCTTGCGGCCAGTCAGGCCGCAATCGCCATCGGGGCCGCCGATGAAGAACTTGCCGGTCGGATTGATGTGCCAGACTGTGCGCGGCGTGATCCAGCCCTCGGGCAGCACCCGCTCGACATAGGGCCGCACGATGCGACCGACATCCTCCGACGTGAGGGACTCCTCGGTGTGCTGGTGGGAGACCACGATCTGGGTCGCCTCGACCGGCTTGCCATCCTCATAGCGCACCGTCACCTGGCTCTTGGCGTCGGGCCCGAGGCGCTTCTCGGCGCCCGAGCGGCGCGCGTCCGAGAGCGACTTCAAAATCTTGTGCGCGTAATAGAGCGGCGCCGGCATCAGTTCGGGCGTCTCGTCGCAGGCATAGCCGAACATGATGCCCTGGTCGCCGGCGCCCTCGTCCTTGTTGCCAGAGGCATCGACGCCCTGGGCGATATCGGCCGACTGTTCATGCAGCAGGATTTCGACAGCGACGTCGCGCCAGTGAAAGCCGGCCTGTTCGTAGCCGATGTCCCTGACCGCCGCGCGCGCGGTCGCCTCGATCGCCTCGGCGCCAAGGTCGGGGCCGCGCACTTCGCCGGCGATCACGATGCGGTTGGTGGTCGCCAGCGTCTCGCAGGCCACGCGGATCTGATAGGGATCGACGCCGGCCTTCTCGCCCTCGCGGAAATAGAGATCGACGATCTCGTCCGAAATTCGGTCGCAGACCTTGTCGGGATGACCCTCGGAAACGGATTCGCTGGTGAACTGAAAGCTCTTGCGGATCACCGAAAAAATCTCCCATTGCGTTTGCGTCGGCTCGGAGGGCAACGGATCCATCGCGACGGGACGGTTTCCCGGCGTCAGATTCGCGGCAGGCGCCGAAGAGGCGATGTTCTTGACAGGCGCCGTTCTTCAGGTCAAGCGATTCGATCGATTACGTTCTTTATAACGAACGCTCGCTCAATCCCTCGGGCTGTCGAGCAAGGCTTCGGCGGCCGAGCCGGAGGAATCCTGGGCGAGGGAGACGACGAGCGCGAGGACCCGCCGGCGCACCTTCGGATCGCGGATTTGCGAAAAGGCGGTCGCGAGCTGGACGCCTTCCGACGAGGAAAAGAAGTCGGTGGGGCCGGGCTCGGCGAAGCCGGCGGCCGCGGGCGCGTCGCCCGAGGGCGCGCCATCGAAGAAGAAGGCGGGCGCGACCTGCAGCACGCGGGCGATGTCCTGCAGGCGGCTGGCGCCGATCCGGTTGGCGCCCTTCTCGTATTTCTGGATCTGCTGGAAGGTGATGCCGAGCGCGGCGCCGAGCCTTTCCTGGCTCATTCCGACCAGCATGCGCCGCATCCGCAGACGGGCGCCGACGTGGCTGTCGATCGGATTGGGGACTTTCTTCATCGGCGGCGTGATCCCAAGGCCTCGGCGGTCGCGCGGGTTGCGCGATCCCGACCGACCGGCGCGCAACGCCGGACGCCGCCGATTCGTAGTCCACGGGCGGCGCCCGCGCAATCGGCGGCCTGCGGATCGGCGCGCCGACTTGCGCAGCGGACGGCCGCGATGTATGCGCCCTGCTGGCGTCGGTGAGCGCGTACGGAGGGGTGGCCGAGCGGCTGAAGGCGCACGCCTGGAAAGTGTGTATGCGGGAAACCGTATCGCGGGTTCGAATCCCGCCCCCTCCGCCATTGATCCCGGGCCGCCCTTGAGGGTTGTGTTATCGGCACCCTATTTTTCAGATGCTTAGACTGCACAAAACTAACCGGGGCAAATTCCCGGGCACGCAGATGCAGCATTTATTTATCTCGCAGTGGCGAGGTCGAACACTATCAATCGTCTGCGCCACCTACCGATCGGCTCTTTGCGTGCTTTTGGTGATCTTGCCCGGAAATTTGCCCCGGTTACGAACGAAATGGCCTGGGAATGAGCGTCGCTCGATCGGTCTGGCCGAGCAACTTCAGCCCCCGCAATCACTCGCCAGCGGAACCGGCAGCTTGGTCGCAGCGGTTGAACGATTGGCGCCGCGCGACACGCGCTACAGCGATTACGTCGCGTTGCAAGAGATCGCCGACTTCACACTGAGGATGGCGTGATCCCGTCGGCGCCCCCGAAGCGCCTCACCGATCGGCATCTCATTGCGACCTGACCCATAGAAGCCGCCGGTGTCGAGGAGTTTGACCCGCTGTCCAACGCCGCTCCAATGGTCGCAATGCTCTCCTCCCGGGCTTCTGAACGCGCAGCGCCCTAGCCATCCGACATGCCCAGGCATCCCGGGCCGATTGCTGATTCGGGGGGCCCGCTGGACCCTGGTCGACGAAACAACACAAGGAGCTCCGCACGTTTGTTCGACAATTGTCCGGAGGGGCCGGCGAGGACGTCGAGACCGCCTTGCCGCCATCGGTCTAGCGCTCCGTCCAGACGCCGCCATCGGCATCGTCATCGCGGGCGGTTCGACCCGTCGGTCCGCGGGCGCGGCGGCTGGCGGCGCGCACCCTGGCGTCGGCAAGGCGGCTCAAAAGAGTGATGACCGGTCGCAGGATCAGCAGATCCGCGGTCAGCGCCATCAGCATCGCGAATGCGCTGAGGCGCCCGAACAGCCGCAGCGTCGGCAGGTCGGAAAAGGCGGTGACGGCCAGACCGCAGGCCAGGACGATGGATGTGACGATCAGCGCCGGGCCGATGAGAACGGTCGCGCGCTCCACCGCGATCGCCGGATCGTCGCCCGGCTGCTGCTCGCGCCGCATCCGGTTCAAGAAATGAATCGTCGCGCTCAGTCCGAGGCCGAAGGAGACGATTAAGGCGACGACACTGGCGAATTGCAACCCCTCGCCCATCGCCGAAAGCAGCACGCCCGCGGCGAGGATCGGAAAAATTCCCGGCAGGATCACCGCCAACGCCACCGGCGCGGAGCGGAAGGCGAGGCCGACAAAGGCGGCGACGAACAGGAACTCGATCGTCAGCCCGCGGCTCAACTTGCCGATCATGTCCGCGCTCGACCGCGCTGCGATGGCCGACAGGCCGGTCACGGCGATCTGGTAGTCGGGATGCGCTCTGCGAACGGAGGCAAGCTTGTCGTCGAGCCCGTTGACGATCGCCGAATAGAGCCCGACTGCGGTCGCGTTGTCGCCGCTGCCCGCCACAGGCCAGGTCGGCGGCGCGCGTCATGGAGAGAAGACCGCTGCGCGCCCAGTATGACGTGATGTCGAAGCCGGGCAGTTCGGCGTCCGGCCCCTTCTCCCCGAACCCCGTGAGATCCGCATAGACGAGGCGCGGGTTCCACTGCGCCACATCGTCATGCTCGCGCTTCAATGCCTTGCGTGCGCGATGCGGCGTATTGACGATGAGCACATCGGCCCACTTGACGAGGGCCTCGAGAACCTGCTGAGCGCTCGGGGATTTCAGATCGAGCGTCATGCCGCGCTTGTTGCGATTGGCCAAATGCCAGGGATAGGCATCCTTCGCCTGCGGCTGTGGCGGAATCTTGTGCCCTATCCGCCAGAGGTCGCCAGCCGGAGGCTCGACTTTGATGACGTCGGCGCCGAAGTCCGACAAGATCACGGCAGCGCTCGGGCCCGCGATGAAACTCGCGAAGTCGACGACCTTCAAGTCGGAGAAGATATTGCCGCTTGCCATGATTGTCGCTCTTATTCGGTTCGAATGCTCATGTGGCCTGTTTCACCGGCCGCGGAATTGCGGGACGCGCTTTTCGAGGAAAGCCGAAGTGCCTTCCCTTTTGTCTTCGGTCGCCGCGCAGAGGCCGAAATAGGAAGCTTCCAGCAGCAAGCCTTCGCTCTGGCTCGCCTCCATTCCCTTGTTCGTCGCCTCGAGCGCGAACTTCACCGCGATCGGAGCGTTGGCGGCGATCCTTTTCAGGATCGCTTCAGCTCGGGCGATGAGTTCAGCGGCGGGAATGATTTCGTTGACGAGCCCGATGCGAAACGCCTCTTGCGCGCCGATCATCTCCCCTGACAGAATCAGCCGCAGCGCCCGGCCCTTGCCGATCAGGCGCGGCAATCGTTGCGTGCCGCCGCCGCCCGGTATCAGCCCGAGCGCGACCTCGGGCTGTCCGAACTTCGCCGTCTCCACCGCGAGCCTGATGGTGCACGCCATTGCGGTCTCGCAGCCGCCGCCGAGCGCAAAGCCGTTGACCGCCGCGATCACCGGCTTGCCCAGGTTCTCGATGAGGTCGAGTACCTCCTGTCCGAATCGACTCGATTGTTCCGCTTCCAAGGCCGTCACCTGCGCGAGTTCGGTGATGTCGGCGCCTGCGATGAACGCCTTGTCGCCGGCGCCGGTCAGGATGACGCCGCGCACCGCCGCGTCATCGCGGGCGCGCTCGAATGCGCGGCGCAGGTCGCTCCAGGTCGGGGTGTTCAGAGCGTTCAGCACCTGAGGGCGATTGACGGTCACGTAGGCGATGGCGTCCCTCACGCCGTAGAGGACGTTGGCCAGATTCAGCGCGGCTGTGGGCGACTCTGGCGAGGACGCAGGCGTTCTCATTGCGGAAGCCATTTCCGATTCTCCTGTTGGGAATGAGCGCGAGCTGGCGTCGGCGCCGGCTCGCGGGCAGCCCCAGACGAAGGCGCCGATGCCGGTGATCGCCTTGCCGACGATCAGATTCTGCATTTGATAGGCGCCTTCATAGGAATAGAGCGCTTCTGCGTCGGCGAAGAAGCGCGCGACGTTGTAGTCGGCGAGGATGCCGTTGCCGCCCAGGAGTTCGCGGCCCCAGGAGACGGTTTCGCGCGACTTCGCGGTGCAAAAGGCCTTGGCGAGCGCAGCGTGATGGTCGCCGAGCTTGCCGTCGTCGTTCATTTGCGCCAGTCGGACCATCAGGCATTGGCACGCGGTCACGTTGGCGAGCATCCTGGCGAGGAGATCCTGCACCATCTGGAAGGAGGCAATCGGCCTGCCGAACTGCAATCGCTGCTGCGCGTATTTCAGCGTCGCCTCATAGGCGCCCATCTGGATGCCGGTCGAGGCCCAGCCCACCATGTAGCGGGTCATCCGCAGCACGCGCGCGGTGTCGCGGAATGAATTGCCGCCCTGGAGGCGATTGGCCTCTGGCACCCGCACGTCCTTCAATGTGATCTCGCCATTCTGGACCACTTTGAGGGCGATCTTGTGCTCCATCTTCTCGACGCTGAATCCGGGCGTCGTCTTGTTCTCGACGATGAATCCCTTGACCTGGTCGTCCGCGAGGTCGCGCGCCCAGATGATCGAGACATCGCACCACGGCGAGTTGCCGATCCACCGCTTCTGACCATTGAGTATCCAGACATCCCCGTCGCGCTCGGCGGTCGTCGTGAGGCCGCCGCTGGTCCCTGACCCGACCAATGGTTCGGTGAGGCCGAAGCAGCCGATGTTCTCGAACCGCGCCATCGGCGGCAGCCATTTCCGCTTCTGCTCCTCCGAGCCGTCGAGATAGATCGAGCCCATCGCAAGGCCGCTGTGCACCCCGAAGAAGGTGCAGAACGAGGCGTCGGTACGCGCCAGTTCCATCGCGACCAAGCCGAAGAGCTTTTGGCTTCCGCCGGCGCATTCGTAGCCCTGGTATCCCAGGCCGCCGAGCTTCAGCTCGCTAAATGACGGGAGCAGCTCGAACGGAAACGCGTCGTCAGCCCAATATTTGTTGATGATCGGCTGGACCTTGGACTCCATATAGTCCCGCACCTTCTTGACGAGCGCCCTTTCCTCGGCAGTCAGGACGTCCACGAGCTGTTAGAAGTCGCTGTTGGGCGCCGGCAGCGCCTTTGCTGGCCGCATCTCCGTCCTCGCCCGCGGCGCCGCGGGCGTCGCCAGGTCTGCTGCCTTTGCCGCTGCCGTCGCGCTCGTCGCAGTCATTTGCACTCCTCGTCATTCGGCTCTGAAATGATCTCGGTCGCTCTCGTTTCTGCGCCGACTTCACCGGCGCTCACCCGAAGGATGAACCGCCACACCTGTCCATCGGGCACGTTTTGTCGCCTTGCAACCGCCCATCCGCTTCTCGACCGCCGTCAGTCCGAACAAAGCGTTCGGCGATGCGCCGACAAACGACATGAGACGCATTTTGATCTTTTGGAGCGCCCTGATCCATTGCTCGCAGGTCGAGCGGGATACTGTCATTGTGTCGCCGCGCTGAACGTTGGTTTACAAGCGATGGCGAAGACGTCATCCCAACTGGAGCATGTTCGGGATCTTTCGGATCGCAAGAGATTCCCATGTGGTCGCCGGATTCCCGGACCGAGCGACGATGGAAAGGGCCATCGTCCTAGCGACAGGCCTGGGAAGGGGGGCGTATGGTCCGGCATTGCGCGACCGCGTGATCGATCCGGCAATGTCGGGACCAAACTTGCGCGCCGGCGTCCCGCACGGGCACCGGAAACGAACGACCTTCATCGCGGGACTGCAGTTGACAGGCCTGACTGCCCTGATGGCGCTCGGCGGATCGATCAACACAATGACCATCCGCTACCGTAGCGCTCGGTTCGCGCCGACGGGCGCAGGCGCGCCGGAACCATCCGATGTCCTCCTCACTCAGTGAAAGGCGACCGAATGCTTGTCCGGCTTCTTCGCGATTGAACTCATCGTCGGTCATGTGCTGCTGTCCTTCTTGGGTGGTGAATTTTGACGCAGAGCTGAATGAGGTTCCGCGATGGAGCGCGCTAGAGCGTTGTGCTGATGGAGAGGAGGACCGCTCATCCCATGGTGCTCCTCACGCGGGCGACACCCGCCGCTCGCCCCCGACGCCGGATTGAGCCGCACAGCGCACCCGTCTCATCACACTCGCGAGGCGATCATCTCACGCGCTCCGTCCCCAATGACTTCTGCTCGCGATAGTGGGGCGTCGAGCGTCTGCCGATCGCCGGATCGACGTCAAACGCCGTGCAACGCCGAATTGCGTCGGGAATCTCCAACCACGCGAACAATTGCGCGGCAGCGGTCATCGTCCAAACTCTCTCTTCGAACCATTCTGGACTCATCCCGTCGGAGAGGACGACCCTGAAGGCACCCGCCAGCGATGCTCACTGGACTCCGGGCCGAGGGAGTCAGTCGGCTGCTGATCCTGGGCGCTTTCTCGATGGCGCATTCGTCGCCGACGGATTGCAGTCGCATTCCGGATTCTCACGGCCGGATGGTCCCTCGGCCCGAGGGCTCGCCGGCAGAGATCGACGCGCGGGCTCGATCCGCAGCCGCCTCGCTTCGGCCTCCTCCCCGTCAGTCGCGCCGAAACGCCTCGGGGCGAGAGCGCCGCGCTCGCTCGACGCGCCAGCGCGTCATCGCCGCTCCGCTCCGACCGGCGGCGCCGGCTCGGCCGGCGAGGCGTCGTCGATCGCCAGCCAGCGCCCTACCGGCAGCAGGCGCAGGCCGAGGCGTTCGTCGGCCCAGCCCCACAGCCCCTTGGGCAGGAACAGTGCGAACAGCAGCGCGGCGCCGCCGAGGCCGACGAGATACCAGACGCCTGTCGCGCCGAACCAGGCCTCGATCGCGAAGAACAGCACGGCGCCGAGGATCGGGCCCTCGAACGTGCCGAGCCCGCCGACCAGCACCATGAAGATCATATAGGCGGTCCATTGCACGCTGAAATAGGTCTTGGGCTGGAAGCTGATGGTGGTCGCGAGCCAGAGCGCGCCAGCCAGCGCGACGCCGAACGCGGCGAGCACGAACAGGATGCGCTTGGTCCGCATCACGCGCACCCCGACCGAGGCGGCGGCGCCCTCGTTGTCGCGGATCGCCTGGATCGCCGCGCCGAGCGGCGAGCGCAAAAGCGCGAACAGGACGCCGATCAGGCTGGCCATCGCGCCGAGCGCCGTCCAATAGGTGAGCGCGTGGCGGAACTCGGCGGGATAGGCGTCGAGCGCGATCAGCGACGTGCCCGTCTCGCCGCGCACCAGCGTGTCGAGATTGACGAGCAGGTGGGCGAGCGCGGCGACCACCCACATCCCGATCGCAAATTCGCCCGCGCGCAGGCGCAACATGAAAGCCGAGATCGGCAGCGCGACCGCGGCGACGAGGACCGCGCCGAGCACGAGCGCGGGATAGACGCTGACCCCGGCGTCGGCGAGCCGCACCGCGGCGTAGGCGCCGAGACCGAAGAACGCCTGCTGGCCGATCGACACGAGGCCGCCATAGCCGGCGAGCGCGTTCCAGGTGACCGCGAGAATGACGTAGATGAACAGCGTGGTCAGCTTGTCGACGGCGTTCGCGTCGAGGAACGCGGGGCCCGCCGCGAGGGCGAGCATCAGTGCGACGGCGAACGTGACCGAGCTGATCGACAGCGCGCTCCAGCGCACGACCCGGATCGCCGCGCCGGTCATGTCGCCCGCCTCGACCGGACCAGAAACGAGCCGCCGTCCCAGAACAGCCGCCCGAACAGGATGACGAGGAATATGCCGTGGCCGGCGATGAAGAAGCCCTGCGGATTGATCTGCGCGCCGACGTTCTGGGCGACGCCGAGCACGACGCCGCCGATCAGCGTGCCCCAGAGCGAGCCGGCGCCGCCGATCACCGCCGCCTCGAAGGCGAAGATCAACTGGGTCGGACCCGCATAGGGATCGAAGGTCGCGCGCATCGCGAGCGCCGCGCCGGCGACCCCGACGGTCGCCGTCGCGATCGCCGCAGCGGTCGCGTTGACGCGCCGCGCGTTGACGCCGACCAGGCCGACCGTGTCGGGATCCTCCGAGGTCGCGCGGATCGCGCGGCCGAGCGCCGTGCGCGTCAGGAACAGCTGGAGGCCGCCGAGCAGCGCCACCGCCGCCGCCAAGGTGAGCGCCGACAATTGTCCGATCTGGATGTCGTCGGTCAGCGACCAGGAATCATAGGAGAAATCGCCGATATAGGGGGCCAGCGAGCGGGTGTCGGCGCCGAAGCGTTCGAACAGCAGGTTGTCGATGACGATCGACAGGCCGAAGGTGCTGAGGATCGGCACCAGCACGCCCGCGCGCGCGCTCCGCTCGAGCACCGCCCGTTGAAGCGCCCAGCCGAACGCGGCCATCGCCGGCACGACGACGACGAGCCCGTAGAACGGCGAAACGCCGAACTGGTCGGCGAGCACGAACAGCGCGAAGGCCGCCAGGATCGCGAAGCTGCCATGGGCGATGTTGATGATGCCCATCACGCCGTACATGAACGACAGCCCGCACGCGATCAGCGCATAATAGCCGCCGAGCAGCACGCCCTGGACGATCTGATTGACCCAGATCATCGCGCGACGCCCGCTTTCGCCCGGTTCAGGCCGAAATAGGCCTGGGTCACCTCGTCGCGGGTCAGGTCCTCAGCTCTCCCCTCCAGCGCGATTCTCCCCTCCAGCATGCAGATCACCCGGTCCGCGACGCTGAGCGCGCGCGTCAGATCCTGCTCGACGAGAACGATCGTCGTCCCCGAAGTCAACAGCGACTGCAGCGAGGCGTAGACGCGGTCGACCGCGAGTGGAGACAGGCCGAGCGAGACCTCGTCGAGCATCAGCAGCTCGGGATTGGTCATCAATGCGCGGCCGATCGCGGTCGCCTGCTGTTCGCCGCCCGACAGCGTTCCCGCCCGCGCATTGCGGCGCGCCTGGAGATTGGGGAAGGCCTTCATCACCGCCTCGAAGGTCCAGGCGCCCGCGCGCCCCGCCGCCCGCGCGAGCAGCAGGTTCTCCTCGACGCTCATCTTCGCGAACAGGCGTCGCCCTTCGGGCACGAGCGCGACGCCGCGTGCGACCCGCTCGTGGGCGGGCGTCCGTGTGACGTCCACGCCTCCGAACATCACGCGTCCTGCGGTCGCCGGATGCGCGCCGGCGATTGCGCGCAGGAGCGTCGTCTTCCCGGCGCCGTTGGCGCCGACCAGCGCGAGCGTTTCGCCGCGCGCGACCTCGAAGCTGACGCCGCGCACCGCTTGCAGCAGGCCGTGGCGGACGTCGAGCGCCTCGACCGCGAGCAGGCTCAATGGACGCTCCCGCCGAGATAGGCGGAGATCACCGCCTTGTCGGCCATCACCGCGCGCGGATCGCCGTCGGCGATGATGCGCCCGGCGTCCATGCAGATCAGCCGGTCGGCGACCTGCAGCAGCACATGGACGATGTGCTCGATCCAGACGATTGCGAGGCCGCGCGCGCGCAACTGGCGGATCGTGGCGACGAGTTCGCCGGCCTCGCCGTCGGTCAGGCCGCCGCCGATCTCGTCGAGCAGCAGCACGGACGGACCGGCCCCCAACGCGCGCGCGAGTTCGAGCCGCTTGCGGTCGAGCAGGCCGAGCGTCTCGGCGCGCCGATTGGCGACTGCGAGCATTCCGCACAGATCGATCGCCTCGATCGTGCGCACGTGCGCGGCGTCGCGATGCAGGCGCGCGCCATTGGTCGCGGCGACGAAGACGTTCTCGAACACGGTCATGCCGCCGAACGGCTGCGGGATCTGATGGGTGCGAACGATGCCGAGCCGGCAACGTTCCGCCGCCGGCATGGCGGTGACGTCGTCGCCGCGGAAGCGGATCGTTCCGGCGGTCGGCGCCAGAGCGCCGGCCAGGACCGCGAGCAGCGTGGTTTTGCCAGCCCCGTTCGGACCGACGATGCCGACGGCCTCGTCGGCGCGCAGAGAAAGGTCGATCCCGTCGAGGACGACGAGCGCGTTGAATCGCTTACGGACTCCGGTCGTCTCGAGGACGACGCCGTCGGCTTCCTTGGTCACGGCGTCGCCTTCATCGTTCGATCAGGCCTAGTTGTAGGGAACGAGCTTGGCCTCGATCGGCACGTTCGGATCGGTCGCATGCTCGGTCACAACGTAGTCGAGCTTGAACTTGGAGCCCGCCTTGGCCTTGACCCATTGCGCGCCGATGATCGGTCCGGGCGAAATGTTCGGGAATGGGCCCGACGTGAAGTCGACCTTGCCGGCCATTGTAACCGTGTTCAGCGAGCCGAGCGCCTTGGCGACCGCGGCCTTGTTCTTCGGGTCCGCGCTTCCCGCCAGCGCGGCGACGCCCGCGTCGATCAACGCCATGCTCGCGCCCAGTTGCTGCGTCCACTGCTTCCCCGAAGCCTTCTCGTAGCCATCGGCGAGTTCGGTCCCCGAAACGCCGGTCAGCGCGGACTTGTAGGGGAAAACCTTGTGCCAGTAACACGCGCTGGTCAGATTGTAGCCGAGATTGCCGAGCGCATCGACCTGGCTCGGGAAGAGACCGGTCTTGGCGATCTGCGCGATCTTGACCATCTTCGTATAGCCCTGTTGCGCCGCCTGGCGCCAGAACGCGGCGAAATCGGGCGGGATCGGGAAAGTGTTGAAGATTTCGCATTTCTCGCTCTTGAACTTGGCGATCTGCGCGGAATAGTCGGTCGTGCCGTCCTCATAGGGGCCGGGATCGATGATCGTGAAGCCGGCCTTGGCGAGGCCGGGCGCGAGGTTTTCACGGATGGCGTTGCCGTCGGCGTCGTTGGGATAGAGTACACCGACCTTCTTGTTGGTCTCCAGGCTGTTCCACAGCGAGGTATAGGCCTTGAAGAACTCGCCCCCGCCGAACCCGAAGTGGTAGGACCATTTGAACGGCGAGGGCGCGCCCGGCTTGCCGCCGCGGCCGAAATACCAAGCCTCCCACGGCATCACCGTAGACAGGCAGGGCACTCCGGCCGCCTCGCAGGCGTCGGCGACCGGATTGATCGTCTCAGGTGTCGAGACGGGCAGCATGAGGTCGACGCCATCGCTGTTGATCAGCGTCTTGGCGAGCTGGCTCGCGCGCGAGGGGTCCGATTGCGTGTCCCGGTCGAGGATCTCGACCTGGTAGGTCTTGCCGCCGATCGCCAGGCCCTTTCCGAACGCCTTGCGCGCGAGTTCGAGCACATAGCCGTCGGTCTCGCCGAACCCGGCCAGCGCGCCCGTGCGCGGACTGATGAAGCCGATCCTGAGCACATTCTCGGCTCCCGCGGCGTAGCCGCCGCGCGCGCCGAGGCTGAGCGCGAGTCCGCCCGCGCCGGCGGCTGTCAGCAATTGTCGGCGCGACGGCCCCCTGCCCCGGCTCGCCGCTCGATCCAAACCATTCGTCATGTCTCGACCCTCCCTCTTCCACGTCATCGCGACGGCGCCGCGTTGATCGGGGCGCCGTCGCGTGATTTCGCCTGCCAACCAAATCGGGGCGCTCGTGCGAGATTGCCGACGAACCTGGAGCGCCGCAAGTCGCGTTCGCAGCCCTGCGCCGAACAATCGGCGTGGCGAGGCGCGAATATTGCGTCAAATTCCCGCGCTGGTTCGTGGATCGCGCCCGTCATCGGAGAACTCCGACGATCCAGCCGAGCCCGTCCAGCACGATGTCCGGCCTTTCGGCTGCGACGGCGCGTTCGAACGCCGCGTTGTCCGCCAGTCCGGTCGTCACCGCGATCGCCGCCGCGCCGGCCGTCCGCGCCATCCGCATTTCGAGCGCCGGATCGTCGCCAATCACGATCGTCTCGCCGGCGGCCGATCGTGGGACGCCCATCTGGCGCAGCGCGCAGGCGATCGCGACGCGCGACGGCTTGCCCAACACCCGCGCCTTCCTTCCGGTGAGGGCGCCGATCATCCTGTTGATCGCGAAGCTGACGCCGATCGCACGACCGCCGCGCACCGCGTAGAATGGCACATTCGACGCGGTCGTCAGCGCTGCGCCCGCCCAGACGTCGCGGCACGCGGCCTCGAGGTCGGCGAACGCGAACCCCTGGTGCCAGCCGGTGAACACCGCCTCCACGTTCGACGCCGTCTCGGACGGGCCGACGACGTCGAGGCCAGCCTCGCGCAGCGGCTCCTGGGCGCCGGTGGTCCCGAGCACGCGCACCCGCCGGACGCCGCGCGCCACGAACCAGTCGGCGGCGGAGGTCGCGGGCGTCATCATCTCGGAATCGGCGATTTCGAGGCCCGCCTGCCGGAGATTGGCGGCGTAAGTCCGCGGCGTCTTGGCGGTGCCGTTGGTGAAGACGCGCAAGGGGATCGCTCGCTTCCTCAGCAGCGCCAGCAGCTCGAGCGCGCCGGGCAGCGGCTCGAATCCGCGCCCGTCCGCGGCGCCGAGCACGAGCGTCCCGTCCATGTCGAAGATAGCGGCGCGCGCCCTGGCCACCCGCTCGGCGAACGCATCGAGGGCGCTGGTCAAGCGCCGGCTCGCGAATGCAGCGCGATCCGGAAGCCGGGCCGTTCGACGACGATATCGCGCGCCGCCGGGCGCTCGGCGAGCTTCCTCAGCAGCGCGAGCACCGGCGAAATCTCGGGCGTGTAGCCGCTCCGCCCGCTGCCCGCGGCGAGCATGGCGTCGACCTGCTCGCCCGGCATGACCGCGCGCAGCAGGAACTCCTCCTCGTCCATCGTCGCGCCGAAGCGGCGGCGCAGGTCCGCCAGCGCGGGAAAATCGTCCTCGCGCTCGAGTTCGCGCGCGCGCGGCCGATCGAGGATCGCGGCCTCGACCGCGGGATCGACGGGCCGGGTCGGTCTGCCGAACTTGCCCATGACGTAGCGCATCACCTGGTCGGAAACCTGTGCATAGCGGCGCGCGCCGACGACGTTGAACAGCGCCTGCGTGCAGACCATCTGCGGGAACGGCGTCACCATGATCGGCTCGCCGAGATCGCGTCTGACCTGGACCGTCTCGGCGATCACTTCGGGCAGCCGGCTCTCGAGTTTCAACTCGGCGAGCTGGCGGACCATCGTCGTCATCACGCCGCCGGCGATCTGATGCCCGAGAAAGCTGGCGTCGAAGCTCTGCGGCCGGCCCGGCGGCAATCCCTCCGCAGCCGCGAGCCGCCGCCAGTAGTCGCCGACCTTGCCGAGCATCGCGTCATCGATCGGAACCGCATGGCCGAGCGCGCGAAGATTGGCGACCATCCGCTCGGCTTCGGGCAGCGACGTGCCCTCGCCGGCCGGCCCGATCCCGACATGGACGGCGGACGCGCCTTCCTCGGCGCCGGCGAGACTCGACAGCGCGCCGTAGCCGATCGTGCAATGGACGTGCATTTCGAGCCGCTTGGCGCCGATCGTCGCCTTTACCGCGCGCGCGAGCGTGCGCGCGCGGTCGGGGCTCATCAGGCCCGAGGGATCCTTCAGGTAGAAGAGGTCGATGTCGGGACTGGCGGCGAGTCGCCGCGCATAGGCAGCATAGAACGCGTCGTCGTGGATGTCTGAGAGCGTGAAGGTGAGCGCGGCCATCACCTCGGCGTCGCCTTCCTCCTTGATGATCCGCGCCGCCGCCAGGACGGCCTCCACGTCGTGCATCGGTTCGAGCACGCTGAACCGCCTGACGCCGTTGACCTGCAGGCGTCGATAGACGAGTCGCATGAAGTCGGGATCGGCCTGCTGCCAGGCGATGAAGCGCAGTCCCGTGGTGATGAACTGCAGCGGCGTGCGCGGCATCGCCGCGCGCATGCGCCGGATTCGCTCCCAGGGGTTGTTGCGGAAATACCGTACGGCGACCGCCATATGGCTCGACGAGGTGAAATCGATCGCGCGAAAGCCGACCCGGTCAAGCGCGCCGGCGATCTCCAGCATATGATGGGTGCCGAGGCCGGTCGCGCCCCACAGGCTCTGGTTGCCGTCGCGCATCGAGACGTCGACGACGCCGATCTCAGCCACGGTCCATACCCTCGAAGAAGCCTGTGTCGACGCCGCCGGCGATGAAGCGCGGGTCCGCCGCGATGCGTCGATGCAGACCGACCGTGCTGGCGACGCCGCCAATCTCGGTCGCGACGAGCGCCGCGCTCAGCCGGGCTACCGCTTCTTCGCGCGTCGCGCCCAGGACGATCAGCTTGCCAAGGAGCGAATCATAGTAGGGTGGAACATTCGAGCCGACGCCTATGTGGGTGTCCACCCGGATTCCAGGTCCCGCGGGCCATTGGGCGGCGACGACCCGCCCCGGCGATGGGCGAAAATCGTCGCGCCAGTCCTCGGCGTTGATGCGAACCTCGATCGCGTGGCCGCTGCAGGCGGCCAGATCCTGGGCGATCGAGAGCCGCTGGCCGTCCGCGATCAGCAATTGCTGTTCGATCAGGTCGAGCCCGGTGACCGCCTCGGTGACCGGATGTTCGACCTGGATTCGCGCGTTCATCTCGAGAAAGTAGAATTCATGCGATTCGGCGTCGACGAGGAATTCGACCGTGCCGGCGCCGCGATAGGCGAGATGGCGGGCGATGCGGACGGCGGCGTCGGCGATCGCGCGAAGTCTCGCCTCGGGAATGCCTGGCGCAGGCGCCTCCTCGACGAGCTTCTGGAAGCGCCGCTGTATCGAACAGTCGCGCGTTCCCAGCTGGATCGCCTCCCGGCCGTCGCCGAGCACCTGGACCTCGACGTGCCGGCCGCGACCGATATAGCGCTCGACATAGATGCGCGGATCGCCGAACGCCGCGCGCGCCTCTGCCATGGCGAGATCGATCCGCGAATCGAGCTCGTCAGACCGGTCGACGCGTTTCATGCCGCGACCGCCGCCGCCGGAAACCGCCTTCAGCAGGAGCGGAAATCCGGTCCTCGCGGCCTGCGCGGCGGCGGCTTCCTTGGTCTCGGCCTCCCCGCCCGGGACGACCGGCAGGCCGGCCGCGACGGCGATCCGGCGCGCCATCAATTTGTCGCCCATAGCGTCGAGGCTCGACGGATCCGGGCCGACGAAGACGATCCCCGCCGCGATCGCGGCGCGCGCAAATCCGGCGTTTTCCGAGAGAAAGCCATAGCCGGGATGGATCGCGTCGGCGCGCGCGGCCCGCGCGGCGGCCACCGTGCGTTCGATCGACAGATAGCTCAGCGCCGGCGGCGCGGGGCCGACGATCGCGACCTCGTCGGCGATGAGCGCCGGAGCCGAGTCCCGATCGGCCTCGGATGCGCCGAGGATCGTCGTCATGCCGAGTCGGCGCGCGGTGCGGATGATGCGCTGCGCGATCTCGCCCCGGTTGGCGACGAACAGGCGGCGGATCATGCCGCGTCCAGCCTGATCCAGATCAGAACCGCCTCGGCGTCGACCGAGCCGCCGTTCGGGGCGACGATTTCTTCGACCGCGCCCGAACAGCCGGCCGGGACCGAGGTCATCAGCTTCATGGTCTCGATGATGCCGACGACCGTGTCGGGCGCGACGCGGTCGCCGACCTCGACGAACGGCGGGGCGCCCGGTTGCGGCGCCCGGTAGAAGACGCCCGGCAGCGGCGGCCGGATCGCCAGCGCGCCCGGGGGGCCGACCTCGGCGGCGCGGCCCTCGGGCGCGGGCGCGGCGACCGGGGCCGCCCCTTGCCACGAGACCTCCTGCGACCAGCCCTCGCCGGCTCGGCTGACCCGCAGCGTGAAGCGACCGGTCGTGATGTCGAGGCGGTCGTAGGCGGACTTGTCGAGGATCGTCACGATCTCGGCGACATCCTCGCTCGTGATCGGGATTTCCGTCATGCCGCCGCCTTTCCCTTCGTCATCTCGCGGACGCCGTCGGCGAGCGCGCTCGCGAATTCCGCATCGTTGATGTGGCAGTCGAACTGACGAACCTCGACATGGGCCGGCATCGTGCGCGCGACATAGTCGGCGAGGCGCGGCGGCAGCGACGGCTCGTACAGATGGCCTTCGGGGCTGTCGTGATGGGAGAAGCCGCGCAGAGGAATGTAGAAGCGCACCGGGCCGGCCGCGTCGCGCACGATCCCGGCGACGTGATCGGCGAGCCGCTGGAGATCGGCCTCGTTGGTCCGCACCGCGGTGAGCGCCGCGTTGTGGATGTGAAACGGCCGTCCGCCGAACGGGTCGTCGCCCACCGCCATCGGCGAGGGCATGATGTAGAAGTCGGTGTTGCCGGGCGCGAAAATCGTCGGGATTCCGCGCGCGATGCCCGCGGTCGCGCGGTCGGGGCCGGCCGTGCAGATTCCGTTGTGGAGGTGGTCGTTGATCTCGACGAGCGACATGTCGACGATCGCGGCGACGTCGCGCTCGGCGGCGATCGAATCGAGGGTCTTGCCGCCGTTCCCGGTCGTGTGGAACGCCATGACTTCGTAACCGTCCGCCTCGAGGCTCTCGCGCAGCGCGCGCATGCCGCGCTCGGTCGTCCCCAGAGTGCTGATCAGCACGAGCGGACGCCCGTCCGCGCGGGTCGGACGATACGCATGGGCCATTCCGGCCATGGCGGCGGCGCCGTTGCGGAAGACCTCGCGCGCGATGCTGTTGAGACCCGAGATGTCGCAGACCGCGTTGAGCATCGCAATGTCCTTCAGCCCGACGAACGGCGCGGTGAAGCCGGAGGCGAGCGTCGAGATCATCAGTTTCGGCAGGCCGTAGGGGAACGCGCGCATGACCGTCGTCCCGAGCGTGGTTCCCATCGAGCCGCCGATCGAAAGTATGCCGGCGAGGCCGAGCCGCTCGTGGGCGTCGAGCGCGAGCTTGATCGCGCCCTCGATCATCACCGCCTGGCACTTTCCCTCGTGTCCGAGCGCGCGCACCTCCTCGATCGTCCTGCCGGCCGCGCCGGCGATCTCCTCGGGCGATATTTCCGCGCCGCCCAGAGTGCGCCGCACGCTGGCGTCGAGATGGACCACCTCGCAGTCGGCGGCTTCCAGCTGGTTGCGGAGGAAGCGACCCTCCTCTTCCTTGGTGTCCTGGGTGACAATCAGCAGAACCTTGGGTTTGCTTGCCATGATGAGAGTCCGACGTTCGAGCCTGCGAGCCCGCCAAGTGGGCGGCATCGGCGCCGACCCTAGCGGGAACGATCGGCGCCGACTTTCAGAGACGCGCAGCGGAGTTGAAAAATTCGGCAACGAGCGCGAACGCCGCCGCCGCATTCAGCGACCATCCGATCCCCCGGAAGGGCGATCGGCGCCGTAGGTCCGGGGAGAAACGCCGTAGGCGTGATGGAAGCAGCGCGAGAAATAGCCGGAATCGTTGAAGCCGCAATCATAGGCGATCCGGGTGATCGAGGCGCGGCCGCGCTCGGCGCGCAATCGCTCGGCGGCGCGGCGCAGGCGGTTGTCGAGAATGAACGCGCTCGCTGTCGTCGACAGGCTCTCGAAGACCGACTGGATCGAACGCGGACTGACGCGCAGCGCGCGCGCGATCGACGAGGTGCGCAGGTCCGCATCCAACAGATTGGCGCGCACATGCTCGAGGACCGCCCGACGCAGTTCGGCGGAGGGACCGGCGCCGGCGCACTCGAACGATTGCCCGATCGCGCGCAGCGCCAGATCCAGCCCGACGCGGCCGACGCACTCTCGCCAGTCGGCGTCGTCGGCGAGGCAGGCGATCTGGCTCCAGGCCGCGCGGATGAAGGCGATCAGGAGCCGCGAAGCGTTCGCGTCGATTCCCCGCCCCGCGGCCTGGTCGAGATCGAAAGCGGGCTGGCGCAGCGCGATGTCGGACACCGGCAATTCAAAGACGAAGAGTTCATAGGGTGTGACGAAATCGACGCCGTATCCGCGGTCGGGATCGCAGAGGGCGGCGCCGCCCGCGCTGATCGTCGTCTCGCGCCCCCCTTGCCGGTTCACTCCCGTTCCCGCGACCTGAAGATGGAGAAAGGCCGATCCGGTCCTTTTGGGCGGCGCGTTCGTCGCCCAGCGTCTCACCCTCGACCGCTGCGCCCGAATCTTGACCAGCCCGATCCGGCCGATTTTGACGCCGGCCAGCTTGCCGTCGAATTCGGGCCCGTCCGCATCGACCGCGCAGCCGGGGAAGGTATCGCCGACGATCTCGTTCCAATCGTCCAACTTCGCGGCGCGCCGTACGGGCGCGGCGCTGCTTCCGACGCCAAGCAATCCTGCCTCCCGATCGCGGATCTCGTCACGCCGTTTCGGCGCTGCGCCCGCACCCAAAGACGCTAACACCGGGGAAATTTTGGCGCAACGCCGCGCGCGCCCGATGCAAAGCTGATCGGCCACAGCCGCCAATCCGCATCGCGAGCTCCACCCCAATCCCCGCATGAACGGCATCGGGCCTGGGCGGCGGAGGCCTCGATCTTGTCATAGCCGTTGAGGCGGTGGACAACTAGGAAATCAGCCAGGCGGCGATGAAAACGCCGACGATCTCATACAGCCGAGCATGCCGAAATCGTCGTTCAACGATCCGATTGCGCCCCGGAACCCGCCGCCGTCGGTCAGGCCGGCGAATTCGTCGGACATGCCGATCGTGACCCGCTCAATGCCCTCGCCGTCCCGTTTCGCCTCGCGCGGGTGGGTGAAACTTCGACCAGTTTTTCATAGCTGTCGGGCAGCGGCAAGAGCCCCCTCTGGCGCGCGTCCGGGGCGCCGCGGCCGGCGAATGCGCGGCACGGCGGAAAGGCTTCCGGTGATCGCGAATTTCCGCTACGCTGAGCGGTGGATCGCGGCTGGCCGGTCTCCGGAGAGCGATTTCAGCGCTCGGCCGCGCGGGCGGCGAAGGTCGCTCCGCGATCGGTTCGACGCCTGAACTCTGGAACTGTCGTTTCCTGATCGGCAAGCTGGATGGCATGGACTCGCCCGGGACAGTTCTGATCGCCTCACAGGCCGAGAGCGAGTGGTCGGCCACCACCAGCATGCTGGCCGACGACTTTGGCTATCGCGTCCTGGTCGCCCGCTCGTCCGCGGAGACGGCCAAGGCGTTCCGCGACGTCCACGTTGATCTCGTCATCGCCGACGACGCCGCCGCGATCGACGGACGCAGCATCCTCGCCGGGCTTCGCATCTCCCATCCCGACATCATCCGGGTTCTGGTCGTCGACGCGGAATGTGTCCTGACGCCAGGCGCGATCGCGGCGATGGCGGTGTACCAATTCGTTCGCAAACCGATCGACGCCCAGCAGATCAGCCTCGTCGTCGAGCGCGGGCTGGAGACCCGGGAACTTGCTCGCCGGCACCGCCTGCTGTCGCGCGAGTTCAAGGTCAAGGGCGACTCGACGGTTTTCAACGAGGGCCGCGGTCTGCCGTTTCGTCCCGAAAGCCAGCGCTTCGAGAAGCTCGTCTTCGTCAGCGAGAAACTGGCGGATCTGTGCGATCTCGCCCGCAAGGCCGCCAGGACCGAATTGCCGATCCTGATCCAGGGCGAGACGGGCACCGGGAAAGAGCTGCTGGCGCGCGCGATACACTACAACTCGCCCCGTCGCGCCAGTCCGCTCATGGTTCAGAACTGCGGCGGCATGCCGGACGATCTCCTCCACTCCGAGCTGTTCGGCCACAAGCGCGGCGCCTATACGGGCGCCATTTCGGATCGGCTGGGCCTGTTTCGCGCCGCCGATGGCGGGACGGTCTTTCTCGACGAAATCTCGGAGGTCTCGCCCTCCTTCCAGATCGCCCTCCTGCGCTTCCTCCAGGAGGGCGAGGTGAAGCCGCTCGGCTCCGACCGGACCGAGTTCTGCAACGTCAGGATCATCGCCGCGGCCAATCGTCCCTTGCGAAAGCTCGTGGCGGCCGGGGCCTATCGCCAGGATCTCTATTTCAGGCTGAAGGGCTTCGAACTCGAGGTGCCGCCGCTGCGGGACCGGCCGGACGACATTCCGGCGCTCGCCGAGTTTTTCGCAGCCAAGCACAGCGACGCGATCGGCAGGAAAATCCTCGGCCTCTCGGCCGGCGTCGTCGAAAAGCTGGTCGCCTTCGACTTTCCCGGCAATGTCCGGGAACTCGAGAACGAAATCCGGCGGATGGTCGCGCTCGCGAAGGACGGCGAATATCTGACCACGCAGAACCTGTCGCCGATGCTGCTCGCAGCCCCGCCGCGCGACGCGCCGGCGCGCCATGGCTTCGCGCCGGTGGGAGCCACGCTGAAGGACAAGGTCGAGAACCTCGAGAAGCACCTCGTTCGCGAGGTTCTCCAGCGCCATCGATGGAATCAGAGCCGCGCCGCCAGCGAACTCGGCCTGTCCAGGGTTGGCCTCGCCAACAAGATCCGGCGCTATGACCTCGACGGCGCGGACCGGAGATAGGCGCGATGGTCGATCCGGACGATCCCGGCGGCAACCAGCGAGGCGGCGAGATCGTCCGCTTTCCGCAGTCCCGGCTGCGCCCGGCCGGCCGCGGCCAGAGGTTCCGGGAACTCGGTACGAGCCGGCTCGCCGCGCGTCTCGGATATCCGGACCGGCAGGCGACCGGCCACTGGTGCAGCCGCTGTCGCGGCATCTGGTACGGTTACCTGCTCGAAGCGACCTGTCCCGTTTGCGGCAACCGGCGCGGCTGAACCCGTAGCGCCGCGAGCGCGATCGCGCGATCTCTGTATAAACGTGCTTTGCAATAGCAAAGCAACCTTGCTGCGGCGAGTCCCCCGATCCACGCCAAGAGACCCGTGAGCTTTCGTCTAATCGACTGATATCAGATGGTTTTCCCGCACGATCGGCGTTGGCACGTGAAATGCTCGGCAGGTATCGGCCTCGCGACGCCGAGGCCCCGCGAAGAGCGCACCGGGAGGAAACGATGCCCAATCTGCTGTGGCTCCAGGGCGGAGCGTGCTCCGGCAACACCATGTCGTTCCTCAACGCCGAGGAGCCGAGCGCCTGCGACCTCGTCACGGATTTCGGGATCAACGTGCTCTGGCATCCCTCGCTCGGCATGGAGCTCGGCGACAACCTGCAGAAGATGCTCAAGGGGCTCGTCGCCGGCGAGATGCCGCTCGACATCTTTGTCTTCGAGGGCACCGTCGTCAACGCGCCGGACGGGACCGGCGAATGGAATCGCTTCGCCGGCCGGCCGATGAAGGCCTGGGTCGCCGATCTCGCCAAGGTCGCCAGCTACACCGTCGCGATCGGCGATTGCGCGACCTGGGGCGGCATTCCGGCCACCGCGCCCAACCCTTCGGAGAGCCAGGGCCTCCAGTTCCTCAAGCGCGCGCACGGCGGATTCCTCGGCAAGGACTACCGGTCGAAGGCCGGTCTGCCCGCGATCAACGTCCCGGGCTGCCCGGCGCACCCCGACTGGATCACCCAGATCGTCGTCGCGGTCGCCACCGGGCGCGGCGCCGATCTCTCGCTCGACGAGCTGCAACGTCCCAAGACGTTCTTCACGAGCTTCACCCAGACCGGTTGCACCCGCAACATGCATTTCGCCTACAAGGTTTCGGCGACCGAGTTCGGCCAGAGAAAGGGTTGCCTGTTCTACGACCTGGGATGCCGCGGGCCGATGACCCATTCCCCGTGCAATCGCATCCTGTGGAACCGCCAATCCTCGAAGACCCGCGCCGGCATGCCGTGCCTCGGCTGCACGGAGCCGGAATTCCCGTTCTCCGAACTGCTGCCGGGCACGGTGTTCAAGACCCAGACGGTGATGGGGATTCCCAAGGACATGCCGTCGGGCGTCGACAAGGCCGGCTACGTCAAATTGACTGCAGCGGCGAAGGCGGCGTCGCCCGCCTGGGCCGAAGAGGACATTTTCGTCGTCTGACCATCGTCCATCCCAAGCGAACTCCCGCAGCAACTCTCCAAGGCGAGGACAATATCCATGGGCGCCGCTGTTCAAACGCTCGACATCTCACCCGTCGGCCGCGTCGAAGGCGATCTCGACGTTCGCGTGGAGATCGAAGACGGGGTCATCACCAACGCCTGGACCCAGGCGGAGCTGTTTCGCGGCTTCGAGGTGATCCTGCGCGACAAGGATCCGCAGGCCGGGCTCGTCGTGACGCCGCGCGCCTGCGGCATTTGCGGCGCGTCCCATCTGACCTGCGCGGCCTGGGCGCTCGACACGGCCTGGCAGACGACGGTGCCGCGCAACGCGATTCTGGCGAGAAATCTCGGCCAGATCGTCGAGAGCCTGCAGAGCATTCCGCGCCATCACTACGGACTGTTCATGATCGACTATACGAACAAGAACTACTCGAAATCGAAATTTTACGAGGAAGCGGTGAAGCGCTGGTCGCCGTTCACCGGCGCCAATTACGAGATCGGGGTCACCATCTCGGGCAAGCCGGTCGAAATCTACGCGCTCCTCGGCGGCCAGTGGCCGCATTCCAGCTACATGGTGCCGGGCGGGGTGATGTGCGCGCCGACGCTGACCGACGTCACCCGGGCCTGGTCGATCCTCGAATATTTCCGGCGGGAGTGGATGGAGAGGGTCTGGCTCGGCTGCTCGCTCGAGCGCTACGAGGAGATCAAGTCCCACGACGACCTGATGGCCTGGATCGACGAACGGCCGGAGCATGCCAATTCCGATCTCGGCCTCTACTGGCGCATGAGCATGGACATCGGCGCCCACAAATTCGGGAAGGGCCACGGCAGGTTCATCAGCTGGGGCTATCTGCCCCATGAGGACAAATACAACAAGCCGACGATCGACGGCCGCAACGCCGCCCTCATCATGAAGAGCGGGGTCTATGACGGCGCCGCCGACTCGCACAAGCTGATGGATCAGAAATTCACCCGCGAAGACACGCTGCACGCCTGGTATGACGAGCCCGGCGGCAAGCATCCGTTCGATCGCACCACGACGCCGACGCGCAAGAACACGGTCGACATGGCGGGCAAGTATTCCTGGTCGACCGCCGTCCGCCACGAGGAGAACGGGCGGCTCGAGGCGGGGCCGCTGGCGCGGCAGATGGTGGCGGGCGGCAAGCACGGCGAATCCTGGCAGCATCACGATCCGCTTGTCCTCGACATGTACAAGAAGATGGGCGGCGCCAGCGTCCTGCTGCGCCACTTCGCCCGCATGCACGAGGGCGTGAAGCTCTATCGACAGGCGGAGCGCGCCTTGCGCGAGTTCAGGCTGAACGACCCCTGGTACGTCAAGCCGACCGAAAAGGACGGACGGGGCTGGGGCGCCACCGAAGCGATCCGCGGCGCGCTCTGCCACTGGATCGAAGTGCAGGGCGGCAAGATCAAGAACTATCAGATCGTCGCGCCCACGACCTGGAACGTCGGGCCCCGATCGGGGGATGGCGTTCGCGGTCCGATGGAGGAAGCGCTCATTGGCGCGCCGATCGCCGATCCCCATGATCCCGTCGAGGTCGGCCATGTCTGCCGCTCCTACGACTCCTGCCTCGTCTGCACGGTGCACGCGCATGACGCCAGGACCGGCGAAGAGCTTGCGCGTTTTCGGACCGCGTGAGCGCGGTTCGAGGCCGGGCGACGGCGGTCCGCGGAATGAGATAGGCTCGCGACCGGGAGCATGGCAGGATCCTCGTGCGAAAGGCGAGCGCCCATGAACGGCGGCAGGGAAGGACAGCTCAAGGCGATCGCGACCCTGTTGGCGCGCGGCCTGGCCACCGAGGTCGAGCCCTTTCCGGAGACAGAGAAGGAATTCCTGACGATCCTGACCGAACTGCGCCAGCTCGAGCCGGACGACCTCGAGGGAAAGCTCGTCGTCGGCGGCTTCCTCGACCACCCCTACGGTCCCGAGAAGCAGCGATGCATGGAATGCATGTACTATCTGGTGCATCGCCGGTGGTGCGATCTGCCGGAACTGGCGGTGCCCGTCGAACCCGACTGGTGGTGTCGTCTTTGGCGCATCTGACGCCGTCGGGGCGGCGACGAACCGGCGTCGGGAGGCAGGAGTTCAGCGTGAGCGATCCAGCCAGCCAAGCCATCGTCGATCGTCTCCGGGCGGCCGCGGGCATGAAGGAAAGGGCCGTCATCGCGGAACTGGCGCACGCGCCCGTCGAGTCCGATGGGATCAGTAGGTCCTGCGAGAACTGCATCTATTTTCTTGCCCGCCGCAGCTGGTGCGATTTGCCGGAACTCGACATTCCGGTCGATCCCGAATGGTACTGCGCGCTATGGCGGGTCTGACCCGGGGGCGGACGCCGCCATCGCCGCCGCAGGAGGCCCGAAGGCCCGCGTTTCCCCGGGCCGGATTCCGGGAGCAAGGAGTGATCGCCGTCATCGGGTGCGGAAATTCAAATCGCTGCGACGACGGCGTCGGCCCCGAGGTCGTGCGCGCCCTCAGGAAACGCGACTTCGGCGCCGGGATCGGGCGATTGCGGCTCATCGATGCCGGGACGGACGGGATGGCGGCGATGTTCGCGGCGCGCGGTTGCGCCACGCTGATCATCGTCGACGCCTGCCGCTCCGGGGCGGAAGCCGGGGCGATCTTCGAGGTCCCCGGACATGAACTCGCGCAGAGCTACGCGCCCTCGCTCACCCTGCACGATTTCCGTTGGGATCACGCACTGGATGCGGGGCGCAGGATTTTCCGCGAGGCCTTTCCGGCCGACGTGGTCGTGCTGCTCGTCGAGGCGGCGACGGTGGATTACGGGCTCGGCCTGTCGCCGGCCGCCGCCGCCGCCGCGGCGATGGTCGTGCGCCGCATCGAAACGTTGATCGCGGCGCGCCTGCAATCAGAGGCGGCCGGCTCATGAGCGCGCCCGCGACCGTCACCCTGAAGCGCGGCAGCCTCTACCTGAGCCGCGATGTCGCCGATCGCTATTTGGCGGGGCTCGAGGCGATCGTCCTGCTGCGTCGGGGCGACGACCTCGCGATCCTCCCGGTGCGGCATGCGGCGGCGGGCGGGTCCTTCCTCAAGCGTCGCAACAGCGCCGGCGACCGCGTCGTTCACGCGCCGGAATTCTTTCGCGCGCATGACGTCGGCGACGACATCGAACGCGAACTCGCCGTCTCATGGTCGAGGGAAGCGGCCGGGCTGGTCGCGACAGGCGCCTTCGCTTCGCAAAGATAGTTTGCAATTCGCATAAGCGTTAGACATTCGATCGGCGTTGCGTTAGCTTTTGCCAAAACATGCGTCCCTGATGTCGGAACCAGGTCGCACGGGAGGATGCGCAATGGCGGGTGATCGCGTTGCGGACGAGATCCGGGCCGCGCTGGCCGCAGCCGAGGACGAGAGCGCCGCCGCGTCCGAGCGCGCCGAAATGCTGATGGAAATCGCGATGGGTCTCCAGCAACGGCCGAAGTCGGCCGATCAGCTGCGCTCGGCGGTCGCCCTCTACGACAGGGCGCTGGCGACCTGCCCGGAAGACGAGCCCCTGCTGCGCGCCCGGATCATGGCGAGGAAGGGGACCGCGCTGCAGGCCATCCCCGAACAGGGCACGAGCGCGCTCGAGGCGGCGCGCGCGGCCTACGAGCAGGCGATGCCGACCCTTTCGAAAGCAGGCCGGGCGGAAGAACTCGCCGAGGCCGAGATGAATCTGGGGGTGGTCATCCAGAACCTCTGCGGCGCCGGCCGGGCGCGCGTCACGGATGCGATCTCGGCCTATCAACGCGCGCTGCGCACTTTCGATCGCGACCGCCATCCCAGCGAATTCGCGATCCTGCAGAACAATCTCGCGACGGCGTTTCTGTCGATTCCCTTCGCGGACGAACGCGGCAGGATGCGCGAGGCGCTCGCGGTGCAGGCGTTCGAGGAGGGGCTGCGGGTCGTCAATCTCGTCGATCATCCGCAGGAATATGCGATGCTGCAGAACAATCTCGGCAATGCGCTGCAATATGCGTCGTCCGGCCATGTCGCGGCGAACAATCTGCGTGCGCTCGAAGCCTATCACGAGGCGCTGAGAGTGCGGACGCGCGAATCCTCGCCGCTCGAATTCGCCAATACGATTTCCAACATGGCCAATTGCCTGTGGAACCTGCCGGACGAGCCGGGCCGCCCCGAGCATGGCAATCGGGTCAATCTGGCGAGGGCCAGGGCGGCCTATGCCGAGGCGCGCGCGATATTCGTGGCGCATGGCGAAACCGACAAGGCGCGCATCGTCGGCGAAGCGCTCGATCAGATCGGACGCGAAATTCTCGCGCTGCCGGCGACCGACGCGATCGGCGCGCCGGGCCGAGCGGGTCCCGGCGCCGGTGCGGAGCGGAGCGCAGCGGCGCCATGACCGGTCTGTCGCCCGGCGCCGCGCTGGCGGCCTTCGTCCTCGGCCTGGCCGCCTCGGTCGTCGGGGGCGCGCTCGGCGGCGTCGCGATCGGCGGCAAGGCGCTCGGCAACCAGCTCGCCGGTGCGATGGGCGGATTTTTCGGGCCGCTGGCCGGCGCCGGCGGACTCGTCGTCGGCCTCGTCGTACTGGCGATCATCCGCTGAGGAGCCTCCCCGATGTGGGAAATGACCAAGAACACGATCGGCCTCTTCTTCGCCGGCAAGCTGTTCGCCGAACCCCGCATGGTCTGTCGGCAACTCGCGATCGGCGTTCTGACCACAGCGGTGGTTCTGATCGGCCTCGCCGAAGCCGGCGCGCCGTACTGGCTCGCCGCGCTGGTCGCCGGGCTGATCGGCGGCGCGATGCAGCCGTACCTCTTCAAGGATCTCCGCTACCGTTGAGGCCACGATGAACGCGTTCGACATGGCGGCGACGCAGCGCAACGATCTTGCCGGATTCGTCGGCGACATCGAGCGGCTCGAGGCGATCTTCGACAGCTGGGACGAGACGCCGCGCGCCGTCGTGCAAGCCTACCGCCGCTCGATCGAGGCGTTGAACGGCGAGGCGTTGCGGCGGCTGGTCCGCGCGCTCAAGTCCGACACGGCGGCGCTCGCCGCGATGAAATCGGCGGTCGCCGACGAAGTCGTCTACGCGGTTCTGCGAAGACACGACATCGTCAAGCCCAGTCTCAGCGAGCGGGTGGAGGCCGCGCTCGACGGCGTTCGCCCCATGCTCGCCTCTCACGGCGGCGACGTCGAACTGGTGAGGGTCGCGCCGCCAGCGATCGAGGTGCGGTTCACCGGCGCCTGCGACGGCTGCCCGGCCTCGGCGCTGACGTTCCACGCCGGCGTCAAGAAGGCCGTCCAGGACTCCTGCCCGGAGATCGCCGAGATCCGTCAGGTCAAGGGTCTCGGCGGCGCCAGCGAAGGGAGCGTCCGCTTCATCAGCCCGTTCGCGCTCGGGGCGGAGGGCGACTGGCTGTTTGCGGCGACCCTGTCCGACATCCCGGAACGCGGCGTTCGCGCCGTTACGCTCGGCGGCGAGGCCCTGCTGCTGTCGCGCCAGGGCGCGGCGGTCACCTGTTTCCAGAACGCCTGCGCGCACCTGGGCCTCGCGCTCGACGGCGGCGAGGTCGCCGATGGCGTGCTGACCTGCCCTCATCACGACTTTCGTTATGATCTGGCGAGCGGGGAATGCCTGACCGCGCCGCAGGTGCAGTTGCAGTCGCATGCCGTGCGCGTCGTCGGCCGCCGCGTCGAAGTGAGGCTCTCGAAATAACATGCGTGTCTCGCTCGCCCCCTCGCATCTGCGCGCGGTCCCGATCCGGGGCGGACCGGGCGCCGGCGCGCCGGCGCTGCTCGCCGCGGATGGCGCGCGCGTCCTGCTCGGCGGCAGCGTGGGGGAGGACGGCCTGGCGCGCCCGATCGCGCCCGCCGCCGCGACGCTGTTCGGGCCGCGCGGCGCGGCTCTCGCAGGGCCCGACGGGCCGCTGTTCGTCTGCGACACCGGCCATCACCGGCTGCTGATGTGGCGGCGGATTCCCGATGCGGACAACACGCCCGCCGACCTCCTGATCGGCCAGCCGGACTTTTCCCGCGAAGGGCGCAATGGCAGGCGCGAGGTCGGGCCGGCGACGCTCAACGTCCCGACCGGCGTCAGCGCGGCCGAGGGCGCGCTCGCGATCGCCGACGCCTGGAATCATCGGGTGCTGATCTGGCGAAACCATCCCGACGCCGCGAACCGGCCCGCCGACGTCGTGCTCGGCCAGGCCGACTTCCGCTCCGGCGCCGCCAATCGCGGCCTCGACCGCGCGCGCGCCGACACGCTGAACTGGTGCTACGGCGTCGCGATCGCGCAGGGCAGGCTCATCGTCGCCGATACCGGCAACCGGCGCGTCCTCGTCTGGAACGCCATTCCGGAGACGAACGGCGCGCCGGCGGATCTCGTCCTCGGGCAGCGGGATTTCACCACCCGCGACGAGAACGCGGGCGAAGGCGCGGGCGCGCGCGGAATGCGCTGGCCGCACGGCCTCGCAGTCGCGAACGACACGATCCTGGTCGCCGACGCGGGCGACAATCGCGTGATGGGCTGGCGGGGTTGGCCGCGGGCGAACGGCGCGCCGTGCCACTTCGTGCTGGGCCAGGCCGACATGACCGGGCTCGACCACAACCGCGGCGCCTATCACCCGACCGCGGGCGCGCTGAACATGCCCTATGGGCTCGGCGTGCAGGCTTCGCGCCTGATCGTCGCCGACACCGCCAATTCGCGCCTGCTCGGCTTCGAACTGGCGGAGCTGGCGACCGGCGCGCCGGCCTCGCGGCTCGCCGCCCAGCGCGACTTCGGCGACAAGGGCGACAACCGCTGGTCCAACGCCGCCCGCGACAGCCTGTGCTGGCCCTATGGCGCGGCGGCCTGCGGCGCGACTCTGGCGATCGCCGACACCGGCAACAACCGCGTGCTCCTGTGGGAGGCCGCGCCATGACCCTGTCCGGAGGCGGCGCGCCCGAGGCGCGGGCGGTCGCGATGGAGGTTCGGGTTCGTGGCCGCGTGCAGGGCGTCGGGTTTCGGCCGACGGTCTGGCGCATTGCGCGAGAGCTCGGCCTCGCCGGCGAAGTCTTCAATGACCCGCAAGGGGTGCTGGTGCGCATCGGCGGCGATGAAGGCGCGGTCGCCGCATTTCTCGACCGCATGCAGCGCGAGCCGCCGCCGCTCGGGCGCATCGACCGCATCGAGACCCGCGCCTTTGGCGGCGCGCTGCCGCGCCAGTTCCGCATCGCCGAGAGCGTCGGCGGCGCCGCGCGCACCGAGATCGCGCCGGACGCCGCGATCTGCAGAGCCTGCGCCGAGGAGATCGTCGATCCCTTCGAACGGCGGTTTCGCTATCCCTTCGCCAATTGCACGCATTGCGGGCCGCGCCTGACCATCGTCGAAGGCATCCCCTACGATCGCGCGCGGACGACGATGGCGCCATTCGCACGATGCGAGGCCTGCGAGGCCGAATATCTCGATCCCGCCGACCGCCGCTTCCACGCGGAAGCGATTGCCTGTCACGTCTGCGGACCCGGAGCGTCGCTGGTCCGCCTGGACCGGCGCGCGGCGAGCTTCGACCAGCACTCGACGCTCGACGCCGTCGACGCGATCTGCGGCCTGATCCAAAAGGGCGAAATCGTCGCGATCAAGGGTCTGGGCGGCTACCACCTCGCCTGCGACGCCACCAGGACGGAAGCTGTGGCGCGGCTGCGCCGGCTCAAGCGCCGCCACGCCAAGCCGTTCGCGCTGATGGCCCGGGATCTCGACGTCATCCGCGACTATTGCACCGTCGACGCCGAGGAGGAGCGCCTGCTCGCCAGCGCCGCGGGGCCGATCGTCCTGCTCGCCGCCGGGGGCGCCGAACGGCTGCCGGAAGCGGTCGCGCCCGGCCTCTCGACCCTCGGCTTCATGCTGCCGGCGACCCCTGTGCATCTTCTCGTGCTGCGGCGCATGAACCGGCCAGTGGTGATGACGAGCGGCAACCTGTCGGACGAACCGCAGGTCATCGACGAGGCGGCCGCGCATGAACGGCTCGCCGGGATCGCCACCTACGCGCTGATCCATGACCGCCGGATCGCCAATCGCGTCGATGATTCAGTCGCGCGGGTCATGGCCGGCCGGGCGCGCATCCTGCGCCGCGCGCGCGGTTTCGCGCCGGCGCCGCTCGCGCTGCCGGCGGGCTTCGCATCGGCCCCCGAGCTGCTGGCGATGGGCGGCCAATTGAAGGCGACGTTCTGTCTGGTCAAGGACGGCGAGGCGATCCTCTCGCAGCACCAGGGCGATCTCGAGGACGCCGCGACCTTCGACGACTACCGCAGGAATCTCGCGCTCTATGCCGCGCTGTTCGATCACGCGCCCGTCGCCGTCGTCGCCGACCGGCATCCTGAATATCTCTCGTCGAAACTGGCTCGCGAGCGGGCGCGATCCGAGGCGCTGCCGCTGATCGAGGTTCAGCACCATCACGCCCATGTCGCCGCCTGCCTGGCCGAGAACGGCTATCCGATCGACGCCCCGCCGGCGCTCGGGATCGTCCTCGACGGCCTGGGCTGGGGCGAGGCCGGAACGCTCTGGGGCGGCGAATTCCTGCTCGCCGGCTACCGTGGCTTCGAGAGGCTCGGCACGTTCAAGCCGGTGCCGATGCCCGGCGGCGCGACGGCCGCACGCGAGCCCTGGCGCAATCTCTACGCCCATCTCATGGCCGAGATGGGTTGGGCCGAGTTCACGATGAATTTCGCCGCGCTGGAGGTCCATGCCGATCTCTCGGCGCGGCCGCGCGCCACGCTCGACGCGATGATCCGCGACGGCGTGAATTCGCCGAAGGCTTCATCGTGCGGCCGGCTGTTCGATGCGGTCGCCGCGGCGCTCGACATCTGCCGCGGGCGTCAGGCCTATGAGGGCGAGGCCGCCGCGCGGCTCGAGGCGCTGGTCGATCGGGATGCGTTGCGCGACGAGCAGGATTCGCTCGGCTATCCCTTCTCCATCCCCAATCTCGGCGGCTCGGGCCTGCCCTATGTCGAGCCGCTCGCGATGTGGCGGGCGATCCTCGGCGACCTCGTCCTGCAGACGCCGCCGCCGGTGATGGCGGCGCGCTTTCACAAAGGCCTCGCCATCGCCATCGTCGCCATGGCGACGAAGCTGGCGCGTCGCGACGACGAGGCCGGTCCGCGCTTCGCCGCCGTCGCCCTGACCGGCGGCTGTTTCCAGAACCGCATCCTGTTCGAAGAGGTCGCCAGGCGTCTCGAACGCGAGAGGTTCACGGTTCTTTCCCACGCCCTGGTTCCGGCGAATGACGGCGGCGTCGCGCTCGGCCAGGCCGTGATCGGGGCCGCGCGTCTCATCCGGGCCGGGGCGATCGACGAGGGAAACCGTCAAACCTAAGGAGACGCGCCATGTGCCTCGGGATTCCCGGCCAGATCGTTGGGATCGACGACGTCGCGAAGAAACTGGCGACGGTCGACGTCAGCGGCGTCCGCCGACAGGTGAACGTCGCCTGCATCGTCGGCGACGGGCGCCCGATCGAGTCCTGCGTCGGGGCCTGGGTGCTGATTCATGTCGGCTTCGCGATGAGCCGCATCGACGAAGCCGAAGCGGCCGCGACGCTGAAAATCCTGACCGAACTCGGCGAGGCGCAGGCCGAGCTGGAGGCGATGCGGCTGTCTGCGGCGCATTGAGGAGGACCGGCCATGTCCAACGGAGGCGATCTGGAGGGGCTCTACCCGTTCCTGCACGGCAGGAGCCAGGACACGGGCGCACTCGACGCCGCGCTGCTCCATTCGGTGGAGGAGAAGGCGCGCGACTCGCGGGAGACCAACCTGCGCTTCTTCGCCGCGCAGGCGCCGGTGCTCGTCGCGGCCGCGAAGACGGTTGCGGCGGTCTACCGGGGCGGCGGCCGGCTGTTCTCGATGGGCAATGGCGGCTCCAGCTGCGACGCGTCGCATGTGGCGGTCGAATTCGTCCATCCGATCACGGCGGGCCGCCCGGCGCTCGCCGCGATCAATCTCGTCGCCGATCTCGCGATGATCTCCGCCGTCGGCAATGACGTCGGCTTCGATCACGTCTTCGTTCGCCAGATCATCGCCCAGGGCAAGGCGGGCGACGGGCTCATCGGCATTTCGACCAGCGGCAATTCGGCCAATCTGATCGCGGCCTTCGCCAAGGCCAGGCAGATGGGCATCGCGACCATCGGGCTGGCGGGCGGCGAGGGCGGCCGGATGGCGGCGAGCGGGGTCGTCGACCATTGTCTGGTCGTGCCCACGACCTCGATCCATCGCATCCAGGAATGCCACGTCGTCGCCTATCACATTCTCTGGGACCTCGTGCACACCTTGCTGGCGGACGATCGCGGTTCGGCGACCACCAGGGGAGCGGCGGCATGAAATATCTCGACGAATTTCGCGACCGGGCCAAGGCCGCGATTCTGGTGGCGGAGATCGACGCGCTGGTCGCGACGATGAGGATTCCCGCCGACCGGCCTCTCCACATCATGGAGGTTTGCGGCGGCCATACCCATTCGATCTTCCGTTACGGGATCGAGGGCATGCTGCCCAGGCAGATCGAGCTCGTCCACGGCCCGGGATGTCCAGTCTGCGTCCTGCCGATGGGGCGGGTCGACGATTGCGTCAGCATCGCCGAACGACCGGGGGTGATCTTCGCCACGTTCGGCGACGCGATGCGGGTGCCCGGATCCGGCAAGAGCCTTCTCCAGGCGAAGGCCGACGGCGCCGACGTGCGGATGGTCTATTCGCCGATGGATGCGCTCGCCATCGCCCGCCGGAATCCCGACCGCGAGGTCGTGTTTTTCGGGCTCGGCTTCGAGACCACCATGCCCTCGACCGCGCTGACGATCCTGCAGGCGGAAGCCGACGGCGTCGCCAACTTCTCGGTGTTCTGCAATCACATCACCATCGTTCCGACGATCAAGGCCATTCTCGACAGTCCGGACCTCAGGCTCGACGGCTTCCTCGGCCCGGGCCATGTGTCGATGGTGATCGGCACGGCGCCCTATGCGTTCATCGCCGATTTCTATCGCAAGCCGATGGTCGTCGCCGGCTTCGAGCCGCTCGACATTCTCCAGTCGATCTGGATGGTCCTCAAGCAGATCAGGGAGGGACGCGCCGAGATCGAGAACCAATATGCGCGCGTCGTCCCCGACCAGGGCAACGGGCCCGCGCTACGGGCGGTGTCGCGCGTCTATGAACTGCGCGCATTCTTCGAATGGCGCGGCCTCGGATCGATCGACCACTCCGGCGTCAGGTTGCGCGACGCCTACGCCCGGTTCGACGCGGAGCGGAAATTCGCCATTCCGAACGTCCGGATCGCCGACCCCAAGTCCTGCCAATGCGGCGAAGTGCTGAAGGGCGTCATCAAGCCCTGGCAGTGCAAGGTGTTCGGATCCGCCTGCACGCCGGAGACGCCGCTCGGCGCGCTGATGGTCTCTTCGGAGGGCGCTTGCGCGGCCTATTATCAGTACGGCGGCGTCAAACACCATGTGGCGGCCGAATGAACATCGCTCCCCCCCTACGCGCCCGCGCGCTCGGCAGGGTCCATGTCCCGACCGTCACGCTCGCCCATGGCGGCGGGGGCAAGGCGATGAAGGATCTGATCGACGACGTCTTCATCGACGCCTTCGGCGCGGGGGCGCCGGCGCCGCTGGAGGATCAGGCCCGGTTCGATCTCGCGGAGCTCGCTTCGCACGGCGACCGGCTCGCCTTCACCACGGATTCCTTCGTCGTCGATCCCCTGTTCTTTCCCGGCGGCGACATCGGCCGGCTCGCGGTCTGCGGGACCGTCAACGACCTGGCGGTCGGCGGGGCCCGGCCGCTCTACCTTTCCTGCGCGGCGATCGTCGAGGAGGGCGTCAGCGTCGCTCTCCTGCGCCAGGTGGCCGACTCGATGGCCACCACCGCCAGGGAGGCGGGCGTCGGGATCGTCACCGGCGACACCAAAGTCGTGCCGCGCGGCGCCTGCGACAGGCTGTTCCTCACGACGACAGGGATCGGCGTCATCCGCCAGGGCCTGACGCTCGGCGCTCATCTGGCGCGGCCGGGCGACGTCGTCCTGGTCAACGGACTGCTCGGCGATCACGGGGCGGCGATCCTCTGCGCGCGCGGCGACATGGCGCTGGAGACGCCGATCCAGAGCGATTGCGCCGCGCTGCACGGACTCGTCGCGCAGATGGTCGCCGCCGCGCCCGGAATCCGCTGCCTGCGCGACGCCACGCGCGGCGGCGTCGCGACCGTCCTCAACGAACTCGCCGAAGCCTCGGGGGTCGAGATCGAGATCGACGAGGCGGCGACGCCGATCCGCGAGGAGGTGAAGGCGTTCTGCGAGATTCTGGGTCTTGATCCGCTCTATCTCGCCAATGAGGGCAAGCTCGTCGCGGTCGCCCCGGCCGACGAGGCGGCGGCCCTGCTCGCCGCGATGCGCGCCCATCCGCTCGGGCCGCGCGCGGGCGTCATCGGGCGCGTCCGGTCCGGGGCGGCGGGACATGTCACGATGCGCACCGTCTTCGGCGGCCGCAGAGTGGTGGACATGCTGGTCGGCGAACAGCTGCCGCGGATCTGTTGAGAGCGCCATGCACGAACTCGGCATCACGCGCAACATCGTCGCCATCGTCAGCGAGGCCGCCGAGGGCCGCCCGGTTCGCCGCGTCACGATCGAGATCGGCAAACTGTCGGGGGTGCTGAGCGAGGCGATCGCCTTCTGTTTCGACGCCGTGGCCCGCGGCACGGCGCTCGAAGGCGCGCGCCTCGAGATCCGTGAGATCGACGGGCGCGCCCGCTGCACGCAATGCGATGCGGAATTCGCCGCCGACACGCTGTTCACGCCCTGCCCATGTGGTTCGCGACGCTTCGTGCGGCTTCGCGGCGAAGAGCTGAACATCAAGTCGATGGAGCTGACGGAGGCTGCGTGATGTGCGGACATTGCGGGTGCGGAAGCGAGGCCGGGGCGAGCGTGCTCAATCTCCAGACCGGGAAGGAAATCACGATGGGAGTCGATCGGCGCGATCACGATCACGGCGACCCGGATGGCGCGCGGCGCCACCACGACCATCATCACGACCGGGACCATGCCCATGGCGCGCACGACCGCCACGCGCACGGTCACGACCACGATCACAGCCATCCGCGCGACCATGACCATGCCGACGACGCGAGCCATCGGGGCCGCCACAGCGGCGCCGCGGCGGCGGCGGGGCTGGTCGAACTCGAGGCGCAGATTCTCGACAAGAACGACAGGCTCGCCGCCAGGAACCGGGCCTGGTTCAGGGGCCGCGAGATTCTCGCGCTCAACCTCGTCAGCTCGCCGGGCGCGGGCAAGACGACGCTGCTCGAACGGACGATCCGGGACCTCGGCGGCGCGTTGAAAATCTTCGTGGTCGAAGGCGATCAGGCGACGTCCAACGACGGCGAGCGAATTCGCGCCGCCGGGGCGCCGGCCGTGCAGGTCAACACCGGCGCCGGCTGTCATCTCGAAGCCGACATGGTCGCGCGCGGCGTGCAGGAGCTGAAGCCGACCGCCGGTTCGGTCGTCATGATCGAAAACGTCGGCAATCTCGTCTGCCCCGCGCTGTTCGATCTGGGCGAGCGCGCCAAGGTCCTGATTCTGTCGGTCGCGGAGGGCGAGGACAAGCCGCTCAAATATCCCCACATGTTCCGCGCCGCCGAAGTCATGATCCTCAACAAGATCGATCTCCTGCCGCATGTCGATTTTGACCCGGCGCGCGCGATCGCCAACGCGCGTCGGGTGAATCCCGACATCGCCGTGATCCCGCTGTCCGCCCGCACCGGCGAGGGACTGGCGGCCTGGTACGAATGGCTTCGTCGGGAATGCGGCGCGGTCGCCGATGCGGCGTTCGCCTGATCGGATCGCATCGGGCGCCCTCGTCGCGCTCCGGCGCCGAACGCCGACGCCGGGACAAGGGGGCGGCGCACTCATCCAGTTTCGGCGGCGGTCCGGCGAGCGAGCGCCTGCGCGTCGCCGGCCGCGGTCGCCCGCCTATTCCTGCGGCCGCAGCACGATGCGGCCCGCCGCGCCCGCCGCGACCTTGGCGTACGCCTCCTGCGCCGCGCCGAGCCCGCAGGTCTCGGCGATCGGCGCGGCGCGGTAGTCGCCGGCGACGAAACCCGGGGTCAGCGCGTCCAGCACCTCGGCCGAAGCGGTGAGGTCGCGCTTCAGCGTGTCGACGCCGAAGAGTCGGCTTTCGTTGTGATAGAAATCGACGAGGTCGAAGCTCACTTCGCGCTGACCGGTCGCGGCGATTTCGACCAGCCTGCCGCGGAGCGCGAGGCTGCCGAGGGCGCGGCGGAACATGACGCCGCCGACCAGATCGAGCACGACATCGGCGCCGGCGCCGCCGGTCGCCGCGCGAACCTCGGCGGGCAGATTGTCCGTGCCGATGATCAGCGTCTCCAGGATCGCGGCGACCGGCGAATCCGGGCGCGGCGCGCGCTGGTCGGCGCCGATCACGCGGGCGCCGAGGCGGCGGGCGATCTGGGCGGCGGCGCTGCCGACGCCGCCGCCGGCGCCGATCAGCAGCACGGTCTCCCCGGCCTTCAGGCCGGCCGCCTCGATGCCGCACCAGGCGGCCATGAAATTGACGCCGACCGACGCCGCCTGGTCGAAGTCGAGGGCGGCCGGCTTGCGGCGCAGGCTCGCCGCCGGCACGGCGATCAGCTCGGCATGGGAGCCGTCGCGGGTGAAGCCGGCGTCGCCGCCCGTGCCCCAGACCTCGGCGCCGATCCACCCGGCCGGTCCTGCCTCGACCAATCCGGCGAAATCGCGGCCGGGGATGCGCGGCAGGGTCGTCTGCCGCATGGCGCCGGCGACATTCTTGACGTCGCTCGGATTGATCGAAGCGGCCATCACCCGCACGAGCGCGGTCGTCGCGTCGGCCGTCGGCGCGACCGCCGCCACCAGCTGGAGAACCGAGGGATCCCCGAACGACTCGAACCGTATCGCGCGCATGAGCTGTTCCTCCGGTCGATCGCCCGTCGGGGCCGGAACGCCGCGATTGCGGGCTTCATGTTTCCGGCCCCCCGCAAACATGGCGGCGGCGCCGGCCAATGGTAGCAGAGACGCCGGATGGTTTCGCATCGTCGTGGGGGCCGGTAGTGTCTCGGTTTGAACCTTGAAACTCAGGCGATTAGGAGCCTGGCCAGTGCGGCGCAAGAGCGCCTGGGTGAAGATGACTTTCGTCGATGGCGGTCATCAAGGCGACGAGGCGCAGCGCGCTGCCGTCGAAGCGAGCCGCCCAAGCGCTGGGTGGTGGAAAGAACGCTCGGCTGGATCAACCGGGCGCGACGCCTGTCGAAGGACTTCGAAGCGACGATGGAATCGGCCCTCGCATGGCTGCAGCTGGCCCTCGCCTTCCCCAATCATGCGAAGACTGGCGAGGGCCAAAATCGCCCCCGTTTGGTTTCGAGTCGGGCTCTTTGTCTGTGGACGGGGGTTCCGGATCGCGGCAGGGACGCGCATTGCCGAGCGCCCCGCGCACCGATCCGGACCGGCCCAATTCGGGCATCCGGTTCCCACCTCGGGTTTTTGACGGCGAAGCGAACGCTGGGACAGGGGTGAAGGATGGCCGGCTTGGGGAGCCGGTCATTTTCCAGCCGGGTCGTCCGCGCCCAGATCGTGTGGTCCATCTGGCTGCGCCGCCGAAGCGTGCGTCGCCGGAGGTCCGTGACGCGGCGGCGGCAGGCCGCGAGCGCGCGGCTGTTGGTCGGCGCGGCGCGGTCGTTGAAGAAGCCGCGCACCACCTGTCCCAGCCGTTTGCCCTGTTCCGGGACCGACTGATCCATGCGCCGCCGCAGCGCCTCCTTGATTTCCCGGAGCTTGGCCTGCACGCGGTCGCGCCGGCTCTTCCTGTGGATCAGGAACTTGCCGGTCGGCGATCTGCCGCGAATGAAGGCGAAGCCGAGGACGTTGAAGGTCTCCGGCTTGCCGACCCCGCGCCTGGCGCGACTGGACCGCCGCCGCCGACGCGGCCCTGAGTTCCGCCTGCGCCGCGGGATCGTCTGCAAAAGAGAAATTTGAGAAAGTACTTCCGTAATTCCAAAAGATCGGCTATGCTCTCACCATTGGTCCCCCGTCCAGGAGCCCGGCCCATGAGCGACCCCGCAGCGCCCGCGCCGCCGCCCGCCGCCGCCGTCAGCGCGGTCGAGCGCGAAGTCCGCCGGCGTCGGATCACGAGGACGAGGCGCGCGGCGGGCCGGATGGCGGCCCGCCTGACCCGGCGCGGGCGCAACTGCCGAGGCGCTCCCTCGTTCAACCTCGAAGCGCCGTCAGAGGCGGTCCCAGCAATTGCCGGCCTTGGTTCGTTCGGGGCGCCGTTCGGGCTTGTCCCGACGCTTGACGCCGCCCGGGGGCTTCGAGCGGCCCGCAAGCGCGGGCGTCGCGGGGTCGCAAATAGCTTCTCACTCGCTCGCAAGTCGTTGGAATCCCGCTACATTCTAAGAACTCGGAATACCATCGCCAAAGCTTTCCAAACCCCTTCAAAGAGCTTCAAGAACGCTTCAAACCACTTCAAACCACTTCCAAACGCTTCAAAAAGCTTCAAAAAATTTCAAAAAATTTCCGGGCCTCGGCGAGCCGGATCGATGGCGGGCCGACCAAGCGATGGGCTTGGCGGCGCCGTCGGCTGTCTTCCATCGCCATCGCTGCCGCGGCCCCGGG
>JBEKEI010000012.1:0-48140 GCA_050013915.1 Roseiarcus sp.
AAAGGAAGGGGCGGCTTGGCGTTGGTTTGGTTTTGGCGATTCCGCTCCGTTCACCGTAACCCGCGCTTTTTGGGCGTAGGCAGATTTCGATTTCGGCGCAAGCGATCCGCCCGTAAAGTGGATCGCGCTGGCGGATGCAAAGCCGACAATCAACGGGAGGAAAGATATGCGCGGATTGACGACGCTCGCTCTGGCGAGCGCGCTGACCACAGGCGCCGGCGCCGCCGAGATCGTGGCCGAGGATCGCATGATCCCCTCCACCACGCCTGGCATAGAACTCTTCGTGCGCAACAAGCATCTCGCCGGCGCCCCGACGGGCCTCCCGGACCGCACGCTGCTGTTCGTCCACGGCGCGACCTATCCCGCCGAAACGAGCTTCGACTTGCCCATCGAGGGCCAGTCGATGATGGACCTTTTCGCGCAAGCCGGCTTCGACGTGTTTCTCGTCGACGTGCGCGGCTATGGCCGCTCGACGAGACCCCCCGAGATGGACAAGCCCGCGCCCGAAAGCGCGCCCGTAGCCGGATCGGACGAGGCCGGCGCGGATCTGGGCTCGGCGGTCGATTACGTGCTGAAGCTGCGCGACCTTCCGAAGCTCGACCTGATGGGATGGTCGTGGGGCACTTCCATCGCCGGGCGCTATGCCGCAGGACACAACGACAAGATCGAGCGCCTCGTGCTCTACGCCCCGGCCTGGACGCTCCAGCAAGCCGTCGAGCCGCCGAAAGACCCGCTGCCCGCCTATCGCCTCGTCGATAAGGAGAGCGCGCGCAAACGCTGGCTGACGGGCGTCGCCGAGGACCAGCGCGCGTCGCTGATCCCGGCCGGCGTGTTCGACGCCTGGTGGAACGCGACGCTCGCCACCGATCCCGTCGGCTCAAAGATGGAGCCGCCGAAACTGCGGGCGCCGAACGGGGTTTATGCGGAGTTCACGCAATATTGGCGCGCGGGCAAACCGTTTTACGATCCCGCCGACATTCACGTTCCCACGCTTCTGATCCATGCCGAATGGGACGCGGACTTGCCCAGCTACATGGCGCAGGCTGTGTTCGCGCATCTGACCCACGCGCCCTACAAACGGCTGGTCGAAATCGGCGAAGGCACACATACGGTCATTTTGGAGAAGAACCGCAAGCAGTTCTTCGACGAGATCCGGACGTTCTTGACCGAGGCCGAACCGACCGCGCTCAATTGAAGTCTCGCCGTCGCCTAAACGAAAAAACGCCAGACCTGAGGTCTGGCGCTTTCGATCCATAGAGCGGCGAGAGGGCGAGGCGTCCCAGTAGCCGCAGTAGTTCCCGGACAAGATGCCCAGAACCGGCACGCAGGGTCCGCCGTAGTACGGCCCGCCGTAGTACGGGCCCCCGTAGTAGGGGCCGCCATAATAGCCCCCGCCATAATAGCGATGGCCATAGCCGCGCGCGTAGCCGCCGCCGCGATGAAAACCGCCGCCGCCATGATGCATGCATTACGGGGACGTGATACCCATTTAGCGGTTTAAATTCCCATCTGCGTCCCCCGTCTTCGTCGCGCGCGGAAGTACGGGGAGGGGCGTCACCATCCAAGTCCCTAATGCTCTCGCGACGAACTATCGTTCTCAGTCTCCGGCTTCCTTTTCGCGCCCCGGAAGCCGCAGCCCAGGCCGCCTTCCACCCGGCCATGACGCGTCGCCGGCGAGCGGACGCCCGTCATGAGCCGCCGCGTCGAAACAAGCGGACTCGCCGACCCCCTCCGCCGCCCCGCCAGGTCCGGGCGGGCGCGCCAAGCTCGCGCCGCTTCCGGCGGTCGCGACGCGCCAGGAGGCGCGCCGCGAAGCTCGACCCGCGCGCCCGGCCCTCGCCGTCATCGACCAAGACCTGTTGGCGCGCACTGCGGGCGCGAAGAGGTATCGGCTGCAAAAACGCCGCGCCGACGAGACGCAGTCGCCCCCGGCGATGAAGGCGTCCGGCGAAGGCGCCGGGACGGGAGCGGCGGCGCAGCGCGCCGGCGATGCCGCGTCAACGTCCCGGACGTCGAAGGCCGGGTCGGCGAAAACGGGGCTGGCCACTCCTGAAATCGGCGAGGCGGACTCGCGCGGGATCGACGCGCGCCGCGTCAGGGCGCGGGCCGCTCGACGGCGATCGCGGTCGCCTCGCCGCCGCCGATGCACAGCGAGGCGACGCCGCGCGTCTTGCCCGCCCGCGCGAGCGCGTGCAGCAGCGTCACGATGATCCGCGCGCCGGTGGCGCCGATGGGATGGCCGAGCGCGCAGGCGCCGCCGTGGACGTTGAGCCTGTCGTCGGCGATGCCGAGGTCGCGTTGCGCCGCCATTGCGACGACCGCGAAGGCCTCGTTGATCTCGAACAGATCGACGTCGCCGATCCCCCAGCCCGCCTTTGCCAGCACTTTGCGAATGGCCGGGATCGGCGCCGTCGCGAACCATTCGGGCGCCTGGGCATGGGTCGCATGGGCGCGGATTTCCGCCAGGATCGGCAGGCCGTCGCGCCGGGCGATCGAGCGCCGGGTCAGCACCAGCGCCGCGGCGCCGTCGGCGTTGGCCGAGGAACTGGCGGCGGTGATCGTCCCGTCGGGCCGGAAGGCGGGCTTCAGGCCGGCGATTCTGTCGGCCGAAACCTTGGGTGGGTTCTCGTCGTCGGCGACGATCCGGTCGCCGCCTTTTGCGTTCAATCGCACCGGGGCGATTTCGGCGCCGAAGGCGCCCTGGTCGATCGCCGCCTTCGCCCGGCCGAGGCTGCGCGCGGCATAGGCGTCCTGCTCGGCGCGGCTGAACTGATAGGCCTGGGCCGTCGCCTCGCCGAAATCGCCCATCGAGCGCCCGCTCTCATAGGCGTCCTCGAGGCCGTCGAGCATCATGTGATCGAACAGGCGGTCGTGGCCGATGCGATAGCCGCTGCGCGCCTTGGCGAGCAGATAGGGCGCGTTGGACATCGATTCCATGCCGCCGGCGACGACGATCTCGGCCGAGCCGGCGCGGATCAGGTCATGGGCGAGCATGGTCGCCTTCATGCCGGAGCCGCAGACCTTGTTGATCGTGGTGGCGCCGGTGGAATCGGGCAATCCGGCGCCGCGCGCGGCCTGGCGCGCCGGCGCCTGGCCCAGGCCGGCCGGCAGCACGCAGCCCATCAGCGCCTCGTCGACGCGCGCCGGGGCGAGCCCGGCGCGATCGAGCGCCGCGCGGATCGCATGCGCGCCGAGCCGGGGCGCCGGCAGCCCCGCGAGATCGCCGAGAAACCGGCCGAGCGGCGTGCGCACGGCGGCGACGATGACGACCGGATCGGCGTCGGGCATGGGTCGGCTCCCTGATTTCGGGCGAGGAAAGCCGACGCCCGCCGCCGCTGTCAAGCGGGCGTCGCGCGCGCCCGGGAGCCGAGGATTTCGCAACGGCTTCGCGCGGCCTTGCGTTCAGGCGACCCGCCCGAGCGCGCCCGGCGCAGCGCCGGCCGCGCGGCCGGCGTCGATATTGGCGAGGAACTGGCGCGCGCTCTCGCGCCAGGTGAAGCGCAGCGAATGCGCGCGCGCCCGTTCGCGCGGAATGTCGAGCGCGGCGAGGCAGGCCGCGCCGAGATCCTCGCCCAGGACCCCGGCGCCGCTGTCGCCGATGACGTCGAGCGGGCCGGCGACCGGATAGCCCGCGACCGGCAGCCCGCTCGCCAGCGCCTCGATGAGGACGATGCCGAACGTGTCGGTGCGGCTGGGGAACGCGAAGGCGTCGGCGCTCGCGTAGATTTGCGCCAGCGCCTCGCCCGAGCGGGCGCCGAGGAAATGGGCGTGCGGGTATCGGCGCTGGAGCGAGGCGCGCGCCGGCCCGTCGCCGACGATGACGGTCGATCCCGGCAGCGCGAGGCCGAGCAGGGCGCCGAGGTTCTTCTCGACCGCGACCCGGCCGACGTAGAGGAAGATCGGCCGCGGCAGGTCGAGCACGCTCGCCGCGCGCGGGCGGAACGTCGTATGGTCGACGCCGCGCGACCAGACCTTGGCGCGCGCGAAGCCGCGCCGGGTCAATTCGTCGCGGATCGTCGGGGTGGGAACCATGACGACGGCGGCGGCGGCGTGGAAACGGCGCAGCGCCGCATAGGTCCATGCCTCCGGGATCGGCGTGCGCTGGGCGATATATTCGGGAAAACGGGTGTGATAGCTGGTGGTGAAGACCCGCCCCTCGGCGCGGCAGCAGGCGCGCGCGGCGAACCCGATCGGGCCTTCGGTCGCGATGTGGACGTGATCGGGACGCGCCGCGTCGATGCGGCGCGCGACCGCGCCCCTCGAGGCGAGCGCGAGCCTGATGTCGGGATAGGTCGGCAGCGGAATGGTCGCAAAGCCCTGCGGGGTCAGGAAGTCGATCGCCACGCCGTGGTCGCGGGCGGCCTTCGCCATCTGCTCGAGCGAATGAACGACGCCGTTGATCTGCGGGCGCCACGCGTCCGTGGCGATCAGGATTCGCATCAGGCCGCTTCGGCCTCGGCTTCGGCGGCCGCCGGCGCCGCCCGGCTTGCCTCGCGGGCGCGCGCCGACAGGTCGGCCCAGAGGAGGATTTCCAGCCGGCCGTCGTCGTGCTCGACCACGACCGAACAGGTTTCGACGAAGTCCCCGGTGTTCACATAGGCGATCCCATCGATCTCGCGGATCGCCGCGTGATGGATGTGGCCGCAGATCACCCCGTCGGCGCCGCGACGCCGCGCCTCGGCGGCCAGTTCGCGCTCGAACCCGCCGATGAAATTGACCGCGTTCTTGACTTTCAGCTTGGCCCAGGCGGAAAACGACCAATAGTCGAAGCCGAGCAGCCGGCGCAGCCGGTTGAAATGGGTGTTGACGAACAGCGCCGTCTCGTAGGCCCAGTCGCCGAAGAAGGCGAGCCATCTGGCGTGGCGCACGATCACGTCGAATTCGTCGCCGTGGATGACCAGGAAGCGGCGGCCGTCCGCGGTCGTGTGCATCGTGTCGCCGGCGATCTCGATCCCGCCGAAGGTGAGGCCGAGAAACTGGCGGCCGAATTCGTCATGATTGCCGGGGACGAAAATCATCCGCGCGCCGTGGCGGACCTTGCGCAGCAGCTTCTGGATGACGTCGTTGTGCGCCTGCGGCCAGTACCACCCGGATTTCAGCCGCCAGCCATCGACGATGTCGCCGACCAGATAGATGGTGTCGGCGTCGTGGACGCGCAGGAAGTCGAGCATCAGCTCCGCCTGGCAGCCGCGTGTGCCGAGGTGGAGATCCGACATGAAGATCGTGCGATAGCGCGTGACGCCGTCGTGCTGTTTGGCCAATGCCGCCTCGAATGTTCGCGCGCCGCGCACTGCGCACCGCCTCATTGCCCAGATTCTGATGTCACTGCGATGACGCCCGGTCGCGGGCGCTCGGCCGGCGCCGCCCGGTTCGCAAAGGCGCGGCGAGCGCGATGCCGCCGAGCCGGCCAGTCCCGCCGCCCTGCATCGCCTGTCTGCCCTCGCCTGTTCAGCCGAACGCCATCGACCCCGCGAGGGCGAGCAGCAGCGCCGGCGGCATCACCAACGCGCCGAGCTTCAGAAAGGTCCAGGCGTCGACGTTCAGGCCTTCGCGGCGCAGCGCGGTCAGCCAGAGGATCGTCGCCAGCGAGCCGGTCACGGAAAGGTTGGGCCCGAGGTCGACGCCGATGAGCACGGCGCGGGTCACGCCGTCGGGGGCATGGGCGTCCCGCACCGCGCCCGCCGCGATCAGCCCGGCCGGGAGATTGTTCATGAGGTTGCTCGCCAGGGCGATCGCGGCGCCGGCCGCCCAGGCGGCGCCGGCGCCGGAGCGCTGCGCGCCGTCGTGGAGCAGGGCGCCGAGCATGCCGATGAGGCCGCTCCGGTCGAGCGCCTCGACGAGGACGAACAGGCCGGCGACCAGCGGCAGCACGCCCCAGGAAACGTCCTTGATCGTGTCCCACGGCCCCTTGCGTTCGACGACCAGCACAGCGACGGCGGTCGCTGCGCCCGCGATGGCGGTCGGCAGGCCGAGCTGGACGTCGAGCGCCGAGGCGGCGAGCAGCGCGACCGCGGTCGCGGCGATCCCCGCGGCGGCGATCCTGCCGGCGCGCGTGAGATCGGCGAGCGGCGCGTCTTCGGCGATCTCCTGGCGCAGCGCCGCGCGTTGCGTCCATCGCAGCGCAAGGTAGGTGGCGAGGATCGCCAGCGCCGAGGCCGGCAGATAGCGCGGCAGCCACGCCAGCAGCGGCGGCATATGGGCGCCGTAGATGACCAGATTGGCCGGGTTGGAAATCGGCAGGACGAACGAGGCCGCGTTGGCGATGAAGGCGCAGATCAAGAGATAGGGCAGCGGCTCCTTCGCCTTCGCCGCCTTGACCGCGGCGGCGACGGCGGGCGTCAGCACGACCGCCGTCGCATCGTTGGAGAGGAACGTCGTCACCAGCGCGCCGACCCCATAGACGAGCAGGAACAGGCGGGTCGCCGAGCCGCGCGCGCCGCGCGTCGCCCGGGCGGCGAGCCAGTCGAACAGCCCCTCCTTGCGGGCGACCTCCGCCAGCAGCATCATGCCGGTCAGGAACAGATAGACGTCGACGCCCCTGCCGATCCCGATCAGCGCGTCGTGCGGCGACAGCAGATGCAGGACGACGATCAGCGTCGCGCCGGCGACCGCCCAGATCGCCTCGGGCAGGCCGAACGGCCGCAGGATCACGCCCGCGGTCGCGATTGCGGCGATGGTCCAGGTCAGCGCTGCGGGGGACATCGAGGAGGTTCGGCGATCGGCGGCGGGGCGGCCGTCCGGTCGGGCCCGCGTTGCGCCCCGGACGGGCCGTCGTCAGCAGGGTGCGCGAGCGGCGCGCCGATATCCGGACTCTTCGCGCGGTCGGTTTCGATCCCGGCGATGATCGAGCGGGACGCATCCGTGGCCCGGGGGTCGCCGATGCGCGCGAAGGCGACCACGCCCTCGGCCCCGGTCATGGCGAGGCTCCGCCCGCCGCGGCTTTCAGCGCCGCGGCCGCCCTTCTCGCGCAGGCCGGCCGCAAGGTCCCGGCGAAGCCGAGCCAGAGCGCGATCGAGCCGAGCGCGAATCCGCCCAGGATCATGAAGGTCGCGCCGTAGCCGATCCCCTGCGCGATCCAGCCGCCGATCGCCGGGCTCAGCGAGGCGCCGACGCCCTGGGCGGTCATGACCGCGCCCTGGCCGACGTTCACCCGCCCCGTCCCGTTCAGAATGCGCGCCACCAGCACCGGAACCGCCACGCTCTGCAGCCCGGCGCCGACGCCGTCGAGCATCTGGACGGGATAGACCCCCCAGTCGAGGATGAGATGGGCGGCGAGCAGCCCGCGGACGGGAAGCGCGAGGAACGAGATCAGCATCACGATCCAGGCCCCTTCCCTCTCGATCATCCGCATCGCGACGAGCGAGGCGACGATCATGACGCCCTGGGCGACGACGATGGTGAGCGCGATGAAGCCGGAAGGATCGCCGCGGCCGGCGGCGACGACGGCCATGCCGTAGAGCGGCAGCATCGCGCCATTGCCGAGATGGAACAGCCCCAGCGCGGCCGCCAGGACCAGCAGCGGCTTGCACTCCGCCAGCGCCTTGAAACCGCTCGCCTCGGCGCCGTCCTCCTCGCCGTCCCTCAGCCCGCGCGCCGCCCCGTCGTCGATCGCGGCGCGCGGGATCATGAGGACCGAGACGATCGAGGCGCCGCCGAACGCGGCGGCGAGCCAGAATACGGCGGGCAGGCCGAATTTCCAGCCGAGCAGGCCGGACAGGCCGGCCCCGACCATGTTCCCGGCATGATTGAACGCCTGGTTGCGCCCGGTCTGCCGCGCGAAGCCGGCCTGGCGGACGAGCCCGAGGGTGATGCCGCCGACCGCGGGCCCGATCGCGGCGCCGGCAATCGCGGTGGCGACCTGCGAGGCGGCGACCGGCCAGAATTGCTGGGAAAGCAGGATGATCATCGAGGCCAGGACCGTGCAGAGTCCCGGTGCGATGACATAGGCGCGCTTGTGCGTGGTCCCGTCGATCAGCGCGCCCGCCGGCGCCGTCATCAGCATGCCCGCGACGCCGCCGATGGTCATCACCGTGCCGATCGGTCCGCTCCGCCAGCCATGGGCGAGCAGGAACACGCCGAGGAACGGCCCGACCCCGGCCTGCATGTCGGCCATGAAGAAGTTGAGGCCCTGGAGCGGCCCGATGCCGACGGCTCTCGCACGACCCTGAGCTGTCGACGGGTTCACGGCATTCCTCATTGCCCTCTGGGCACGGCTTGGGCAAACGTTCCGGATGCGGTGGGGTTCCCGGCGGCGAATGTGCGCCGGGCGGCGGATCGGCATTCACGCTTGTCGCGGCGCGCCCGCGCCGTCACAATGGGGCGACGGTCTCGAAGAGGGTCATCGGATGGATTTGGGCATCGCTGGCCGCAAGGCGATCGTCTGCGCCTCCAGCAAGGGGCTCGGCAAGGCCTGCGCGACGGCGCTCGCGCAGGCGGGCTGCGCCGTCTTCGTCAACGGCCGCGACGCTGCGCGGCTCGAAGCGACCGCGCGGGAGATTCGGGCGACCGGCGCCGCCGTGGTCGCCGTCGCCGGCGACGTCGGCGATCCCGCGGTGCGCGCCGCGCTGCTCGCCGCCTGTCCGGAACCCGACATTCTCGTCAACAACAACGGCGGCCCGCCGCCGCAGCCGTTCGAATCGATCACCCGCGAGGATCTGCTGCGCGGCCTCGAGGCGAACATGCTGACGCCGATCGCGCTGACCCAGGCGGTCGCGCCGGGCATGAAGGCGCGCGGTTTCGGGCGGATCATCAACATCACGTCCGCCTCCGTCCGCGCCCCGCTCGCCGGGCTCGACGTCTCCTCGGGGGCGCGCGCGGGCCTCACCGCCTTCCTCGCCGCCACCGCGCGCGCGCTGGCGCGCGCCAACGTCACGATCAATTCGATCCAGCCGGGCGCCTTCGACACCGATCGCATCCGCGTCGGCCTCGCCCGGCAGGCCGAGGCGCGCGGGCTCGACGAGGCCAAGATCAGGGCCGAGCGCGAGGCCGCGATCCCGGCCGGGCGCTTCGGCCAGGCCGCCGAATTCGGGCAGCTGTGCGCGTTCCTGGCGAGCGCGCAGGCCGGCTACATCACCGGCCAGAACATCCTCATCGACGGCGGCGCGTTTCCCGGCGCGTTCTGAACTCCGCCCGAGGAATCGCGCCCCGCCGCCGCTTTCGCGACGCGGTTCTGGGCCGCTCTGACGTTCGCTCGCGGCGTCCTGTTCGCCCGGCTCGCGCCGCGCTGCGAATTCCCCGCTTGGCGTCGATGGACGGAGCGATCGCCCGCGGCGGCCGTTCGATAAATCGCCCGACTTCGTCTATTATGGCAAACGGGATTCACCCCAGGGAAAACCGGCTCGGGATCCGCGCGATGGGCGTCGAAGGCAAGGACAAGGCCAAGGTGCTGGAGGCGGGCGCCGCCGCTTTGTCGGGCCAGCTCGGACGCACCGTCCAGCGGCTGCGCAAGAGCTACAATCTGTCGCTGTCGGAATTGTCCACCCAGTCGGGGGTCGCCAAGTCGATCATTTCGCAGATCGAGCGCAACGAGACCAATCCGACCCTGACGACCATCTGGCGCCTCGCCCATGCGCTCGACGTTTCCATCGAATCGGTGCTGCAGGGCGCCGAGGAGGGGCCGTTCATCGAACATTCGAGCCGCGGCGACACGCCGATCCTCGTCTCCGACGACGGCCTGTGCCGGCTGGCGGTGATCGGCTGGATCAAGACGGTCGACTGGCTGCAATGGTACGATTTCCAGGCCGAGCCGCGCGGCCTGCTGGAATCGGACGCGCACCAGCGCGGCTCGATCGAATGCCTCTCCGTGCTCGAGGGCGATCTCGAGATCGAGGTCGGCGGCGCCACGCAGACCGCGCGCGCGGGCGAGACCCTGCGCTATCGCTGCGATCTGCCCCATCGCATCCGCAACGCTTCCTCGAAGCCGGCCCATGCGACGATGGTGTGCATCCTGCGGGCGGCGGTCATGGACTGAGCATGGGCCCGGCGGCGAAGGGTCGCGACAGCGATTTCCGTTTGGCGCTCCTCTACGCGGCGACGTTCCTGACGCTCGGCGTGCAGATCCCTTTCCTGCCGGTCTGGCTCGGCTCGCGCGGCCTCGACGATCGCGCCATCGCCTTCGTGCTGGCGGCTCCGCAGTTCCTGCGCGTCCTGTCGACGCCGCTATCGGCGCGCTGGGCGGACAAGTCCGGCGATTTCATCGGCGTGCTCGCCGCCGCGCTGATCCTGATGACGGCGCTCGCCGGCGCGATGATCTTCACCGCCGGCTTCGCGCCGATTTTCGTGGCGGTGACGCTCTATTCGTGCGCGCAGGGCGTGGCCATGCCGCTGTCCGACGCGTTGACCTTCGCGGTCCTGCGCGCGCGCGACCTCGGCCCCGGCGCGGCGCGCCCGCGCGCAAGCGGCCGGGCGAGCCAGATCGAATATGGCCGCATCCGCAAATGGGGCTCGGGCTTCCTGATCGTCGGCAATGTCCTGGCGGGCCTGTTCCTCAGCTTCACCTCCGTCGCCGCCATACCCTATGGCCTGGCGACCTTCGCGCTGCTGTCGGTCGGCGCCGCGCTCTACGCCGCCCCGCTCGGGGCGCTCGCCCAGGCGCCGGCGCTCGCCGAAGCGGCGCCGGCGCGCGAGCCCCGGCGCGGATTGCTGTTCGCCGTGATGGCGGCGGCGGCGCTGATCCAGGCGAGCCACGCCATGGTCAACACGTTCGGCTCGCTCCACTGGGCGCGCGAGGGCCATTCGAACGCCTTCGTCGGCGCGGCCTGGGCGCTCGGGGTCGCCGCGGAGACGATGTTCTTCGCCCTGGTCGGGCGCTGGGGCGCTGGGCCGGACCGGGCCGCAGGACTCATGGCGCTGGGCGGCGCCACCGCGATCCTGCGCTGGCTGGCGATGGCGAGCGACCCGGGCGCGGTCCTGCTGGCGCTGGCGCAGGCCGGCCACGGCCTCAGTTTCGCCGCCACCCACATGGGCTCGATGTACCTCATTTTCGAGCTTGCGCCCCATGCGATTCGCGCCCGCGCCCAGGGCTGGCTGGCCGCCGCGGTCGCCGGCGTCAGCGCGGCGACGGTGACCCTCAGCGGACCGCTCTACGCCGGATTCGGCGAGGTCGCCTATCTCGCAATGGCGGGCCTGGCGGCGGCGGGCGTCGCGCTGGCGGTCGTCGTCGGCGCGGCGCGCCGGTCGCGATGAACCCGGCGCCCGCGTCCGACGCCGGCGGCTCGCCGGCAATCGGGCTGGCGCCGCCGGCGGACGCCGTCCTATGATGGGGCGATCGAGGCGGACGGGCCCGGGGAGGACCATGAAACGGCGGCTCGTCTGCGCGGGATTGGCGGTTCTGGCGGTGGCGCTATCCGCCGCGGGCGTCCAGGCGCGGATCACCCGGATCGAAATCCAGAAGTCGGAGCCGGCGTTCGGCGGCGAGCCGTTCGGTCGAGCCGGTTCCTATCGCCATGTCGTCGGCCGGGTCTTCGGAGAGCTCGACCCGGCCGATCCCGCCAATGCGATCATCCAGGACATCGACCTCGCCCCGCGCGACGCACGCGGGATGGTCGAATACGCGACCAATATCGAGCTGCTGGCGCCCGATGACATGGCGGGCGCCAATCGCATCCTCCTGTTCGAGGTCGTCAACCGCGGCAACAAGCTGGCGCCGAGCGCATTCAACGAGGGCGTCGCCGGGGGCCTCGCCAACCGCTACGGGCTGAGCGCGCCGGGCGACGGCTGGCTGATGCGCGCCGGCTACACGATGGTCTGGTTCGGATGGGAGATGGACGTCGGCCCCGGCATGAACCGGCTGGGGATGCCGCCGATCGTGGCGCACCGGCGCGACGGATCGGCGGTGACCGGAATCGTTCGCTCGGAGATCGTCACGCCGGCCTCGGCGGTGAGCGTCCCGATCGGCCTCAGCCAGCAGATTCAGAACTACCCGCCGGGCAGCTACGACAGCTATCCGACTGCGGGCCTCGACAATCGCGCGCCGTTCCCCGACGGGTTCCTGCCGAGCCTGACCGTGCGCGCGCGCGAGCAGGATCCGCGCCGACCGATCGCCAACGAGGAATGGAGCTTCGGCGCCTGCCAACAAGGCAAGCCGGCCGTTCCGGACGAGCGGAGCCTGTGCTACCCCGCCGGCTTCCAACCGGGTCGGCTCTACGAACTGATCTACCGCGCGAAGGACCCGACCGTCGGCGGCCTCGGCTTCGCGGCGACGCGCGACCTCGGCGCCTTCCTGCGCGACGAAGCCAGGGACGACGGCGGCGCCGCGAATCCCGTCTATCGGCCCGACAATCTGGCGATCATCGAGGGCTCCTCGCAGAGCGGCCGGATGATCCGGAGCTTTCTCGCCCTCGGTTTCAATCGCGACGAGGCGGGCCGGCGCGTGTTCGACGGCGCCTATCCCCACATCGGCGGCGGCCTGATGCCGCTGAACGTCCGTTTCGGCCAGCCCGTGCGCGCCTGGGGCGAGCAGACCGATCATCTCTATCCCGCCTATGATTTCCCGTTCGCCTACGCCAAACAGGGCGACCCGCTCACCGGGCGCGCCGCCGGCGTGCTCGACCGGTGCGCGGCGACGGACAGCTGTCCGCGGATCTTTCACGTCGCCACCGCGCTCGAAATGTGGGAGGGACGCCAGTCGCTCGGCCTGACCGATCCGCTCGGCCAGCGCGACGTTCCCGATCCGCCCGCGGTGCGCACCTTCATCATGGCGAGCACCCAGCACGGGCCGGCGCCCTTGCCGCTCGCGACCCATGCGCCGTTCGGCAATTGCCAGCAGCAGCCCAACCCCAATCCGCAGCTGTGGACGATGCGCGCGCTGCTGACCGCGCTGACCGCATGGGTGCGCGACGACGCGCCGCCGCCCGCGAGCGCCGTGCCGCACATCGCCGACGGGACGCTCGTGGCGCCCGATCAGGTGCGCTTCCCCGCGATCCCCGCCAACGCCTATGGCGGGGTCGAGCGCCCGGCGGTTTCGCCCATGCGCGTCTACAATCCCTTGCACCCGCTCGATTTCGGACCGCTCTACCGCGCGGGCGACACCAGCGGAATCGTCACCCGCGAGCCGCCTTCGGTCGGGACGGCGAGCTATGGCGTGCTCGAAATGCAGGTCGACGCCGACGGCGACGATCTGGCCGGAATAAGGTCGGTGTTCGCCCAGACGCCGATCGGCTCCTACACCGGGTGGAATCTCGGGCGCAAGGACCGGTTCGAAGGCGGCATGTGCAACCTCCAGGGCAGTTTCATCCCCTTCGCGGCGACCCGCGCCGAGCGACTGGTCGCGGGCGATCCGCGCCTGTCGATCGAGGAACGCTACCCCACCAAGGAGATTTATCTCGCGGCGTTCCGTAAAGCCGCCGAAAGTCTCGTCGCCCAGCGCTATCTCCTTCCCGAGGATGCGAGCCTGTTGATCGATCGCGCCGAGCGCGAGGGGATACGGACCGCGCCCTGAGCGGGCGGGCGCGTGTTTGGCCGGCGCCTTCGCCCGCGCCGTGACGTTCCAGGAACGGGGAGCCGTCGATGTGCGCTGCGACCGTGCGATTCAGTTTCCGCCCCGGGCTGATGAGCAATCCGTTTTCCAACGTCCGGCTGCAAGGCGGCTGGGACGCTGCGGGCCGCGCCGCGTCCGCCTGGTCGACGACGCCGATGGACCCGGCGGTCGACCCGGAGGGATGTCCCGCGTTCGAGGCCGAGATTCAATTCGACGAGGGCGGGATCGGCGCCGCGTTCGGCTGGGGGGTCATGCTCGACGGGCCGGCGGGCGCCAATCTCTGGGCGATCGCCAGCGAGGTCGACGACGAGAACTCGACGTCGCGCGAACGATCGTTCGTCCTGGGCAAAGGCGGCTCGACCGAGGTCTACTATCTCACGCACTGCCATCGTCTCGGCGCCTTGAAGCAGCAAGTCCCCGGCCAGGCGCCGGGCCTCCGGTTCTCATTGTGGGCGCCGAACGCCAGGGCGGTCGATCTGGCGCTGGCCGATCCGGCGCGCGGCTATGTCGCCGACGACGGCGACGGCGCGGTGAGGCTGTTGCCGATGAGGAGCGACGACCAGGGCGTGTGGACCATCGGTCCCGGCGACGATCCTGCGCTGTCGGCGTTCTCCGGGCTCGTCGGCGCGCCCTACATGTTCCGAATCGCCAAGGACGACGGCGCCCTGGCGTTCCGCACCGACATCCACTCGCGGGCGCAGGTCGGGAAAGGCGATTTCGACCCGGGCGGCAAGGCCTATCCGGGTCCGCCCGAGGCGCTGGACGGGCCGCCGAGCTGCTCCGTGGTCTGCGATCCCGACTGCGTGACGACCGGTCCGGGTCGCCAGACCCCGGCGGACGAATTCTGGCGCGACGAATTCGTTGCGGAGCATCCGCTGCCGACGCGGCTGCAGGATCTCGTCATCTACGAATTGCACGTCGGCGCCCTCGGCTATGGCGCACCGGACCCCGGGACGCTGGACGACGCGGTCGCGTTCCTGGATCACCTCGCCGATCTCGGCGTGAACGCGGTCGAGCTGATGCCCATGGCCGAATTCGAGGGCAAGGCGAACTGGGGCTACGGCACGTCGCATTTCTTCGCCATCGATCAGGCCGCCGGCGGAACCGACCGCCTGAAAGCGTTCGTCCGGGCCTGCCATCGCAGGGGGATCGCCGTCATCCTCGACGTCTGCTACAATCATTTCGATCCCGACGGCGAACGCGTGGAATGGGCGTACGACTCCGACGATCCCGTCCACAACATCTATTTCTGGTACGAGGGCGCGCCCTCGGACTATCCGGATCCGACCGGCGGCTATATCGACAACGTCTCGAGCGGCTGGGCGCCGCGTTACGACGTCGAGATGGTCCGCCAGCTGTTCGTCAGCAGCGCGGCCTGGCTGGTCGCCATGTGCCACGTCGACGGCTTCCGGCTCGATCAGACCAGTTCGATCCACCAATACCCGACCATCCACGCCAATGGCCGACCGGCGGGACGCGCGGCGGCGTTCGGCGCCAAGTTCCTCAGGCAATGGACCAGGACGATGCGGCTGCTGAAGCCGGGCCTGTTCCTGACCGCCGAAGACTATTCCGACTGGCCGGCGCTGACGCAGCCGAGCCTCGATGGCGACGGGCTCGGGTTCGACGCGACCTGGTACGCGGACTTCCACCACAATCTCGTGGAGTTCGAGGGCGGCGGCTATGCCGAACTCGTCAAGCAGGCGGGCTATGGCGACGCCCGGCCGCTCGCCATGGATGATTTCGCTGGCGCTCTGCGAGCGAGCGCGAACGCCAAGGTCGTCTACAACGAATCCCATGACGATTGCGGCAATCGCGACGGTTCGGCGCGGACGATCTGGCTGGCGGTCAACGGCGCGCCCCTCGTCGGCGACACGCGGCGATGGGCCGAGGCGCGGGTGCGGTTCGCGGCCGGAATGGCGCTGCTCTCGGCCGGCGCGCCGATGTTCTTCATGGGCGAGGAGATCGGCGCCGCCAAATTCTACCGTTACGACAGCTTCCTCCAGAATCGGGAGGACATACTCGGCGACGCTGCGGGGACCGGCGCGCTTCTCTTCGGCTATTACAAGGATCTGATCCGGCTCAGCGAGAACCATCCGGCGATCCGGTCCCGCAACATCGAGGTGACGGTCGCCGACGACCGGAATCGCGTGATCGCCTTCCACCGATGGGACGATCACGACGACTATCTGATCGTCGGATGCCTCGGCGCAGCCGCGTTCGGCGACGGCTACCGGCTGGGCGACGACCGGCTGGGCGACGCGCGCTGGATCGAGATTTTCAACAGCGACGCACAGGCCTACGGCGGCTGGAACGTCGGCAATGCGGGCGGCGCGCTCCCGGCCCGGGACGGCGCCCTGGTCGTCGTCGTCCCGTCGTCCGGGCTGGTCGTGCTGCGGCGCGCCTGAACTCGGATGGCGGCGGCCGAACGCGTTCAGTCGGCGGCTCTAGTCGATCAGCCGGTCGAGCGTGATCGGAAATTGCCGAACGCGAATCCCGGTCGCATGCCACACCGCATTGGCGACGGCGCCTGAGGTTCCGGTGACCCCGATCTCGCCGACGCCCTTGATGCCAAGCGCGTTGACGTGCGGATCGTGCTCCTCGACCAGAATGGCCTCGAGCGAGGGAATGTCGGCGTTGACCGGCACGTGATATTCGCCGAGATCGTCGTTCATGACCCGCCCCGAGCGCGGATCGACGACGGCGCGCTCGTGCAGCGCGAACGAGACGCCCCAGATCATGCCGCCATAGTACTGGCTGCGCACGAGTCGCGGGTTGATGACCCGGCCGGCGGCGAAGGCGCCGACGAGGCGCGTGGCGCGGATCTGGCCGAGTTCGGGATCGATTTTGACCTCGGCGAACACCGCCCCGTGCGCATGCATCGCATAGGTCGCCTGCGAGGCCGGATTGGCCGCGCTCCGGCCCGGCGCCTCGACCTGCGCGAGGCCGGCGCGGGCGAGGATTTCGGCGTAGCTCTCGCTGCGGCTCTCGTCGTCGCGACGGTAGAGCCGGCCGCCGCGCGCATCGACCCCCGCGTTGCCGGCGCCGAACAGCGGCGAGCGCCGGTCGCCGGTCGCCAGACCGGCGAGCCTGGCGATCACGTTCGCGCCGGCGTCGTGGACCGCCATGCCGGCGGTCGCGGTATGGGCCGAGCCGCCCGCGATTCCCGCATCGGGCAGGTCGGACGAACCGGACCGGAACGACACCGCGTCGAGGTCGAGCCCGAGGCCGTCGGCGGCGATCTGGGCGAGCGCGGTCGCGGCGCCTTGGCCCATGTCCTGGGCCCCGATCTCCATCACGCCGGTTCCGTCGGCGCGCAGGATCGCGCGCGCCGCGGCCTGGAACATCAGCGCGGGAAAGTTCGCGGTGCCGACGCCCCAGCCGACCAGCAGGCCGGCCGCGTCGCGCATCTGGCGCGGCGCGAGCGGGCGGCGCGCCCAGCCGAAGCGCGCGGCGCCCTGCGCATAGCATTCGCGCAGCGCCTTCGAGGAGAACGGCTTGCCGGAGATCGGCTCGAGCTCCGCATAGTTCTTCAGGCGGAACGCGAGCGGATCCGCGCCGCAGGCGTGCGCCATCTCGTCGATCGCGCTCTCGAGCGCGATCGAGCCGGTCGCCTCGCCGGGCGCGCGCATGAACATCGGCGTGCCCGTGTCGAGCCGGACCGCCTCGTGCGATGTCGCAATCGCAGGACTCGCATAGAGCGTGTGCGAAATGTCGGAGGCAGGCTCGAAGAAATCGTCGAACGTGCTCGACGCGGTCTTGGTGTGATGGGCGATCGCAGTCAGCGCGCCGTCGCCGGTTGCGCCGAGGCGCAGGGTCTGTCGCGTCGGCGGGCGATGGCCGACCGGGCCGTACATCTGGCTGCGGCGCAGGACGAGCTTGACCGGCCGGGCGACGAATTTGGCCGCCATGACGCCGAGGATTTGAGGCCCGGAGAGCAAGCCCTTGGAGCCGAATCCGCCGCCGAGGAACGGGCTGCGGATAAGGATGTCGGCCGGCGGGATGCCGAACAGCCCGGCGAGCCGCCCCTGGGCGAGGGCGAGGCCCTGGCTCGGCGTGTCGATCGACAGCCGCTCGCCGTCCCATGCGGCGACGATCGCATGCGGCTCCATCGCATTGTGGAACTGGGCCGGCGTCTCGTAGGTCGCCTCGATGCGGGTCGCCGCCGCCGCGAGCCCCGCCTCGACGTCGCCGCGCCGAACCTCGGCGGGATTGCCGACCCCGACGCCGGGCGGCACGAAGCTCGGCGCGCCGTCGAGGCCGACGCGCGCCGGCTCGGCCTCGTAGCGCGGGGCCAGCAGCGCGGCGCCCTCGGTGGCGGCCTCGAGGGTCTCGGCGATCACCACCGCGATCGGCTGGTTCACATAGCGCACCTTGTCGTTCTGCAGGAGGTCGAGCCGGAACATGAACGGATGCAGCTTGGCGTCCGGGTCCTGGGCGAGCTTCGGCTTCTCGGCGGGGGTCATCACTGCGACGACGCCGGGATGCGCCTTGGCCGCCGTCACGTCGAGAAAGGCGACCCGGCCGCGGGCGATCGCGCTCGCCGCCAGCACCGCGTAGAGCATGCCGGGCGGGTGGTTGTCGGCCGCGTAACGGGCGCCGCCGGTCACTTTCAGGATCCCCTCGCGCCGGGTCAGCGGCTGGCCGATGTTCGAGCCATGCCGGAGATGGGCCGGCGCCTGGGTGAGCGCGATCTCAGACATGGGCGAGGTCTCCGGAAACGACGGCGAAGGGAGAAGCGGGAAGCGCCGGCGTGCGCGCGGGCGTTCCCGCCGCGGCGAGGCTGAGCGCGCGCGTCACGATCCGTCGGGCCAGTTCGATCTTGAACGCATTGTCGCCCGACGGCGCCGCGTCGGCGAGCGCCGCCTCGGCCGCGCGGCGGAACGCGGCGCCGTCCGGCCGCGCGCCGGCGAGCGTCGCCTCGGCGACGCGGGCGCGCCAGGGCCTGGCCGCGACGCCGCCGAGCGCGATGCGCGCCTCGACGATCGCGCCGCCCTCGATCCGCAGCGCCGCGGCGGCCGATGCGACCGCGAAAGCGTAGGAGGCGCGGTCGCGAACCTTGAGATAGCGCGCGTGGCCGGCGAACGCGGCCGCCTCCGCCGGCAGGCGGACGGCGAGGATCAGTTCGCCCGGCTCGAGCGCGCTGTCGCGCTCGGGCGCATCGCCGGGCAGGCGGTGGAAGGCTTCGAGGGCGACCTCGCGGCGTCCCTTTTCGCCCTCGATCTCGACGACCGCGTCGAGCGCGGCGAGCGGCACGCAGAAATCGGACGGATTGGTCGCGATGCAACTCTGGCTCCAGCCGAGCACGGCGTGCAGGCGGGTCTCGCCGCCGCGCGCCGCGCAGCCGGCGCCCGGCTCGCGCTTGTTGCAGGGGCTCCCGACGTCGAAGAAATAAGCGCATCGCGTGCGCTGCAGAAGATTGCCGCCGGTGGTCGCGGCGTTGCGAAGCTGCGCCGAAGCGCCCGACAGCAGCGCCTCGGCGACCGCGGGAAAGCGGCGGGCGAAGTTTGCGTCATGGGCGAGATCGGCGTTGCGCACGAGCGCGCCGATCCGCACGCCGCCGCCCGGGAGGGCCTCGATCCGGTCGAGCCCGGGCAGCCGGCTGACGTCGACGAGCCGGCTCGGGCGGGCGACGCCGGCCTTCATCAGGTCGAGCAGATTGGTGCCGGCGGCCAGATAGGCGGCGCCCGGCGCCGAGCCGGCCGCGACCGCCTCGGCGATCGTCGACGGCCTGACGTAATCGAAGAGGTTCATGCCGCATGCTCCCGCTCGCGCTCGGCGAGCCGCGCCTGGGCGTCCAGCACTGCCGCCGTGATTCCGGCATAGGCGCCGCAGCGGCACAGATTGCCGCTCATGCCTTCGCGCACGCGCTCGGGATCGTCGCCCGCCTGGCCTTCGCCGATCAGGCCGATCGCGCTCATGATCTGGCCCGGCGTGCAGAAGCCGCACTGGAACGCGTCATGGGCGATGAAGGCGGCCTGGACGGGATGGAGCGCCTCGCCATGCGCGACGCCCTCGATGGTGAGAACTTCCGCGTCGGCGCAGGATGCAGCCAGGGCGAGGCAGGAATTGATGCGCCGCCCGTCGACGAGGACGGTGCAGGCGCCGCACTGGCCGCGGTCGCAGCCCTTCTTGGTCCCGGTCAGGTCGAGCCGTTCGCGCAGGAGATCGAGCAGCGTGACCCGCGGGTCGTCGAGCGCGACTTCCCGCGCGACGCCGTTGACGGTGAGCGAAATCGCCAGCTTCATGCAATGCTCCATCGGTCTGTCGTCGCGTCGGCGTTGCGGATCGCGAGGCGCCGCGTCGGCGGCGGTCGAGGAATGGCGTGCCGGCCGCTGGCCGGGGATCGTGACGGTCAATATGGGAGCGCCTTCGAACAACACCAACCGGCGGGCGCGCGCCGATGCGGTCCGCGATCGCGAGCGCGAAGACGGCCTGCGCGCGCTCGCGGGCATGTGCTACACCCGCGATCAGCCGGTCTTGGGTCTGGTCGAGGCGTTCGTCGACGGCTTGCGGGTCCGGCGCGCAGACTGTTCGTCGAGCCGGCGAGAATCGGTTGTGAATGCGAAGGAATCGATCCGCGTGAATCAAGACCATGGCGCCGACGCCGGGCCCTGGCGCTTCTCGGTCGCCCCGATGATGGACTGGACGGATCGGCATTGCCGCGTCTTCCATCGCCTGCTGACCCGGCGCGCGCGGCTCTACACCGAGATGGTCACCGCGGACGCGGTCGTCTTCGGTCCGCGCGAACGGCTGCTCGGCTTCGATCCCGTCGAGCATCCGGTCGCGCTGCAACTCGGCGGCGCCGATCCGGCGCGCCTCGCCGAGGCCGCGCGCATCGGCGCCGATTTCGGCTATGACGAGATCAACCTGAACTGCGGCTGTCCTTCGGACCGCGTCCAGAACGGCCGGTTCGGCGCCTGCCTGATGCGCGAGCCGGCGCTGGTCGGCGATTGCGTGGCGGCGATGGCGGCCGCCGTGGCGGTTCCCGTCACCGTGAAATGCCGCATCGGCGTCGACGACCAGGACCCGCGCGAGGCGCTGTTCGGGCTGGCGGCGACGGTGAAGGCGGCGGGAGCGGCGGCGCTGATCGTCCATGCGCGCAAGGCCTGGCTGGAGGGGCTGAGCCCGAAGGACAATCGCGATGTCCCGCCGCTCGATTACGGCCTCGTCCACCAGCTCGGGCGTGCCCATCAAGATTGGCCGGTGGCGATCAACGGCGGGATTCGCGATCTCGACGCCGCGCAGGCGCAGCTGCGCGTCCTCGGCGGCGTCATGCTCGGCCGCGCCGCCTATCAGGCGCCCGAATTGCTGATCGGGGTCGATCCCCTGCTGTTCGGCGCCGCGGCGCCGGTCGCCGACGGGTTCGAGGCGGTCGCGGCCTATGAACCCCATGTCGCGCGCGCGCTCGGCCGCGGCGCGCGCCTGCACGACCTGACGCGCCATCTGCTCGGGCTGTTCGCCGGGCGGCCCGGCGCGCGCGCCTGGCGCCAGAGGCTGTCGACGCTGGCGCCGGCGCGCGGGGCGGGGCTCGAAGTCCTGCGCGAGGCGCTCGCGCAGGTCGCGCGCGAGCCGGCGCCGCTGTCGATGGCCTGAGGCGGTCAGCGCGCCTTCAGCACCAGCCGGCCGCGTTCGACCGAATAACTGCGCAGGCGCTCGAGGAAGCTCATGCCGAGCAGGTTCTCGTTCAACGCGCCGGGGCGCGCGATCAGGGCGCGAACGTTGCGCAGCACGATCGGGCCGACCGCGAGTTCGTCGAGCCGGGTCTCGGCGGCCATCGTGGCGCCATTGGCGGTGACGACGCGCACGTCATAGTCGAGGCCGGGCGCGTCGAGCCCCATCTTGCGCGCGTCCTGCGCGCGGATGACCACGGTCGAGGCGCCGGTGTCGAACAGGAAGGTCGCCGGCACGTTGTTGACCCTTGCGGGGATCACGAATTCGCCGCCGAGCCGCTGGGTGAGGATGACCTCGCCGCCCTGGCCGACGACCGGCTCGGCCGGGTTCAGTTCGGCGATGACCCGGTCGGCCAGATCGGTGAATTCGAAGCGATAGGCGTAGAGCCCGGTCAGCGCCAGCATCAGCGCCGCCCAGGTCAGCGCGCCGCCGGCCGCGCGCCCGAGATTGGCCGGTCCAAGCCGCCGCGGGCCGCCGGCCAGCAGCCAGAGCGCCAGCGCGGCGCCGAGCGCGCAACGGGCGAACCGCTCGTGATCGAGGCCGAGGATCGGCGTCTCGGCGGGCATGAGGAGGAGCGCGAGCGCGGCGGCGGCGAGCAGCGCGATCGGCGGAATGTGACGCATCAACTTGCCTCGTCCGGCCCCCGCCGGCGGCCGCGGCTTCCGCGCGAACGCGCGGCGACCAGCCGCGCGTCGAGCCCGGCCATGATCGCCCAGCGGCGCTGTTCGTCGAGCGCGCCCCAGCCGGCGATTTCGGCGAGCGTGCGTCCGCAGCCGATGCACAGGCCCGAGGCCGGGTCGATCACGCAGGTCTTGACGCAGGGCGTGGAAAGCGGGGCGGCGGCGAGGGTCATGGCGCTCTATCTAGGCGGCGGCGCGGCCGATGAGAAGCCCGCACAGGCAGGCGATTTCGGCGGTCTGCTGGGCCGCGCCGGCGACATCGCCGGTCTGGCCGCCGATCTGGCGGCGGGCGATTGCGGTCATCGCCAGCGCGGCGGCCAGCGCCAGCAGCAGGGCGAGGATCGCGCGCCCCAGGCCGAGCGCGCCGAGTCCGAGCCCGACGCCGACGATCAGTGCGGCGCCCGCCGCGGCGAGCGCGCCGCCGGCGCCGAGCCTGCCGATGCCGGCGCCCAGACCCTCCGCGCGGGCGGGGCCGAGCAGGGCGAGCGGGGCGAGCGCGAAGGCGCGCGAGGCCGCGCCGGCGAGAACCAGCCCGGCCATCGCGATGCCCGCCCCCTGGTCGAGCAGGGCGGCGAGCGCGGCGACGCGCAGGATCAGCGCCAGCGCCAGCGCGGCGCCGCCATAGGCGCCGATCCGGCTGTCGCGCATGATCTCGAGCTTGCGCGCCCGCGTCGCGCCGCCGCCGAAACCGTCGGCGACGTCGGCGAGGCCGTCCTCGTGCAGTGCGCCGGTGGCGACGACCAGCGCGGCGATCGCCAGCGCGGCGCAGACCAGCGGCGGCATCGCCAGCGCATGGGCGAGGCCGAGCGCCAGCGCGCCGAGCGCGGCGATGATCGCGCCGGCGATCGGGGCCATCAGGGCGAGCCTGGCGAGATCGGGCGGCGCATGCGGGCTGCGCTCGAAGGGGAGCGCCGGCAGCGGCAGGCGCGAGAAGAACCTGAGGCAGGCGATGAGGTCGGCCGCGGCGTCAAGCATTACGCGCACGCACGGTCGGGAGGAACGGGTGGTCGGGCATCGCCGACCAGTGTTTCACGTCCCGAGCCGAGTCAAGCGCCCGCCCGGACCGGGCCGGTCACGGATGCGCGGCGCCGCCCGATCCGGAATCGGCGCCCGGCGGAACCGTCGCGCCCGGCTTCTGTTGCGCCGCGGGGCCCACCAGGGGCGGCTTGGGCGCCGCCGCCGGGCGATGCGGGTCCGTGGCGACGCCGGTGATGACGATGCCGACCGAAAGCGGCGCGCTCGCCTGACCCGCGAGCGCCGCGGCGGGCGTCAGCGCGACCAGCGCCATGGCCAATTTCAACATGTCCTGCTCCGGGTTGCGCCGGGCGGCCCTGCCGGGGCAAGCGCCCGCCCCGGAACGGGACGGATCGGCTTGCCTCCGGCGCGGCCGAGGCGGTCGGGCGGATCGCCCGCAAGACTCGGACCAATGCCGAGCCGGCGCGGGCGGGACGCGGCAGGGACGGCTCGCCGCGGGGCGCCTCGTCACAGGCCGTCACGCGGGGGGGCTTCGGGGCGGGCCCGCGCGTGCTAGAAATTCAGGGCGATGCGCGCGGCGGCGCGGCCGGCGCGGCGGCCGATCGATCGGGGGGCGAGGATGCGGGCGACCATCTCGGCCGCGGCAATGTTTGCGGCCTGCGCGCTGCTCGCGCCCCGGGCCCATGCCGACGCCGGCTATCGGCCGACGGCGGTCTTCTGTGCGACGGGCGGCGCGGCGCTGTGCCCGATCCTGCCGGCGTTCATCGGCCCGGACAAGGCGATCGAGGGCGCCATGCTGGGCTATCCCGGCATCCGCCTTCCCGCCGCCAACGCGGATGCGGACGTCCAGTCGCCGTTCGACAACATGGCCTGGCAGATGTTCGTGGCGCTCAACTGGCGCGCCGGCCTGCGCGGGGATGCGGCGCAGGGGCTCGCCGGCGAGGGCCGGCGCCTCTGGCAGGAATGGCCGCGGGTCGAGGACATTTTCGGCCCGGCCCCGGTCACGCCGACCTGCGCCAATCCCGGGCGGCTGCCCCTGTTCACCATCGCCTCGGACGGCAAGGGCCATCCGTCGGCGCGCAACGAGGAATATCTGCAGGCCTCGACCGATCTGCCGCTGATCGACGTCAACGGCAACTGGACGCTGTTCGAACGTCGGCTCGATCCGATCGAGGCCGGCTATCTCCGCAACCCCGCGCACAAGCCGGGCGTGAACCTGACGACGCTCGCCGGGCAGGAGGCCTTCCTCGCCATCGGCGGCAAGGTCGACTTCCCCGAATCGGCGACCGCGCCGCTCGGGCGCCGCGGCGCGATGGAGATCAAGGCGTCCTGGCGCATCCTCGACCCCGCCAAGGGCGACGATCCCGGCCGCTATCTCACCATGCGCGCGCTGCTCGAAGTCTCGCCGGAACTGGTCGACGGCCATGCGCCGGTCTGCGCGCCGGTGACGCTCGGGCTGGTCGGCATGCACATCCTCCAGAAGAATCCCGCCTTCGGCAAGCTGCTCGCCGAATGGATCTGGGCGAGCTTCGAGCACGTCGACAATGCGCCGCTCGCCGCGGCGGCGTGCGACCCGACCGGCAATGCCGACTTCCCCTGCAAGACGATCGAGCAGAAGTCCTGCGGCGCCGGCGCGCCTGACCCGTCGACCCGCTATTCCTATTTCGATCGCGCCGCCGACCGGCCCGAGGCGACCAATGTCGCGCCCGTCGCTTCGTCGACAGGCCCGGCGTTCCAGTGGCGCAGGGAGCAGCCCTATGCCGGCGCCTACCGCCAGACGCCCCTCGGCCTGAGCCCGCAGGCGGTGCGGTGCTGGAGCGTCTATGCGCTGACCGCCGATCTCAATGTGGCATGGCAGGCCGAGCTGGGCCGCGCCCGTTCGGTCCTCGCCAATTACATGCTGATCGGCGCGCAATGGGGCGGCAATGTCGAACAGATCCCCGACGGCCAGCTCCCGACCGACGCCGTTCCCGGACTGCTGTCCAACCTCACGCTCGAGACCTACATCCAGAATCTGACCAAGCCGGTCGACGGCGCCGGGCCGGGCTCGTGCGTCGGCTGCCATGCCGGCGCGACCCTGCCGACCAAGGCGTTCGCCGGCTCCGACTTCAGCTTCCTGCCCTCGCTCGCCCAGCCGCTGCTGGTGCGCCCGCTGCTGCGCCGCGCGCCGTGACGGCGCATCCGGCGAATTTGCGACGCCCGGGCGGGGCCAGGGCTGCGATTTTCCGAACAACGGTCCGCCGTCGCCGCCGCAGCGCCGGTCAGCCCGTCGCTTTGATCGGCGCGCAATCCCTCCGCGCCGCGCGGGTCCGAGGGGCGGCGGAAATTTTTGGAAATCTTTGGAAATGTTTGGAATCTTCTGGAATTCCTCTTTCTCGCGATTTCGGTGTGATTTCAAGGGCGTGACAGCAAATGAAGCGGTTTGGAGGGGCTTGGGCGTTTCGGGGGCAGCGACGACTCTCCTTGCATTCGCCGGGCTCGGACCGGCCGTCGATCAACACGGTCATCGTGCCTCAGGGGGTGACTGATGTCAAGCAAAATTCTGTAAAAGAGAAAAAACGGCGTCGGACGGGACGCCGGGCGCGCCAGCGCCGCGCCCGATGGCGTTGTCGATGAGGACGTTGCGCGGTCGAGGGCGTGGAGCCGAGACAACATAGGGCCTTGTCGATTGCAATCCTCGCGGCGCGACCCGGGGCCACGCCGCCGGGTCGCCGTCAAGTCAGGGCGATTGCACGCAATCGCCCGAGGCCAACAGGCCGCTCCGTCGCTTCGCTCCGGCCCTGCGGGGCTCGGCGAAACGGGCGAACACGCCGCAAGTCACAATCTGTCAGGAATCATCCCGGTCCAAACTGTCTGCTATCTACCCGGTCTATACCCCTGAAGGCCCCACCCCCGGCCCCTCCCCGTAAGAACGGGGAGGGGAGGGCGCCCTGCGCTCGCCGTCCTGACGCAGGGCTGTCCGGCGAAGAAATCCAGCGTCTTTCGGAGCAATCGGGCGTTGAGATTATAAGGTTGAAAGCCCCGCAATTTCCGCGACGCACCGCACCAGGTTGATCTTCCCGAACTCCCAGACCCCGCCGATGCCCCCTTCCGAAAGCCCTTTGAAGGCGGATCCCGCCGAGCGGTCGCTGGCGCCCGGCGCCGCGCGGCCGCGGTCCGAGCCGTTCGGCTGGGTCGCGGTCCTGTGCGTGAGCCTCGTCTATGCGGTCCTGCTGACGCTGGTCTGGTTCGAACGGCGGCCGCAGCCCGAACCCGCGCCGGAGGCGATTCCGATCGAGATCGTCGCCGAGCCGCCGCCGCCTCCGCCGCCGGCCCCCGAACCGCCCGCGCCCGCGCCCGCGCCGGAGCCGCAGAAGGCCGCGCCGCCGCCCGACGAGCCGCCGGCGACCGACGCGCCGCGCGCCGGCAAGGAGCCGGACAAGCAGGCCGAGGCCGCCGCCGAGCCGGACAAGGCCGCCGCGGAGCCGCCGCCGAGGCCGCCGAGCCCGGCGCCCGAGCCGGGGCAGGCGGGCGGGCCGCGGCAGGAGGGCGCGCCGCAGGCCAAGGACGCGGCGGCCGAGCCGGCGGAGGACAGGCCCGGCGAGGTCACCCGCCCGGCGGGCGAGACCAGCGACGCCAGGCCCGACGAGCCGCAGAAGCGCGCGGAGGCCGAAGCGCCGCCCAATCCGCAGGGCTATCCCTCGACCCCGCTGACGCCGATGCCGGACGCCGATTTCGCCGCCTATGCCCAGCAGACGCCGTTCGCCGGCAACGCCAGCCGGACCTATCTGACGACGCTCTACGGCATGATCGTGCCGCGGCTGCGCGCCTCGGGCGTCGGGCGCGGCAAATCGTCCAATCTCGAGGGCATGATCGCCTTCAGCGTCGACGGCAGGGGCAATCTGGTCGAGCGCCGGCTCGTGCGCCCGAGCGGATCGCGCGAACTCGACGCCGCCGCGATGGCGGCGATCGTCGCGGCGGCGCCGTTCCCGCCGCCCCCGCCCTATGGCGGCCCGCTCGGCCTGACCTTCACCTATGGCCCGGAGTGAGGCGGCGGCGCGCGCCGCGCTCCATTGCCTCGCCCCGGGGCCTTTGCTACGCCGTGGCGACCGGCTGATCGAAAGGCGCGCGGGGCATGAAACGGTTGAACGTCGTCGTTCCCTACCGCGCGCGCGAGCAGCATCTGGCGATTTTCGTCCAGATGGTGCGCGCCTATTTCGCCCGCGACAAGCTCGACCGCGAGATCCCCTACCGGGTGCTGATCGTCGAACAGGAGAACGGCCTGCCGTTCAATCGCGGCGCCCTGAAGAACATCGGCTTCGTCCTCGGCCGCGAGGCGAGCGACTACACCTGCTTTCACGACGTCGACTACATTCCGGTCTGGGCCGACTACAGCTGGTCGGATGCGCCGGTCGGGATCGTCTGGCACGGGGCCGAGAACCGTCCGATCCGGGTCAATCGCCCCGATCGCGGCGTCCGGCACGACCTCGCCAATTTCTATGGCGGCGCCGCGCTGACGCCCAACGATCTGTTCGCGCAGGTCAACGGCTACACCAACGCCCATTGGGGCTGGGGGCCCGACGATCTCGACCTCAAGCACCGGTTCGCGGCGGCGGGCATTGCGATGGGCCGCCGCAAGGGGACGTTCCAGCCGCTCAACCACGACAGCGAGGCGTTCGAGGTCGACGGCTCGCCGAGCAAGGCCGCGCGGGTCAACCTCAAGCAGATGAAGGATCGCTGGGAGGGCGGGGTCGCTTCGCCGCAGGACGGCCTCGCCGACCTCGCCTTCGAGGTGCTGAACCGGCGCAAGGTCCCCGAAGGCCCCATCGTCGAGCGTCCCGCCGACTGGGAGATGGTGACCGTCCGGCTCGCCGTGTCGCCGCCCAAGGCCTGAAGGCGCGGCCGCGCTCAGGCGAACAGCGGCCGCAGGTGGTCGTTGAGGAAGCATCCGGCGGGATCGAGCCGGCGGCGGATCGCGCGGAAGTCGGCAAAGCGCGGATACAGCCGGGCCATGTCGTCGGCCGCGTTGAAATGGAGCTTGCCCCAGTGCGGCCGCGCGTCGTATCGGCGCAGGATCGCATCGACGTCGAGAAGGTAGTTCCAGTAGTCGATTCCCGGCCCGCCCGAGACCGAAATCGTCACGCTGTCGCGGCGGAAGTAGGGGCTCAGCATCCCGGAGTCGGCCGCCACGAAGCGGTATTCGACGGGATAGATGCAGTTCGTGTGCTTCGTCAGCATCAGCGCGCGCACCTCGCGCAGCGCCTGCGGGCCGTTCGCGGCCGGGACCGCATATTCCAGTTCGTGGAAGTTCGGCACGTATTCGATCGGGTAGATTTCCGAACTGTAGGCGACCCGCTCGAATGTCCCGGCGTCGGCGAACGGCGGCTCGTCCGTAATGTCCATGGTCTTCATCTCGCAGACGTCGTGCGCGCGCCGGGTCGGCGAGACGGCCGAGACGTCGGGCAGGCAGTAGAGAGCGCGCGATTCGGCAACCGGGCACCAGAAGAAGCTGAAATGGCGATGGCGGGCGGCCAGTTCGTCGTGGCGCGCCATGCAGGCCTCGAAATCCTCGCGCCACAGCTTCTCGCGCAGATTATAGGCGGCCACCGTCTGCAGCGTGATCGTCGAGATCACGCCGAGCATGCCGACCGCGACCTGGGCGGCGGCCATCGTTTCCGGGTCGGCATCGGCGTCGACGACCAGGATCGAACCGTCGGGCTGGACGAGCCGCATGCCGACCGCCTGCGACGACAGGCAGCCGAGCGTGGCGCCGGTGCCGTGGGTGCCGGTCGACAGCGCGCCGGCGAGCGCCTGGGTGTCGATGTCGCCCTGGTTGGCGAGCGACAGGCCGACCTCCTTCAGCGCCCGGCCGATGTCGCCGATCCGGGTCCCCGCGCGCACCCTCACCCGCTTGCGCGGCAGATCGGCGTCGACGAGCCCGCGATAATTGTCGAGGCTCAGCAGCAGGCCGCTGGTGGCGACCACCGGCGTGAACGAATGGCCGGAGCCGGCGACGCGCACGCCCAGAGACTGGCGCGCCGCCTCGGCGACGAGCGCTGCGAGCTCGTCCTCGGAGGCGGGCGCGTTCCGGTGACGCGCCACGAACGATTGGTTGCCGACCCAGTTGCGCCAATGGCCGCCGGGACCGAGCCGGGCGCGCGTGGCTTGCACAGGCTCGCTCATTTCCGCCGCTCCCGCGTCTGGGCGACCAGTCTAGTCGAGGCGCCGCCGGAAGGGAAAGGGCCGGGTCCGCCCGCCGGACGGACGATCGCCGGCGAATTTCCATTGGCCATTTAGGCGCTGTTTAACCACGGCGCGGCTCGAGCCTGGATAGCGGTGAATCCAAGGGTTCGAATTAACGCGTCCGCAATGGCCGCCGGGCAGTATCGCGACATCCGAAGAGCAAACGATTTGCTCCCGTGGATGAGAGTTCAGCAGCAGGAGCAAATGATATGATGAAGTCCCTCAAGTCTTTCGTCGCCAACCAGTCCGGCGCGACCGCCATCGAATACGCGCTTATCGCTTCGCTGATCGCCGTCGCGATCATCGCCGCCGTGACCGCGGTCGGCACGCATCTTCAGAACACCTTCAACGAAGTCTCGTCGAACCTCAAGTAAGACCGACTTCAAGGCCAGCTATCGGCCTCGGCGCGCCGGCGGGAGTTCTCCCGCCGGCGCTTTTGCGTTGCGCGGCTACATCGACTCGCCGCCGTCGATCGTCAGCACCGCCCCGACGACATGGCGCGCGCGCGCGCTCGCCAGGAACAGCACGGCGTCGGCGATATCGGCCGCCTCGGCGATCCGCCCCGCCGGGATGCGGGCGATCATCGCCGCCCGATCGAGCCGGCCAGCGGCGAAATCGGCCTCGACCCCGGGGGTTGCGACATGGCCGGGCGCCACGGCGTTGACGCGCACCCCCCGCGGCCCCCATTCGAGCGCCATCGTCCGGGTCAGGCTGACGAGCGCCGCCTTGCTCGCCGAATAGAGCCCGCAGCCCGGCGCCGGCCGCGCGCCGGCGATGCTGCCGATGTTGACGATGACGCCCGTCCGCCCGCCGGCGATCGCCCGGCGCGCGAAGGCCTGGCCGCAGAACAGCGGACCGCACAGATTGGTGTCGAGAAACCGGGCGACGTCCTCGGGCCGCGCGTCGAGCAGCGGGAGAAGCGCGAAATGGGCGGCGTTGGCGACGAGAATGTCGAGCGCGCCGAAGCGCGCCGCGCCCGCCTCGATCAGCGCCGCGCAATCCTCGGGGCGGCTCACGTCGGCGCGCACGGCATGGGTTTGGCCCCCGGTCGCGTCCGCGATCTCGGCGGCGGCGTGCTCGGCCGCCTCGAGGTTGCGCCCCGCCAGCGCCACGCGCGCGCCGGCGCTCGCGAAGGCGAGCGCGATCGCGCGGCCGATGCCGGCGCCGCCGCCGGTCACCACTACGCTCTTGCCTTCGAATTGGCGAGGATTCGCCGCGTCGGAATCGGTCATCGGGCGGGGTCTCGCTCGCGCCGGAAAGAAAACCGGTGGTCGTCGCCGGCGGCCGTCACTCCGCGGGCGCCGGCGGGGCCGCCTGCAGTTCGAGCGCGCGCTCCCTGCGCGAGCGCCGGCGATTGTCGGACGCGATCAGCAGCGTGATCTGCGGCGGCTCCGCCAGAATCTTGTGGAGGCGATCCTCGACGATGCGGTCGGCGTTGGTGACCCGTTCGCGCAGATGCTGGAGTTCGAGCCAGGATTCGATGAGGAAGGTCTCGACGAAGCGGCCGCGGTCGGCGACGTCCTCGAATATGCCCCAGGCATAGGCGCCGTCGCGCTTGCGCTCATGGCCGAGCTCGTCGAGATCGCCGACGAACGCCTCGCGATCGTCCGGTTCGATCCGGTATTCGATCGTCACCAGCGCCGGACCCTCGTCGTTCTCGACCTTCTTGACGATCGCCGGCACGCGCCAGTGCATCGAAGGCGTCAGGTCGATGCCGGCGGCGGTCTGCAGCTTCCACCGCCAGGTCAGCGGAATCGCGAGCGCCGCGCCGGCGGCCGCGATGAAGAATGCGATGCGCAGGTCCTCCATCCCCGCGATGCGGCCCCAGGCGGCGCTGCCGACCGACATGGCGCCGAATACGACGGTCAGCAGCACGGCGAGTCCGCGCGCGCGCACCCAATCGGGCAGGGCGACCTGCGCAGATACGTAAAGCGTGGCGAGGACGATGGTCCAGGATGCGCCCGCGAGCAGGGCGCCGGCGAGGGCGACCAGAGGATCGCGCGCAAAGCCGAACAGAACCAGCGCGCCCGCGGTCGCGAGCGTGCCGAACGCGGCCAGACGATCGGGGCCGAGCCGCGCCTTCATCCACTTCAGCCCGAGCGAGCCGACGATCGCGCCGACGCCGAGCGCGCCGAGCAGAATGCCGTAGAGCGCCGGCCCGTGCATCACCATCATGCCTTCGAAGGCGCCGCCCTTGGCCATCAGATCCCTGGCGACCAGCGGCAGCAGCGCCCAATAGGCGCTGGCGAACGGAAAGTAGGCGAGCGTGCGCATCAGGGTCGCGCGCATGTGTCCGCTGTTGGCGGCGTAGCGCAGGCCGGTGCGCACCGCGCTGGTCAGCCGTTCCGCCGGCAGCCCGCCGGCGCCCTTGCGCGGCGAACGCCACCACAGGAGGGCGGCGATGATCGCCAGGGCGCAGGCCGCGAACAGCCAGATCGGCGCCTCGACGCCGAGCGCCGCGATCGCGACGCCGCCGATCGCCGGACCGACCGCGCGCGCGATGTTGTAGCCGACGCTGTTGGCGGCCGAGGCGCCGTCGAGTTCGGGCCGGGTCACCAGCAGCGGCGTCAGCGACAGCCATGCCGGGGCGGTCAGCGACAGCGACGCGCTCACCAGAAAGATGGTCAGGAGAAGGGAAAACGGCGTGGCGAGATGAAGGGTGACGAGCGTCGCGAATCCCGACGCGACGACGACGGTCGCGATCTCGGCGCCGAGCAGCAGGCGCCGTTCGTCGATGATGTCGGCCAGCGCGCCCGCGGGCAGGGTGAACAGGAAGATCGGCAGGCTGGCGAAGACCTGGACCAGCGATACGGCCATCGGGTCGGCGTTGAGGCTGGTCATCAGCCAGGCCGAGGCGGTGTCGAACATCGCGGTGCCGATGTTCAGGATCAGGCTCGACAGCCATATCACCGCGAACGCCCGGTGTTGGAACGGCCCCCATCGCGACGGGGCGAGCGCCGCCGGCGCCGCGGGCGATTCGGGATTGGCGCTCAAGCCGCGGTCTCCCTGGTGGGCGCCGCGACGGGCGCCGGCGCGCGTTTCCTGCCGAAGCGGCGCCGGCGCTCCGAGGCGATCAGATGGGTGACGCGCGGCGGCCCCGCCAACAGGCGGCGGATCGCATCCTCGAGCACGCGATCGGCGTTGGTGACGCGCTCGTGCTGATGCATGAGTTCGAGCCAGGATTCGATCAGGAAGGTCTCGACGAAGCGGCCGACATCCCCGGTGTCCTCGAACACGCCCCAGGCGAAGGCGCCGTCGCGCTTGCGCTCGTGCCCCAGCTCGTGGAGGGCGGTGAGGAAGGCGACCCGGTCCTTGGCCTCGACGCGATATTGCACGGTGACCAGCACCGGGCCGCGGTTGTTCTCGATCTTCTGGGCCAGGCGCGGCGCGCGCCAATGCATCGACGGGGTCAGGTCGAGCCCCTCTCCGGTCTGCAGCTTCCAGAACCAGGTCAGGGGAATGGCGAGCACGGCTCCCGCCGCCGCCAGATAGTGCGCGATCGGCAGGCCCTCCATGCCGGCCGCCTGTCCCCAGGCCGCGCTGCCGACGGTCGTCGCGCCGAAGATCACGGTCAGGAAGATCGCGAGCCCGCGGCCGCGCACCCAGTCGGGGAGCGCGACCTGCGCCGAGACGTAGAGGCTTGTCAGCACGACGGTCCATGAGGCGCCCGCGACGACGCAGGCGTAGACGGCCGTATAGGGATTGCGCGCGAGCCCGAACATGACGAGCGCGAGCGCGGTGGCGAGGGTGCCGATCGCGACCATGCCGTTCGGGCCGAGCTGGGTCTTGAGCCAGTTCAGCGAGAGCGAGCCGATGATGGCGCCGACCCCGATCGCGCCCAGCAGAATGCCGTAGAGGGTCGGGCCCTGCGTCATCTGGCTGCGCGCGACGAGCGGCAGCAGGGCCCAATAGGCGCTCGCGAAGGGGAAGAACGCCAGCGCGCGCACCAGCGTCGCGCGCAGGTACCTGTTGTTGGCGGCATGCCGGATGCCGGTGCGCACCGCGCTGGCGAGGCGTTCGGCCGGCAGGGTCTCGGCGCTCTTGCCGGGCGTGCGCCACCACAGCAGCGCGGCGATGATGCCCAGGTTGCTGGCGCAGAAGATCCAGAACGGGATGGAGATGCCGAACGCGGCGATCACGAGGCCGCCGAGCGCCGGCCCGACGGCGCGACTGAGATTGAAGCCGACGCTGTTGGCGGCGACCGCGCCGTCGAGGTCGCGCCGCGGCACCAGCAGCGGCGTCGTCGACAGCCAGGCCGGCGAACTCAGCGCGCCGCCCACCCCGAGCAGGAAGGTCGTCACCAGCAGGGCGGCGGGATCGGCGAGGCGAAGCGAGACCAGCGCGGCGAAGATCGCCGAGACGGCGACGATCGCGATCTCGACCACGATCAGCAGGCGGCGGGAATCGACGACGTCGGCGAGCGCGCCCGCAGGCAGGGTGAACAGGAACAGCGGCAGGCTGACCGCGACCTGCACGAGCGAAACGGCCATCGGCTCCGCGTTGAGGCTGGTGATCAGCCAGCCCGAGGCGGTGTCGAACATCGCAGTGCCGACGTTCGAGACGATGCTCGCAGTCCATATGACGGTGAAGGCCGTATGGCCGAATGCGCCCCAGCGCGATGGCGCGGCTTGCGTCGGCGGCGCGCTGGACGTTGTTTCCGCGGTCAAATCCTTCTCCGCACGACGTCTATGGGGCGTCGGCGTTCCGCCCCGGTCGCCCGTCGCCGCCCCCCCCCCGCCCGCGGCCCGGCGAGCCTCGACAGGGAGCCACAGACCGCATATCTGTGATATTATCGATAAATCAACCGCGCTGTCGCGCAAGTTTTGGACGACGCCCGCTTTGGACGGGATTGCGCGGCGGAGCGTGGAGCCTGCAGATCGTTCCGCGACCGGAAAAACGCCGCCGCGCGCTCCCATGTCTGGCCGCGTTCGCCGCTCTGGTGTCGAGCGCGCCGGCGGCGCCGGCGTGGCGGGCGAGCGAAATCGCGCTTTCCCAGGAGGTTCGAACCGTGGCCGCCGCAGCCGATTTTCCGACCAGACAAGCGGCCGAGGCCTTCCTCGCGCTCAATCTGCCGACGCTGACCGCGGCCAATCCGAAATACCGATCGGGCCAGTCCGGCGTCCTCATGGCCTGGATCACCAGGGCGATCGGGTTCCCGCGCGGCGACGCCGGCGGACCGCGGGTCTCGATGAGCGAGACGGTCCTGGAGTTTCGCGACGGCGCGCTCGCCAGGACCGGCAGCCACGATACGGAATTCTCGCTCGCCGAAGTCGACATCTCGGAGCTGACCGACAGCGGCGAGGTCACCGAGACCGGCGACAAGGCGGTCGGCGTCATCTTCCGCTGCAAGTCAGGCAAGTGCATTCGCGCCCGCTACGACGGGGCGCCGGCGCAGGCCGACGCGACCGACATTTCGATTCAGGACGATGCGGCGCGCGCCCAGGTTCTCGCGGCGTTCCTGGCGCTGCAGCGACTGGCCGGCGGCGCGAACCCGCGGTGACGGCGATGGCCGTCGGGGCGGAGCGCGCGTCGCCCCGCTCACCCCTCCACGTCGGAATTGACCAGCGACAGGAATTCTCCGCGCGTCATCGGGTAGTCTCGGAAGCAGCCGAGCATGCGGCTGGTGACGAGGTCGGCGCCGCGTTTGTTGACGCCGCGGCCGATCATGCAGTGATGCGTCGCCTTGACGACCACGGCGACGCCGCGCGGCTTGAGGACGGTCTCGATCGTGTTGGCGATCTGCGCCGTCAGACGCTCCTGGATCTGGAGCCGCTTGGCGTAGGCTTCGACCACGCGGGCGAGCTTGGATATGCCGACGACGCGCCGGTCGGGCACGTAGCCGACCCAGGCGCGCCCGATGATCGGCGCGACGTGATGCTCGCAATGGCTTTCGAACGAGACGCCGCGCAGGACGATCATCTCGTCATAGCCGTCGACCTCTTCGAAGGTCTTCTTCAGGAGGTCTTCGGGATCCTCCTCGTAGCCGCAGAAATATTCGCGAAACGCCCGGACCAGCCGCTTGGGCGTCTCGTGCAGACCGTCGCGATCGGGGTTCTCGCCGATCCAGCGCAGGATCGACCGGAACGCATGTTCGGCCTCGGCGTCGGTCGGCGGCGGTTCGCGGGGCGTCGCGTCGAGCCGGACGGCTGGCTGCGCGATGAGGTCGGCAATGTCGCGCATGCGGCGATTCCCCTGGCGCGGACCATTCCACGCCTTCGCCTTTCGACCTTAAGCGGTCGGCCGTTACCGCGCGAGCGCAAATTTTTTGCGCGGCCAGAGCGGATTTTTGACGGGAGGCGAGCCGATGCGCGCGGCGCCGCCGCGCCGTCTCGCCGCAGGTCCGGGCGGTTGCCTGCCCTCGCCATGCCGGCCTATGGTCCGCGCGCGTTTCGCGGCGCCCTCCCGGAGGTCCTGGTTCATGTCGGCGTCCTATCGAATCGAAGGCTACGCCATTGCCTCCGCCGACGGCATGATCGCCGACGGCGCGGCGGTGATGCCGGACGCGCTGAAGATCGAGGCCGACCATGTCTTTCTGAAGCGCGAACTCGACCGGGTCGACGCGGTGGTTCACGGGCGTCGCTCCCACGAGGGCCATCCGAACTCGCGGAGCCGCCGCCGGCTGGTGCTGACGCATAGAATCGCCGCGATCGCCCGCGATCCCGAGCAGACGCAATCGCTGCTGTGGAATCCGGCCGGGGCGTCGTTCGACGAGGCCTGCCGCGAGCTCGGTCTCGCCGCCGGCACGGTCGCGATCCTCGGCGGCACCCACGTCTACGGGCTGTTTCTCGGCATCGGCTACGATGCGTTTCACCTCTGCCGCGCCGGCAAGGCGAACATTCCGGGCGGCACGCCGGTGTTCGCCGACGTCGCGGCCGGCCGCTCGCCCGAACAGGTGCTGGCGGACGTCGGTCTGGCGCCGGGACCGACCCAGATCCTCGACCAGGCCAGCGCCCTCAGCCTCGTCAGCTGGCGGCGCCGGAGCGCGGCCTGACGCCGGGGCGCCCACGCCCCGAGCAGGCGCGGCTCACTTGGGACGCTGGTCGAGCCCGACGCCCTTGTTGACGAATTTCAGCGTGAACGCCTTCTTCCAGTCGGTGTCGGGCTTGATGATGCCGACCTTGACCATCTTGTCGAAGAAATCCTTCACCCGCGCTTCGGCCATCGCCCCGATGCCGAGTTCGAGCGTGTCGCCGGAATCGACGATGCCGTACTCCCTGAGCTTGGCGACGGAATAGGCGATCTGCGCGTCGGTGAGTTCGGGATTGTCCTTCTTGATCGCCTCATTGGCCTTGGAATTGTCGCCGTAGAGATAGTGGTACCAGCCGATCGCCGAGGCGTCGACGAAGCGCTGCACGACGTCGGGATGCTCGGCGACGAAGTCGCGGCGCGCTTCGATCAGCGTCGCATAGGTCGAATAGCCCTGGTCGGCGAGCAGGAATATGTTCGGCTTGAACCCGCCCTGCTGCTCGATCTCGAACGGCTCGGACGTCACATAGCCCTGCTGGATCGAATTCTTGTCGGCGATGAACGGCGCCGAGTTGAAATTGTACGGCTTGACGTTCTCCTCCTTGAAGCCCCAGGCGAGCCGCATCCAGGCGTAGAAGGACGGCATTCCGCCATTGCTGACGAAGGCGGTCGCCTTCGGCAGGTCGGTCCACTTGTCGAGCCCGGCGCCGGGGTGCGACATGAAGATCTGCGGGTCCTTCTGGAAGTCGGCGGCGACGGCGATGGTTGGAATGTTCTGCTCGACCGACAGGAAGTCGCCGATCATGTCGCCGCCCATGAAGAACTCGATCTTGCCGGCGACGAGCAGCATGCCGCCGTTCGACTGTGGCCCGCCGGGCAGGACGGTCACGTCGAGCCCGTATTTGGCGTAGGTTCCGTCGACGACGGCCTGATAGTAGCCGCCTGCCTCGGGATCGGCGAGCCAATTGGTGCCGAACGTGACCTTGTCGAGCGCGAGCGCGGGTCCGGACGCCAACAACACCCCCGCCAGCAAGGCCGACCCGACGATACGCATGAAGTTCTCCGCTTCCCGACCCTGCAGAGGGCGCAACAAGGGACCATGTCTCACCGAGCGAATCAAGCCGGGCGGCGGCCGGGCGTCGCGCCGGGTGGACCGCGGCGCCGCCATCCCCCACAATGAGTGCCGACGAGCCCGGTCTTTCCGGTTGCGCGCCGCCCTGGAATGCCCACGATGCGTCTGTGGATCAAGGACCCGCTCGCCATCCTCGCCGAGGGCGCGCCGCGCGGCGTGGTGGTGGAGGGAACGCGGATCGTCGAGATTGTCGGTCGCGCCGCCGCGCCGTCCGCGCCGGTCGACGCCGTCTTCGACGCCTCGCGCCATGTCGTCCTGCCGGGCCTCGTCAACACGCACCATCATTTCTACCAGACGCTGACGCGCGCCCATCCGGCCGGGCTCGGCCTCGAACTCGTCCCCTGGCTCGTCGCGCTCGAGCGCGTATGGGCGAAGATCACCCCCGGGCAATTGCGGCTGGCGGTGCGCGTCGCCCTGGTCGAACTGATGCTGTCGGGTTGCACGACGGCGGCCGATCATCACAACCTGTTCCCGCGCGCGCTCGAAGACGCGATCGACATCGAGGTCGAGGAGGCGCGCGCGCTCGGCATGCGGATGACGGTCGCCCGCGGCTCGATGGGCCTCTCCGAGAAGGACGGCGGGCTGCAGCCCGACTCGATCGTGCAGGACGCCGATACGATTCTGGAGGACAGCGAGCGCGTGCTGAAGCTGTTCCACGATCCGGCGCCCGGCGCGCAGATCCGCATCGCGCTGGCGCCGTGTTCGCCGCTTGCGGTGCCGCGCCGCGTGCTCGCCGAATCGGCTGATCTCGCGGAGCGGTACGACTGCCGGCTCCACACCCATCTGTGCCAGTCTCCCGAGGAGGACGTCTACGCCGTCTCCGCGTTCGGCATGCGCTCGGTCGATCTGCTGGAGGAGGCTGGCTGGCTCGGTCCGCGCGCCTGGGTCGCGCACGGCGTCCATTTCAATGCCGACGAAATCGGCCGGTTGGGGAGAGCCGGCGTCGGCGTGTGCCATTGCGCGACCTCCGACATGACGTTCGGGCTCGGAATCTGTCCCACCCGGGATCTCGAGGCCGCCGACGTCGCGGTCGGGCTGGGAGTCGACGGCTCCGCCTCGAACGACTCCTCCAACATGATGGAGGCGATGCGCCATTCGCTGATGGCGGGGCGGCTGCGCTACGGGGCCTCGGCGGTGAGCCATCTCGACGTGCTGCGCTGGGCGACGGAGGGCTCCGCGCGCTGTCTCGGGCGCGACGACATCGGACGGATCGCCGTCGGCCTCGAGGCCGATCTCGCCCTGTTCACGCTCGACGCGCCGCGCTTCAGCGGCGCCCATGACCCGATCGCGGCGCTGGTGCTGTGCGGCGCCCATCGCGCCGATCGCGTGATGATCGCCGGCCGCTGGCGCGTCGTCGACGGCGCGCCGGTCGGCGTCGATCTCGGCCGGCTCCTCGCCGAACACGGCGCGGCGGCGCGCGCGCTCGCCTGAGCGATCAGCGCCCGGCGAGCGCGGCGGCGACCTGTTGGCGCGTCCACAGGCACATTTCCCGCTGCGGGAACGGATGGACGTAATCGGCGATCCGGAACAACACTTCCCGGGGTAGGCGCCAAGGCGCAGCGTGGAAATCGATCAGCCGGAACTCGCCGGCGGCGATATCGGAATTCTCGAACCCGGTCGCGTTGATGTGGTTGGTCATCATCACGTAGCGGATCGACGAGGCGCAGAAGCTCCGCAGCGCCTGGAGGATCGCCGCGTCGGGGAGGTGGAACAGGCAGTCGCGGCAGAACCAGACGTCGGCCGCCGGAAAGCGGTCGGCGACGATGTCGAATGCGACGAATTTTCGCGACGGCGAGGCGTAGCGGCTCTCGTTCAGCGCGACCAGCGAACCGGCGATCTCGCCGCCGAGATAGGCGACGCCGGGCGGGAAGTTCACTTCCTTCATCCAGTTGAAGTCGCCGCACGGCGCGTCGAACAACGCACCGATTTCGAAGGCCGCCAGGAAGACTTCGAGCTGATGGCGCAGGTTGACGGTATAGGCGAGCGTCGAGCCCGGGCCGCTGCGGCTTTCCCCGCCGCTCCAGCGATTGCGCGCCATGATGTCTTCGAATATCTGCGCGAGTTCGGGCATCGGAGTGGCTCCTTGGCGGTTCGAGGCCGCGGCGGGCGCGGGAGACGGAAGCGGCCGGTCGACCGTCACCCCGCACCGGCGGCGCGGCGCGGCGCGGGCGCCCGCCGCTTCCATTCGTCCACGAGCGCGCGCAGTTCGTCCGCTTCGTAGACGCGCGCGAAGCGCCCGACCGCGCCGAGCCGCGCGAACGCTTCGTGCAGGAACGAGCCCGCTGGCGGACAGACGTTCCTGTCGTAGCCGGCGCGCGTGAACAATTCGCCCCACAGGTGGAGGAAGGTCGCGCCCGCAGTCGCGGCGGCGACCTCGTCGCGATGCTCGGGCAGCAGCGGCTTCCAGAATTCGTCGGGATCGATCGGGTAGAACTGGGTGAAGTCGCGCGCCTCGCGGTCGATCCCGCGTTCGGCGGCGAGCGTCGACAGCAGGAACGGGCCGATCGCGCCCCAGGGCTGCTCGGAGTCGACGATCGCCTCGGCGCGCGCGAGCAGGTCGGCCAGGATCGGATGATCGGGCGGCAGCTTGAGCACGGCGTTGTTGATGAGCCCGGGTCCTTCGAAGTCGGCCTGCCGACCGAACACCATCGGTTCGGCCGCGAAATCGGGCCGCCGCAGGCACAGGACGTCGGCGTCCACCCAGCAGCCGCCGGTTTGGCGGATGAAGCGGTAGCGGAACAGGTCGGCGAACGTCGCCAGCGACGGCTTGCCGCCGACGAAATAGCGCCCCGTCAGCGTTTCGTCCGGGCAGACGGCGCGCGCGTCGGCCGCCTCCGCGCCGCGCGGGAGGTCGAGCGCGCCGGAATAGGCGTAGACGCGCAGCGACGCGCCGGCCGCGGCGAACGAGGCCAGGCAGCTCCAGGCGAGGGCGTCGAGCGGTCCCTGCCAGAAGGTCGCGAATTCCGGGGCCGGCGCGCGCACTCGTCCGGTCATGGCGACCGGTCCGCCGGTTCAGAGGATTCTGGCCAGAACGTTGCGATTGTCGTCCTCCCAGTCGCCGAAGAAGGTTTCGGTCGCGAGGCGGCCCCGGGAGACGAATTCGGCATAGACGTCGAAAATCCAGCTCGCGTTGATGTCGTCCAGCAGCAGGTGCTTGCCGGCGCCGCCGCCGGCCAGGCGCAGGCAGTTGGAGACGTCGGCGCGGCAGATTTCCGTCGTATGGCCGCCGTCGACGTGGAAGATGTCGAAGTCCAGCTCCGTGCGGTGGGTGGCGATCCAGGGCAGGACCTCGCGCGAATCGCCGGGGAAATAGTGGACGCGGCCGGGAAATTCGCGCGCCAGACAGGCCATGCATGCCGCGGTGTAGCGATGAAGGTCGATGTCGACCCCGTAATAGGTCAGGTCGGGATTCGCGCTCAGCGCCAGCAGCGCGCTGTGGCCGGCGTTGACGCCGATCTCGATCATGCGCGCCTTGAACCGGGTCGCGCGCCAGAGATTGCGGCGCGCCGGCGCCAGGCTCGCCGCCGGCGGGCGGCCCTGGTAGTCCGGCTCCTGGTCCCAGTAGAAGACGCCGCCCTCCAGCGGCTCGCCGGATTCTCCGACGAGGCTGTTCAGCGCGTTCAGGCGGCGGAGGAAAGCGGCCGAGAAAATCTCCGAGGAATCGCCTCTGTCTATGAGATAATCTGTGATTTCCGAAGGCTTTAGTGGTCTACCCGGCAGAAGCTTCCGACCCGTCATTGGCTGCTGTCTCGCTCAGGCCCGCGCCTAGGCGCGGGCGTCCCGCCGCACGTCACGGCATGCTCAGAAATCGCTTGGCCGTCGCGCTGATCTTGGCGGCGATCTTGGTGTCGAGGTCGGTGATCTTGTGGCCGGCGTCGTGGGTGCAGAAGGAGAACGAGACCTTGTTCCACGAATTGGAGAATTCGGGGTGGTGGTTCATGACTTCGGCCTCGATCGCGACCTGGACGATGAACGAGATGGCGTCGCGAAAGTCCTTGAATTCGAACGCCGCCTCGATATTGCCGCCCTTGATCGACCAATCCTTCAGGGATTTCAGTTCCGATTCGATTTCCGACGCCGTGAGTATCCTGTAGTTCGCCATTGCGAGTCTCCTCAGATTTTCATCGCCGCGGCCCCGCGCGAACCCGGATCGCGCCAAACCGTCGCGCGCCGTAGCCCCCGCACGCCCCGTTCGGCGAACTTCGCCTCGGAGCGAAGGTTCCATATTAGCCGGCGCGCGCCGGGCAAAGCAATGAATCGGCCGCCGTCGGCGTTTCGCGGCGCGAACGGTCGATCCCTTCGTGTTGCCAAGCCGTCCGACCCATGGGACAAGCCCGACGGGCCGGGGATCGTCGGGCGCCCCCGGCGGAACGGGCGGCGAGCGCGCGAAAGTCCCGGACGGGCGCCGTCTCGCCAGGCGGGACGCGGCGGGCCTGGCCGGTCCCAAGGGTGACAGACGATGGAATTCAAGCCAAGAGAAGCGGCCCGCGGCGCCGTCCTGAGGCGGCTCGGCGTTTCGCCGCTGGTGTCGACCGCCAGGATCGACATATCCCGATTCCATCACGCTCATGTCGAGCGGCAGAACGTCCCGGCGCGGTTCGACATCGACGGCCTGGCGATCGACGCCCCTGCGGGAATCTACCATCCGACGCTCGATTCCAGCTCCGAATTCTTCATCCGGACGATGAAGGCGATGGACCCCGCCAGATTCCCGAAAGTGCTCGAGGTCGGGGCGGGCTGCGGGGCGATCTCGCTCTATGTCGCAGCCCGGTGGAAGAGCGAGGTCGTCGCCTCCGACATTTCCATCGAGGCGATCGAGACGGTCCGTCGCAACGCCGCGCTCAATGGCCTGAGCGTGAAGACGATCGTCTCGGACCTGTTCGAAAAGATCGACCAGAGCGATTTCGACCTGATCGTGTTCAACACGCCGCTGATCGATCAGGAGCCGGAGAGCGCGATCGAGAAATACAGCCTGTGCGACCCCGATGGTCGGATCGTCGGCGCCTTCCTCCGGCAGGCGGGCGCGCATATCAGGAAGAGCGGCCTGATCATCTTCTCGCTGTGCAGCAATTCGGCCTATGAGGTGCTCGACGGCATCGCGCTGGATTTTCGGATCGTCGCCTTCGAACTCGGCTACACCGGCTTCTGGCGCGCCATCGTCGGCGCCCGGCTCTGAGGCGCGCGCGACGTCAGGACAGCGCGAAGCCGGCGAGGTGCTCGGGCATCTGCCAGGTCTGCGTCGGGTCCGGCGTGTGGGCGACGGGCGCGATATCGCCGCGCCAGGCGACGCCCATCATCTGCGCGGTCTGGTAGACGCGGGTGGTCCAGCCGGCGTCGGCGAGCGCGCGCAGCGCGGCGCCGACATGGGGCGAAACCAGGTCGTGAAACAGGATCATCGCAGTCGGCTCGAGGAAGCGCGCGCAGGCAAACGCGTCGTCGGTCGGCGCCTGCCCGTCGTGATCGCCATCGATGAACGCAAACGACCAGCGACAGCCGATTGCGCCGAGGCGGAGGACCTCGGCCGGACTCGGGCCCGGGACGAGGATGGCCCGCTCGGCCCCGCCGGCGCCGGCGATCGCCGCCGCGAATTCGGCGCGCCAGGCGGGATCGGCGAGCAGCGGTTCGACGACATGCAGCGACGCGAGCCCCGCAGCGACCAGATGGCACGACGACCAGCCCCGCCAGGCGCCGATCTCGAGCCCCCGCCGGCCGGAGAACAGTCGCGCGTTCGAATAGAGGATCGCCGCCTCGTCACGGTTGATGAAGCCGACCTCCGGCTGGCGGCGGTCGACGTACCAGGTATGCGCGACCTCCTTCCTGAAATAGGGCCAAGTGACGGTCTCCCTCGGGCCGACGATCATGTTCGGGAACAGCGCGTCGAGCCTGGGGGCTTCCAGATTGGGCGATACGTAGTCGATCGTCATCGGCGGCGGTCTCGGCGGCGGCGCGGGCGCCGGAGCGGGGCTCCGGGCGCCGCCGCTTATGCCGCCATTCCGGCCCGGCGCGCAACCCGTCCGCGTCGGCGCGCCGGCGCCGCCAATCGTCCGTTCGTGCGGACGTCGACCCACCGCGTCCCTCGATTGGCGGATTTTCTTCGGATGATTGAGGAGGCGTTAACCTCTTCCTGTCATTGAATTGGGTCGGCGTCAGCGTCGAGGGGGGCGGTCGTGCGAGCGTTGCAGGAAGGTCCGTCGCGTCCGCGGCTCGTTCCGCAGAGGGATCACGGCTTCGCGATCAGCCTCATGGAGCATCTCGTCGTTCCGACTTTCGTGATCGACGCGAGCAAGCAGGTCCTGATCTGGAACAAGGCCTGCGAGCGCCTGACCGGCGTGCCGGCGAGCGAGGTCATCGGCGGCAAGGATCATTGGCGCGCCTTTTACAGCGAGCGTCGGCCCTGTCTGGCCGATCTGGTGGTCGAAGGGCGCTTTTCCGAGATCTCCTCGTTCTACGCGACCAGCGGCAATTTCGGGCTCAGCGATTTCGGCGTCTCCGCCGAGAACTGGTGCGTCATGCCGAAGGTCGGACGGCGCCTCTATCTGGCGATCGACGCGGGCCCCATCTACGACGAATCGGGCGATCTGATCGCGGTGGTCGAGACGCTGCGCGACATCACGGTGCAGAAGCAGGCGCAGACCGATCTCGAGGCGCTGGCCGCCCGCGACGGACTGACCGGCCTCGCCAACCGCCGCAATTTCGACGAGCGGCTGCTCGCCGAGCAGCGCCGGGGCTTTCGCGACCAGGCGCCGCTGTCGCTGCTGATGATCGACATCGACTGCTTCAAGCCCTACAACGACACCTACGGGCATCAGAAGGGCGACGAGTGCCTGCGCACGGTCGCGCGCGCCATCGCGGGGACGCTTTGGCGCGCTGGCGATTTCGCCGCCCGCTACGGCGGCGAGGAATTCGCGGTGATCCTGCCGGACACGCCGATGGCGGGCGCGGCGATGATCGCCGAGCGCCTGCGCGCCGCGGTCGAGAATCTCGCAATTGCCCACGTCGGCTCGACCATTTCCGATCACGTCACGCTGAGCGTCGGCGGGGTGGCCGCCTCGGCGCCCTATCTTCCGCCCCAGCAACTGCTGTCGGGCGCCGACGCGGCGCTCTATCGCGCCAAGCGCGACGGACGCAACAGGACGAACGTCGTCGCATTGGAATCGGCGGCGTCCGGGCCGGACGCCGCGGTCGCGAACTAGCGCGCGCCGGCGTCGAGGATCCAGGTCCGGTCGCAGAAGGCGACATAGAGCCGCTCCTGCCCCAGCGCGGCGCCCAGTTCGACCGCGAGTTCGTTCAGCAGCGCCTCGATCGCGCCGTCGGGGAGATGGCCGAGATAGGCGTGCACCGCCTCGCCGGTGAAGACCGCGACCGGTTCGCGGTCGGAGCCCATCGTGCCGTCGGGTCGCGGCCAGGCGTAGGTGACCTCCGCGCGGGTGAACATGCCGGAAAGCGCGGGCAGGTCGGCGCCCACCCGGCGTCCCATCCAGGCGCGCGCGGTGCGGACCGCCTCGGAGACGTCGTAGACGCGGCCCTCCGCGTCCCAGCCCTCGCGCAGGCCGACCGTGATGCGGAAATCGCGGCGCGGCCCGCGCGAGCCCGGAACCACCGCATAATCTTCGCGCCGGGGCGGCGGCGCGCGGCGCGCGATCTCTTCGGCCATGATCCCTCCTCCAACGCGCCCCGTCGGGCGCCGTCATTGCGCGTGCGGCCGGTCGCCCGGCGGCTCCGCGGCGACGTCGAAGCCGCGCGGCGCCTCGCCTCGCCCGAAGCTGTCCGACATTTTGCGATAGGCCGTCTCGACGTGACGGCGGAACCGGTCGGCGTCGAACAGCGGATGCGTGAGCCGGTTGCGTGCGAGCCGGGCGCGCACGGCCGCGAGCTGATCGGGCGCCTGCGCGAGCCGCAACGCCAACGCCTCGTATTCCTCGAGGCCGCTGGTCGCCAGATCGGCCATTCCGACCGCCCTGAGCAGGCTCGCCGCGACCCGCCCGGCGAAACCGTCGCCGAGCCTCGTGACGACGGGGAGTCCGGCCCACAGCGCATCGCTCGCGGTCGTATGGGCATTGTAGGGCAGGGTGTCGAGGAAGAGGTCGGCGAGCCGCTGGCGCGCCAGATGCGCCTCGAGCGGCAGCGGCCCGGCGAACACGAGCCGACTCGGGTCGACGTTGCGCGCGCGCGCCTGCGCGCGCAGATTGTCCTGCGCGCGCTCGTCGCCCGCCAGCAGCCACAGCACGGCGCCGTCGACCCGGCCGAGCAGTCGCATCCAGACGTCGAAGACCTCGGGCGTGATCTTCCATGCGTTGTTAAAGCAGCAGAACACGAAGCCCGATTCCGGCAGACCGGCCTGCGCGCGGGTCGGGCTCTCCGCCGCGATCGCCCGCCTGCCGTCGTTGACCTGGTAGCAGTCGGGCAGCCGCACGACCTTCTCGGCGAACCAGGCCTCGCAGCCCGGCGGCGCGACCGTCGCGTCGGCGAGCACATAATCGATGAAATCGGCGCCCATCGTCGCGGGAAAGCCGAGGTAGTTCACCTGGATCGGGGCCGGGCGATGCGCGAGGATCCCGAACCGCGCGTCCTGGGTGAAGCCCATCAGATCGACCGCGATGTCGACCTCCAGCCCGCGCACGAGCCGGGCCGCCTCCAGATCGCTCGCCCCACGCACGTCGTGAAAGGAATCGAAGGCGGCGGCGAGCCGGCCCCGAATCGGGCTGCCGTCGTCGGGCCCGAACGAGACGCCGACGATCTCGAACTGCGCGCGATCGTGCAATTCGATCAACTCGGCGACCAGATAGCCGATCGCGTGCCGGCGAAAGTCGGCCGAGAGATAGGCGACGCGCAGCCGGCCGCCGCGTCGGGATCCGCCAGTCCACAGGGGGAGCGGCGGCGACGGAATCATCTGCGCGACGTAGTTGCGTGCGCATCGCAGCTGCAGCGCCGGTTCGCCGGCGTAGCCGAGCAGGGTGAACGGCGCGATGATCGCCCGGCCCTGCGCGACCTGCGCGGCCATCGCGGCGGAAAAGCCGGCGCGCCGGTCCCAGTCGCACAGCTGGAGCGCGCAATTGGCCGCGGCGGCGAATGCGTGCGGATGGTCGGGCCGCGACGCCGAAATGCGCTCGAAATCGGCGAGCGCCTCCGAATAGCGCTTGAGCGCGACGAAAGTGGCGCCGCGGTTGTAGCGCGCGTCGGCGTGGTCGGGGCGCAGCGCGAGCGTCCGGTCGAAGCGCTCGACCGCGTCCTCGTAGCGCTTGAGCTCGTGGAGCGCGGCGCCGCTGTTGTAGAGCGCCTCGACGTCGTTCGGGCGCGCGACGAGCGCGCGATCGAAGCTGGCGAGCGCTTCGGCGAAGCGCTTCTGGACGTAGAGCGCGGCGCCGCGGTTGGCGAGCGCCTCGGGATAATCGGGTCGCGCGCCGAGCGCGCGCTCGTAGCTGCTCAGCGCCTCGTCCATGCGGCCGAGCCGGCCCAGCGCATTGCCGCGGTTGTAGAGCGCCTCGGGATCGCCAGGGCGGCGCGCGAGCGCGCGGTCATAGCCCGCCAGCGCCTCCTCGAAGCGCCCGAGCGCGTGGAGCGCGGCGGCCCGGCGGGCGAGCGCCTCCGGGTGGTCGGGCGCCGCGGCGAGCGCCGCGTCGCAGCCGGCGAGCGCCTCCTCGAAGCGCCCCAGCGCGTGCAGCGCCATGGCCCGGTTGGTCAGCGCGTGGGCGAAATCGGGTCGCATTCGCAACGCCGCGTCATAGCTCGCGAGCGCCTCCGCGAATCGGCCGAGATCGTGGAGCGCCGCGCCGCGATTGGTCAGCGCCTCCGCCGAATCCGGCCGCAGCGCGAGCGCGCGGGCGTAGCTCGTCAGCGCCTTGTCGCCCTTGCCGAGCTGCGCCTGGATCACGCCGAGCAGGTGCCAGGCGTCGAACAGGTCCGGCCGCGAGGCGGCGACCGCACGGCACAGCCGCTCGGCCTCGGCCGGATTTCCTCCGGAATAGGCGGCGAACGCCGCCCGCAGCGCCTCGGGCGGCGCGGCGGAGCGCCGCTGCGGCGCGCCGCGCGCACGCTGGTCGGATCCGCTGGTCCGCATGTCCGATCCTCGGCCCCATGCCCTGACTGTTTCGACTCGGTCCGACCGACGCGGCGCCGGGCGCGCGCGATCTCCCCGCTCATCCTGCGCGGCCGCGACGCCCGGAGCAAGATTCCAACCGCCCGGGCGACTCGGCCGAGCCCGTCGGGCGGCCCCGAATGGCGCCGGAATCCCGGAAAGATCAAGCGGCGCCAGCCTCGAGATCGTCAGACGGCGCGCGCCGAATCACCGCGCCGGCGCCGTGTTCGCGCCGGGCGCGGCGCGACGGGCCCTGCCGGCCGGCGATCCGGCCCTCGACGCGCAGCGGTCCCAAAAATGCGAATATACACTAAATAGATCAAATGTTTAGAAGAAAAGTCGCGATCGCCGCGCCGCGCTGGATTCCAAGAGGCGGCGGCCGGGTTTCGTGACCTTTATGCAACATGGTTTCGCGAAAGGCGATTTCGGGCGGATTTCAGGCATTTCCTCGTTTGTGGTTCGGCCGCTTGCCGCTATGTTCCGATCTCGCGAGCGGGAGCGTTCCGGCCGCGAGTCGGATCGAAGCGCTTCGCGCTGGGGGAACCGGGGTCGAGCGGCAAGTCCGGATCAGGGGAAATGGGGGCGCTGAACCGCACTCGAAGGGAAGCGCGGGAACGCCTGGAGCCTTCGGGTCGTAAGTGAAATATCTCCCTACTGGGTCCATCATTGGAGGTCTACAATGACGCTCATGAAGAGCATATTGCTTGGGTCGGCGGCCGGCATCGTGTCGGTTGCGGCCGCTCAGGCGGCCGATCTTCCCACGAAGAAGGCGGCTCCCGCGGAATACGTCAAAATCTGCAACGTCGGCGGCATGGCCGGGTTCATCATCCCGGGCAGCGACACCTGCCTGAAGATCAGCGGCTACATCACCGGCCAGATCGAGGGGGGCAATACGCAGACGGGTTACTCCCGCGCCGCAGGGCCGTTAGGAACCTGGGCGGC
>JBEKEI010000013.1:0-47004 GCA_050013915.1 Roseiarcus sp.
ATGGAATCGACGATCCGGATGAAGGCCTCGTAGCTGTTGAACAGGCCGTGCCGTCCCGTCAGCAGATAGCCTTCGAGCCAGCCCTCGCACTGGTGCTCGCTCAGCATCGAGTCGAGCACGCGCCCGTCGGGCGCGAGGAATTCGTCATTGCCCAGTTCTGCCGCGTCCCATTGCCGATTGGTGACCTCGAACACTGCGCCGAGCAGGTTCGACAGCGTCTCGTCGGGTCCGAAGATGCGGAAATTCCGCTGCTCCTGATTCAGCGCGGCGACGTCGCGCAGAAACTTGCCCAGCACGAGCGTATCCTGGGCGTCGACGCCGCCGGGCGAAGGCACCGTCACCGCGTGACGGTGGAAATCCGGCATGCGCAGGTCGTGCAGCAGCAGTCCGCCGTTGGCGTGCGGATTGGCGCCCATGCGCCGGGCGCCGTCGGGCGCCAGTTCGGCGAGCTCGGGAATCAGCCGCCCCTTGTCGTCGAACAGTTCCTCGGCCCTGTAGCTCTTCATCCAGCTCTCGAGCTGCTTGACGTGATCGGGATGGGCGGCGTCGACGAGCAGCGGCACCTGGTGGGCGCGAAACGTGCCCTCGACCTGGAGGCCGTCGACGGTCCTGGGTCCGGTCCAGCCCTTGGGCGACCTCAGCACGATCATTGGCCAGCGCGGGCGCCCGGCGTCGCCGTTGCCGCGCGCATGCTCCTGGATCCGACGGATCTCGGCGATCGCCTTTTCCATCGTCGCGGCCATCAGCTCGTGCATCGTGTCGGGGTCGTCGCCCTCGACGAACAGCGGCGTCCAGCCGCAGCCGCGGAAGAACTGGTCGAGTTCCTCGGGCTCGATGCGCGCGAGCAGCGTCGGATTGCTGATCTTGAAACCGTTGAGATGCAGGATCGGCAGCACGGCGCCGTCGGTGATCGGGTCGAGCAGCTTGTTCGACTGCCAGGAGGTGGCGAGCGGGCCAGTCTCCGCTTCGCCATCGCCGACGACGCAGGCGACGATCAGGCCGGGATTGTCGAACGCGGCGCCGAATGCGTGGCTCAGCGAATAGCCGAGCTCGCCGCCCTCGTGGATGGAGCCCGGCGTCGTCGGCGCGACATGGCTCGATATGCCGCCGGGAAACGAGAATTGGGTGAACAGCTTCTTGAGGCCGGCCTCGTCCTGGGTGACGTTCGGGTACACTTCCGTCCACGTGCCCTCCAGATAGACGTTACCGACCAGCGCCGGGCCGCCATGACCTGGGCCGGCGATGTAGATCATGTCGAGGTCATGGCGCTTGATGACGCGGTTGAGGTGGACGTAGATGAAGTTCTGGCCCGGCGTCGTGCCCCAGTGGCCGACCACCAGCGGCTTGACGTGGGCGAGCTTCAGCGGCTCGCGCAGCAGCGGATTGTCGTAGAGATAGATCTGCCCGACGGAGAGATAATTGGCCGCGCGCCAATAGGCGTTGATCTTGCGCAGTTCGTCGGACGCAAGGGTAGCGGGCCTGGCGGGAGGGCCGGCGGCGGGTCGGTTCCGCGACTCCAGCGTCGAGGTGGCTGCATTCATGATCGTGAATCCTCTTGGTGCGATTGACCGGCGCCCGCTCTTCGAGACCACCCCGCGCGCACGGCGTACCGGTCCCGGCGCGGGCATGCGTCGGTCCGCGCACACGGCCGCCGTCGATGAAGGCGCGAAGCCGGAACGTCCGGAGACGACGGCGGCTCGCGCCCGTCCGTTCGAGACATAGCGGAACGAGGGCGGGCTTGGGCAGGCTCGGGAATTACCTACGCGGCGCGAAGACCGCGCCGCCGGCGATTTGCGGATGTTTCGCTGCGGCCGGGCCGGTCGGCGGCGGATGGCGCCGGTTTGACCGACCAACCTCGCCTGGGACCTCGAGAAAGCCGGGCTCGCCGACGGTCTCGGACTTCAGAAGGTCACGCCGATGAACGATCTGCGCGCAATCGCGTCCGACCCCCGGGCGGCGGCGCTAGGTAGTTTCCGATCCTGTCGCTGACGAGGGTGGGCGCCTAGATTGGTCGCGCCAGGAGGCATAACATGGAACGCTCCGACGCCGTGACCGTCATACTCGCCCGCATCATGAAGATGATGAGCCTCTCCGGCGAGAACCCGCTCGAGCGCGCCGGATCGCTCGAAGATTCCGGGGGGCTGGGCGAGCCCATCGCGATTCCGCTCCGCGCCAGGCGCACTCCGGAAGCATCGATGCAAGATCGGATTCCGATCGGTCGGGACGAGCGACACGGCGACGCGCGTCGGTCGGCCTCGCGGCGGTGATTCTTGATCGCTCCGCGGCTCGGCGCCGGTGGCTCGGACGGCGCGGGCGGGCCCCGGACTGAATCCGCCGGCATATTGACCGCAGCGATCTTCGACGTCGATGGCGTACTGCTCGCCTCGCCTCACGAACGCGCCTGGCGGGAAGCGCTCCAGGGGCTGGCCGACCCGGATCGTTTCACCACCGCGATGTACCAGGCGGTCGTGGCCGGCAAGCCGCGGCTCAGCGGCGCGGTCGCGGCGCTGAAGGCGCTCGCGGTCCCGGACGCCGAGAAGCGCGCCCCCGCCTACGCCGACGTCAAGCAGAAGCGGCTGCTCGCGCTCATCGAGGCCGGACACGTCGAGGCCTTCCCCGACGCGCTCCGTTTCGTCCAGGCGATCCGGTCGCGGGGCTGGCCGATGGCCGTCGCCTCGTCGTCGAAGAACGCCAACCAGATGATGCAGACGATTCCCCTCGGGGCCGGGCGGACCCTGTTCGACATGTTCGACGCCAATGACTGCGGACGCACGTTGACCCACGGCAAGCCGGCCCCGGAAATTTTTCTTCTCGCCGCCGCAGCGTTGGGCGTGGAACCCGCTCATTGCTTCGTCGCCGAGGACGCCCCCGCCGGCGTCGAGGCGGCGCGCGCGGGCGGCATGACGGCGCTCGGCGTCGCCCGACTCGGCGACGCGGCCGGGCTCCGGGCGGCGGGGGCGGACCTCGTCGTCACGAGCCTCGACGAAATCGCGATCGACGCGCTGCGGGAAGGCCGCCTGCGGCTGCGCCCGACCTGAAAGAGCCAGCGACGATGGACGATCCCCTCGCGCCGACCGCCGACCCCGCCTGGCTGCTCCACGCCGCAGGCTACGATCCCCTTCGCGAGACCAGCGCCGAATCGCGCTTCGCGATCAGCAACGGCTTCCTCGGGGTCAGGGCCGCGCGCGGCGTGACCCGCGGCTTGCGGGCGGTCGCGCCGCCGCGTACCTGGGTCGCCGGGTTGTTCGGCACGCCCGGCGACGAACCGGCCTCGCCGATCCTCGTCCCCGCCGCCGACTGGCTCCGGGTCCGGATCCTGCTGCCCGGCGGGCCTCTCGTGCATCACCCTGGCGACGTCGATTCCTATCGGATGAGCCTCGACATGAAGCGGGGCGCGTTGCTGAGCGCGTTCCACCGATCGAAGCCCCCCGAAGCGAAGGATCCTGATCTGGGCATCCGCGGGCGCACGCTGCGGCTGGTCTCGCTCGCCGAGCGGGCGATCGGGCTCCAGCTTCTTCAGTTCGAGATCGAGGCGGGCGAGACCGAAGTCATTCTCGAAGCCTCGTTCGAGGGACTGGACATCGGGCTCGTCGCCGAACGGCTCGGCGACGAAACCGGCCTGTGGCGCACCCACCGGACGGGCAGGCGTCTCGCCATGGCGACTTCCGCGTCGCTGCAGGTCGACGGTCGTGAACTCGCGCCGACCCGCGTCGGGGAGCTGAAGTTCTCCTGGACCTGGACGAGCCGCCCCGCGCAGCGCGTGTGCTTCGAGCGCTTCGTCGCCGTGGTCCGTTCGGACTCGCCGGACCGCGATCCGAGCGAGGACGCGATTCGCGCGCGCGACGGCGCGATACGGCTCGGCTGGCGCGGCGTGATGGCGGCGCACGAGGCGGCCTGGACGGACCGCTGGCGGCTGGCCGACGTCGAGGTCGAAGGCGACGACGCGGCGCAGCAGGCCCTGCGATTCGCCGTCTACCACCTCAACGGCGCCGCCAACCCGGCCGACGAGCGCGTCTCGATCGGCGCGCGGGCGCTCACCGGCGAGGACTATCACGGCCACGTGTTCTGGGACACCGAGATCTACCTGTTGCCGTTCTTCGTCACGACCTGGCCCGCGGCGGCGCGATCGATGCTGATGTATCGCTTCCGCACGCTCGACGGCGCGCGTGCGAAAGCGGCTGGAATGGGGTGGCGCGGCGCGCTCTACGCCTGGGAATCCGCCGACAGCGGGGCCGAGACGACCCCTGAGCACGCGATCGGACCCGATCGTCGGGTGACCGACATCCTGTGCGGAAAGCAGGAGCAGCACATCAGCGCGGATGTCGCCTACGCCGTCTGGCACTATTGGCTGGCGACCGGAGACGAAGCGTTTCTTCTCGACGCCGGCGCCGAGATCCTTCTCGAGACGGCGCGATTCTGGTCGAGCCGGATCCGGCTCGAGGCCGACGGCTTCGGGCATATCCGCGGCGTGATCGGGCCGGACGAGTATCACGAGCACGTCGACGACAACGCCTTCACCAATGTCATGGCCCGCTGGAACATCCGTCGGGCGCTCGAAACCGCAACGCTGCTGCGCAAGCGGTGGCCGGCGCGCTGGGCGAGCCTCTCGGCCGGGTTGAAGCTCGCCGACGACGAACTGGCGCAGTGGGCGCGCGCGGCCGAGACGATAGCGACCGGCCTCGATCCGGCGACCGGGTTGTTCGAGCAGTTTGCAGGCTTCAATCAGCTCGAGGAAATCGATCTGTCGAAATATTCGGGCCGCTCGGTCCCGATGGACGTGGTGCTCGGCCGCGAGCGGATCGCCCGATCCCAGGTCGTCAAGCAGGCCGATGTCGTCGCGCTTCTCGGCCTGTTGCCGGAGGAATTTCCACGCGAAATGGCGGCGAGGAACTTCGGCCACTACGAACCGCGATGCAGCCACGGCAGCTCTCTGAGTCGGGCGATGCATGGATTCGTCGCCGCGAGGCTCGGGCGGTCCGACATGGCGTTGCGCTATTGTCGCGAGACCGCGGCGATCGATCTCGGCGACGCCCGGATTACGAGCGACGGCGGCGTCCATATCGCGGCGCTGGGCGGCGTGTGGATGACGGCGGTGCTCGGCTTCGCAGGTCTGTCGTTCACCCCCGATGGTCCTGTCCTCGATCCACGGCTGCCGCCGGACTGGCGAAGCCTCGCGTTCAGATTCCAGTGGCGCGGCCGATCCGTCGGGATCCGGATCGCGCAGGACGGCGGCATTGAAGCGAAGCTCGAGGCGGGCGATCCGATGCCGCTCGTCGTCGGCGGCCGGTCGCACAAGCTCGGCGCGGGCGACACGCGCATCGTCTCGATTTCCGGCCAGCGCCCACCGCCGTCGACGCCCATCGAACCGGCGCCCGGCGTCCGTCCCGCCGCCTGATGGAGGTCGCTCCGGGCGTCGGTTCGGATGGCGATGTCCGCGAGGCCGTCCACACCTCGGGCGCATCATCGCGCGAATGCTGAGTAGTTCCCGATTCTGCCGAACCGGTCTGCCGCACCCTAAGGTCATCGGCGGCGGCGGCCGCTTCGTGGCTCTCGGCCGGTTCGATGGCGATCGTGGCTGGGCGCAGGCCGAGGCCGCGCCCGTCGGGCCAACGCAATCCCCGGGGCGCGCCTTGGCCGCGTGCCCGATCGATCGGCCCGGGAACGTCCGAGGGAGCCTGCAATGCTATGGAATGCAGCGAGGGTCCGAGGCTTCGCCGTCGAGGCGACCGACGGCAGGGTCGGCGTCGTCGATGATTTCCTGTTCGACGACGTCAGTTGGCGGGTTCGCTGGGTCGTCGTCGAAGCCGGCCCTTGGCCGTCGAAGCGCAAGGTCCTTCTCCAGCCTGCGGTCCTCGGACGGATCGATCGACCCGATCGGGAAATCTCCGTCGCTTTGACGAAGCGGAAGGTGATGGAGAGTCCCGACGCCGCCACGGAGCGATCCGTGTCGCGGCAAATGGAGACCGAGGTCTGCGACCACTATGGCTGGACGCCCTATTGGCGCGACGCGGTATTCGAGGACGGATACGGCTACGTCGGCGGGGCTACGGCGCCGTCGATCCTGCTGGCATCCGACGGACGCCGGGAGGCGCGCGCCGATCGGGAGCGAGACGAAGACGATCCGCATCTTCGCGGGATGACGGCGGTGACCGGCTACCATGTCCACGCCGCCGATGGCGCGATCGGTCACGTCGAAGACTTCCTGATCGGCGATTCCGATTGGCGCGTCCACTTTCTCCTGGTCGACACCGGGACCTGGCTGCCCGGCAGGAAGGTGCTGATTTCACCCTCGATCGCGCAGGAGATCGACTGGAGCGCCAGAACGGTTCGCCTCGCAGCCGATCGCCAGACCGTGAAGGACGGTCCACCCTACGACGCCGCGACGACGCTGGATGCGAACTCTGAACGGCGAATCCACGACCACTACGGCGATGGCGACGTCGGGGCGGCGGCGCCCGCGTACCCGTCCGGCGACGCCGGAAATTTCGGCTGAAGGATTCGCACCACGCCTCCGAGGCGCGAGGAGGGCTTCCGAAGCGACCCGCACGCTCCTGAGGAAAGTCCCGCGCGGAGCCGGGCGTCTGGCGCGCCCCGCGCGCCGCCGTCGAGCCGCGACGACTCGGCTTCGTCGAACGTCAGCACCGGGGAGAGCGAAATGAACGAGGCGCTGCGCCAGCCGACCGTCGCGGAAGAGGGGCGCGACCGCAGCTTCTCCACCGGCGGCGTCGCGGCGCTCGCGGGATTGATGTTCGGGCTCGACATCGGCGTCATTTCGGGCGCGCTGCAATTGATCGGCGAGGCCTTTCACGGCTCCGAAATCGCGAAGGAATGGATCGTCAGCAGCATGATGATCGGCGCGGCGGTCGGCGCTCTCGCCGCCGGGGTCCTGTCGTTCCGGCTCGGCCGCCGAATGTCGCTGTTGCTCGCCGCCACGCTGTTCGTGGCGGGTTCGCTGTTCTGCGCCTTCGCCTGGTCGATCGAGTCCCTCATCGCCGCCCGCATCCTGCTGGGCGTCGCGATCGGCGTCGCGACCTTCACCGCCCCGCTCTACATCTCCGAGATCGCGCCGCCCGACCGGCGCGGCGCGATGATCTCGACCTACCAGCTCATGATCACCATGGGCATCCTCGCCGCCTTCCTGTCCGACACGCTGTTTTCCTATACCGGCGCGTGGCGCTGGATGCTCGGCGTCGTGGCGCTGCCGGGCGCGTTGTTCCTGATCGGCGTGATCCGTCTGCCGGACAGCCCGCGCTGGCTGATGATGCGCGGCCGAACCGCCGAGGCGCGCGCCGTGCTCGAGACGTTGCGGCGCGATCCGACCGTCGTGGACGGCGAGATGCGTGATATCGCCGAGCAATTGAAGCGTCCGCAGCGCGGCTGGGCGCTGTTCCGGGCGAACCCCAATTTCCGCCGTTCGGTGGGCCTCGGCGTCGCGCTCCAGGCGATGCAGCAGTTCACTGGGATGAACGTGATGATGTATTACGCACCGAGCATCTTCTCCCTCGCCGGGTTCAAGGGTCACGAGGCGCTATGGGGGACGGCGACCGTCGGCCTCGTCAATGTCCTGTCCACCTTCATCGCGATCGCGCTGGTCGATCGGGTCGGGCGCCGTCCGATTCTGCTGGGGGGCTTTGCGGCGATGGCGATCAGCCTCGGCGTTCTCGGCATACTGCTCCATATCGGTGCGGACGACATCGCCATGCGCCTGTTCGCGGTCGTCATGCTGCTGATTTTCATCGTCGCCTTCGCGGTTTCCGCGGGACCGCTGATCTGGGTGCTGTGCTCCGAGGTGCAGCCGATCGAAGGGCGTGACTTCGGGATCGCGATCTCGACCTTCACCAACTGGACCGCCAACTTCGTCGTCGGCGTGACATTCCTGTCGATGCTGACCGGGCTCGGCAGCGGCGCCACCTTCGGCGTCTATGCGGCGATGAACGCGGCCTTCGTGTTGATCACGATCTTCTTCGTGCCCGAAACGAAGGGGATCACGCTGGAGGCGATCGAAGCCAATCTGATGGCGGGCAAGCCGCTTCGTCAGATCGGAGAATGAGCGTCGGGGCGGCGCCGCCGCGACGGCCGCGCCGGATCGGTCGATGGCCCCCGCGTTCCCGGAGCCGCCGTTCGAACGGCCGCGAATCTTCAGCATCCGCTTCGAGGAGCAAGACCCATGAGCGTCTATCGACTGGACCCGATCGACCCGGAGCGGCCGTCCTGGACGCTTTCGACGGAGAAGGCGGAGGTATGGGCGGGGGCGGCGACCCCGGGGGATGCGCGGGACCTCGTCGCCCGGAAGACGAGCGTCGCGCCGCAGGACGCTGCGGGCTCCGACCCGATCCTCGCATCGCCATGGCGGGACGAGGCCGCGACCTCCTGTGTGTGGCAGCCGACCATGACCCACATTCGACGGGGAACAGTCGTCAGAGCGGACGGCAGCCTCGTCGGCGACTGACGGCGCGCGCGACGGGCCGGAGCACGGACCCTATTCCATCAGATGCGCCCGGATCGCGAGCAATTCATTCCGCCGCTCCGGAGTCGTCTCGGGAAAGCTCATTCCGAGCCCTTCGAGGGTATCGACGACGATCTGCGAGACGATGAGCCGGGCGTTCTCCTTGTCGTCGGCGGGGACGACATACCACGGGGAGTCGCTCGTGCTGGTCGCGCCGAGGCATTCCTCGTAGGCCTTCTGGTAGTCGTTCCAGAACCCTCTCTCCTTGATGTCGTCGAGGCTGAATTTCCAGTTTTTCTCGGGGTCGTCGATCCGGGCGAGAAAGCGCTCGCGCTGCTCGTTCTCGGAGAGATGCAGGAAGAATTTGACGATGCGGGTTCCGTTCTCGTGAAGATGCTTCTCGAGGTGGACGATGGACCGAAAGCGTCGACGCCACAGTTTCTCGTCGTCGCCCGGCCGCTCGGCGAGCGCTTCGGCGGCGAGCAGCTCCGGATGGACGCGAACGACCAGCACTTCTTCGTAGTACGACCGGTTGAAGATGCCGATGCGTCCGCGCTCGGGAAGGTCGCGCGACGTGCGCCAGAGAAAATCGTGTTGCAGTTCGGCGACGCTCGGGTGTTTGAAGCTGAACACCTGGCAGCCCTGCGGATTGACGCCGGACATCACGTGGCGGATTGCGCCGTCCTTGCCGGCCGCGTCCATCGCCTGGAAAATCAGCAGCAGGGCATGCCGGTTCGAGGCGTAGTGAAGCTGCTGCAGCGCGCTGAGACGAGCGACATGCTCCTCCAGAATTTCCTTGTATTGCGCCTTGGTCGCATAATCGGGATCGGTCCTGGTCGGCCGTTTGTCGAGATCGACGGCTTCGCCTTCGTGGACCCGGAAGTGCTTGAAACGGATTTTCATACTCGGCGCTCCTCTGGGGACGGCGGCGCGCGCCGTCCTGCAGTTCACTCAGCCGCCCGCTGCGGCGCATCGGAGGGCGTAGCGGACGCGGCGCCTGGCGCGGGCGCGGCGGTTGGCTCGGGTCGCTGCGCTTGGACCTTTGCAGGCGCGGCGCGCGATTTGGTCTCCGCGAGTCCGGCGGCGATGAGCCGCCCGGCGTCTTCCGGGTCCTTGGCGATGCCGGCCACCAGGAGGTCGCCGAGCTTCGTGTCGAGCAGGGAAACGGCGGGAAGTCGAGGCTCCTCGGCGGCGGATTCGGCGATTGCGGGCGTCGGGTGCCGTTCGGGCGGCGCGGAGGCCCTTGCGTCGTCCGGATTCGCCTCGTCGGTTTTCGCTGGCGCCGCCTTAGGGTCCTCCTCCTTGGGCGGGACTGGCTTGGCGTCTTGCGCTTTCGCCGGTACCGCCTTGGCCTGCTCGACCTTCGCCGGCGCCGCCGTGACGTCCTCCGCCTTGGGCGGGACCGTCTCGGCGTCTTGCGCCTTCGCCGGAACCGCCTTGGCCTGCTCGGTCTCAGCCGGGGCGGCCTTGGCGCCTTCGGCCTTCGCCGGGGCCGCCACGGGCGCATCCTGACGCCTCGGCGCGGCTCTCTTCGTGGCGTCGAGATAGTGATAGGCGAGCAGTTTCACGCGATCGTTGACGAGGAACCACGCGAGGGCGTAGCCCCAGACGAACAGCGCCCATCCCCAGCCAAGCGGCGTCATGAACGCGCCGTAGACGGCGATCAGCGTCGCCGCTGCCTGCGTGCCGAGCACCGCGACCCAGAGGATGCGGGCGGGGCGAATCGACCAGAACGGGCCGCGCGTGCGGGTGAGGAAGATCGTCAGGTGCCCGGCCACCGACAGCTTCAGGTACATCAGCGTCTGGATGTGGGCGCGATCGAGGTGAAACACGCGCTCGCCGAGATAGAAGAGGCCGAATGCGGCGACGACGCCGATGACCCCGAGCACGGTGGAGACGGTCAGGACCGTCCGCATGTCCCACGACTCCGGCGTATCTCGATACAGGACATTGTCATAGGCGATCGAAAGGATCGCCCCGTCGTTGAGCAGCGCGAGCATGACGATCATCACCGCGGTCAGCGGGTAGAAATTGAACACGAGGATCGCGAGCGTCATGAAGAACAGCACGCGAAGCGTCTCGGCGATGCGGTAGATCGCGTAGCTGTTCATGCGCTGGAAGATTCGGCGGCTCTCCTTGATCGCGTCGATGATCACCGACAGGCCCGGCGTCACCAGCACGATCGAGGCGGCCGCGCGCGCGGCGTCCGTCGCGCCGGACACCGCGAAACCGCAGTCGGCCTTCTTGAGCGCGGGCGCGTCGTTCACGCCGTCGCCGGTCATGCCGACAACGTGACCATGCTTTTGCAGCACATCGACGATATGGAACTTGTGCTCGGGGAAGACCTGCGCGAAGCCGTCGGCGTGCTCGATGGACTTCGCCACCGCCGGGGTCTCCTCGGTCTTTGAATCGCCGAGTTTGCCGCCGTCGAGAATATTCGCGCCCATGCCGAGGGTCTTGGCCATTTCCCGGGCGATCGCCAGCGCATCGCCGGTGACCATCTTGATCTTCACGCCCATTTTCGCCGCGGTCGCGATCGTGGATTTGGCGTCCTCCCGCGGGGGATCGAACAGCGGCAGCACGCCGAGGAAGGTCCATGCCCCCTCGCCATCCGCGCGGGCGACGCCGAGCGCGCGAAAGCCGCGCGCGGCGAATTCGTCGACGGCCTTGTCGACCGCGTCCTTGACGGCCGCGGTGTTGGACGAAAGCCCCTGGATGACCTGCGGCGCGCCCTTGGTCACCTTGAACGTCTTGCCGTCCTTGCCCTCGACCGTCGCCTCGGTGCGCTTGTGCACGGGGTCGAACGGGGTGAAATGGACGATCTGGTAGGGCTTCAGCGCCCCTTTGTCCTTCACGCCGCCGAGCACCGCCAGATCGATCGTGTCGTCGTTCTCCTCGCGCGAGGCGAGCGCGCCGGCGAGGATCAACTGCTCGGGCGTGATCCCCTGGAGGCAGAAGGGATCGCCGAGCGTCAGCTTGTTCTGGGTCAGCGTGCCGGTCTTGTCGGCGCACAGCACGTCGACGCCGGCCAGCTCCTCGATCGCGACGAGCCGGCTGACGATCGCCTGTTTCTTCGCGAGCAGGCGCGCGCCGACCGCCATCGTCACCGACAGGACCGTCGGCATCGCCACGGGGATCGCGGCGACCGTCAGCACGAGGGCGAACTGCAGCGTGCTGAGGATCGGATCGCCGCGGTAGATCGCCACGACGACGATGATGGCGACGAGGGCGACGGCGAGCGCGATCAGATAGTCGCCGATCTTCAGGACCGCTTTCTGGAAATGGCTGACGGTGACCGCGGTCTCCACCAGTTCCGCGGTCTTGCCGAAGTAGGTCTTCCCGCCGGTCGCATAGACGATCGCGCCGATCTCGCCGCGACGCATGATCGAGCCGGAGAAGACGGCGTCGCCGGATTTGCGCGTGGCGGGCAGCGACTCGCCGGTCAGCGCCGACTGGTCGACGGACACCTCGTCGCCGTCCAGCAGACGCGCGTCGGCCGGCACGATGTCGCCGAGGCGCAGGCGGATGACGTCGCCCGGCACCAGATCGCGCGCCGGCGGGGCGACCCATTTGCCGTCCCGCTTCACCCGCGCCGTGATCGCCAGCCGCTTCTTCAGCGCATCGATGGCGTCGCCCGCCTGGCGCTCCTCCCAGAATCCGATCGTCGCATTGGCCGCGAGCAGCAGGAGGATGATGAAGAAGTCGGGCCAGTGGCGAACGACGCCGGAGAGGATGACGGCGACCTCGATCATCCAGGGGATCGGCCCCCAGAAGTAGGAGAGAAATTTCAGCAGTTCGTTTGTCTTCTTCTCCGCAATCTCGTTCGGCCCGTATTGCTTCAGGCGCTTCTCGGCCTCGGACTGGCTGAGACCCTCCGGCGACGAACCCAGCTTCTTCTCGACCTCGGCGAGCGGTGCAGTCTTCAGATCATCCTTCGCAAGCGGCTTCGCCACCCCCGCGGGTCCGGGAACCAGCGGCCGATCGATATGCGCTTCCATCGTCAGAGTTCCTTCTGCCCTTGCTGCGCGCCACGACCAAGTCGTCGGCCTTCGTCGCGGCCGCCGGATGGCCGAGCGCGACGACATGCCCGGTGATCGGGATGTTCATGAACAGGCGACCGAGGAAGAGGCGCCGGAACACCCCTCGCGCGCCGCCGAACCTCATCCGATCGCCCACTTGCAGAAGCCGACGACCTCCTCGTCCGCGCGGCATTCCTTGCCGACGACGCCGAGGTTGGTCATCGCGAAGCCGGCCGCGGCGAGCCTTCCCACCCCCGCTTCGGCGGCGCCCTGATCGCCGATGACCGCGGCCGACGAACGGCTCGTGTCCATTCGATTCTCCTCGGGAGCGCGGCGTCTGCCTCGCCCTCGCCGACGCGCCGCGTGCGATTCGGCGCGGAAGACCGCGTCGCGCGCGCATTCTCGGCTTGCCGGCGCGCTGGACACTAGCCGACGGCGCCTGCGGATCGATAGCGTCGGGATCTACTCTGGACCGGCGCCGCGCGGCGCGGCTTCCTCGACGAACGTCTCCCGCGTTGTCGGCGAGGCTGTAGCCACCCCGGCCGGACGTCGCGCCGGCGTTCGCGCCCGGTGCTTCATAGCGATGGCGATTCGAGACCCAGGGCGCGCAGTCGCGATCGAAGCCGGCGAGCGGCGTCTTGGCCGCCTCCGGTCGCCCGGCCGGGGTTCGGCGAGTAGTTCCCGATTCTGTCGGCCGGCTTCCAGTTTCTCTATCGCAGTATTGAAACGGGCGCGGCGCGCCTGATCGTCGCCGCTCGCGCAGCGATCAGGCGACGGAACCGGCGCGCGAGCCGCGAAGGGCGTGATCGTAGCGCGTTCTTTCGCGCCGCCGCGGCTGCCCGGGGGGTCGCCCGTAGCGCGCCGCCGCTCCCCAGACGACCCATCCTGCCGGAGGATTCGATGGCGAAAGTGGAAGTGACCGAAATCGAGCAGCAGCTCAACGGCAGGCTCCTCTTCACGGTCCGGCTGGTCGGCGGCGCCGGCCGGATGGAGTTTCCGATCGCGATCCAGGACCAAGGCTCTGCGGCTCTGAACGAGCTGGCCGTCCTTCGGTCGACGTTCGGAATTGCCTCGGAACTCGCGGAATCGGCCCGGCTCGGGCTCGGATAAGAGGTCTCGATTGCGGGCGACCGCGGCGGGTCCGATCGCCCCGTTCCGGGCGTTCGGATTTGGTCGCCGGCGAGGGTCGCGCGACGACCGACGGAGCGAACCATCATGGATCGGCGACGCGATCCTCGAATGAATATCCGGGTGAAGCCGACAACGGCGTCGGCAAGCCGGACGCGGCCGTTCCCCCGAAGCGGGCGGGCCGGGGCGCCGACCTCGTGGCGGCGCTCGCTCGGCAGCTCGACGCCAGGGCCGAGCTGGTCAACCGTCCCGACGGACTGAAGGTCGCGGTGATCCGCGCGGGCTTCGATTCAAAATTGTCAGGGCCCGCCTGAAGGCTCCCGCCTGGCAGGTCGCAAACCAGGCGGCGCGTAGTCAGTTCCCGAGCCTGTCGCACCGCGCCGAGCGGCGCTATGGTGGTCTCCCGCGTTATCTCCCGGCCCGACAAGGAGCGCCCTGCGCGGCGCCTCCATCGCGGTGAACAGAATTGGCGCCCGCCGATGACATCGTCAGCTTCCCCGTTCGGACTCAGGTCCGATTTCGACCCGTTTCTGTCCGCTCCCGTCGGCGAAGAGCCGAACGGCATGACGCTGAGCGTCGTTTCGGCGCTGGCGCGCACGGGCGTCGACCCCTGGCGAGAGGCCGCGGAGCTTTCTCGCCTGCCGAGGCGGGCGGCGACCGAGCGTCTCGCCGCGCTGATCGCCGCGCTGCCCGGCGCCGCGCCGACCGGGCTCCCGCCGGGCGTCGTCGCCGGGCTGATCGCGCTCCTGCCGACCGGGCAGCGCGCCAGCGGCCCGCCGCGCGAGGCGAAGACCGCGCAATCCTCGTCGAACTTCTGGACGATCGTATTTTGCCTCTTGTCCGCCGCGCTCATGCTGGGCAGTCAGCGCATCACCGAGAGCCGACGCGCTTCGAGCCCGGAGACAAGTCGAGCGACGGCCGCCGCCGCCGCGGCGCCGACGGCGCGCCAGGCCGGCGTCAAGTGAGCCTGTGCTCGCCGCCCCCGGCGCGCCGTGGTATCGAAGAACTCGGCGCCACGCCACTCCCGACACCACAGCGCATCCACTCCGGATCGCGATCGAGAAAATCCTGGCGGCGTCTAGAAGCAACCTGACGATCGGGGGATTTGGCGCGGCATCCGCGAAACCGCCGCCGGGCGGCAGACGATGCTCGGCGTCTGCGCTAATTGCCCAGCGCGCGTCGCGCCTCACGAAGGGCTTGTTCGCAGCCGGCCTGGTCGCCGGCGGCGTCGGCGTCGCGCGCGCGCGACATGGTTTGCGTGATCGTCAGCGCGGTCGCCTTGGCGACGTCGCCGAGGTTCGCTTCGGCGGTCGCGATCGACTCCGGCGTTGGTTGGCGATGTCGAAGCGCAGCCGATGACTCGGCGGCGGCCGGCCCCGCCGCAGCCGCAGCGTCGAGCCTGGAATCGATCTGGGTCTGCATCTCCTCAATCTGCTTCGAACAGGGGCCGGCGTGACATTGCGCCATCGCGAGGAGCAGCGCGGGCAGGGTCAACGCCCTCGTTGGATGCATGTTCATGGCGCGAACTCCCCGGTTTCGGCGACCGCTGAGGCTCAGACTATCCGCCGGCGCGGTTTGGGCAAGCCGCGCGGCTGCGTCAGCCGTCGACCCAATTGCGACGACGCGCCCGCCTGTCCCGTTTCTTCGGTTTCTTCGCGCCTTGCCAACTTCCCGCCCATGGCCCGCATGGCGCAAATTCTCGTCCTCCGGTTCGCCACGGCACGTCACCCGGCGCGACGACCGTTGCGAGCCGATCGCCTTCGAGCCCGCCGACGAGGCGCCCGACCGCGACAGGCTCGCGCGGCCGCGCCCGAAGTTCGGCGGGCCGCCGTGCGACGGCGCGTCGCGGATTTGATCAAGGGCGCAACCGGCGAGGCCGCATTCGCTCAGGCGGAATGCGGGCGCGAGCCAAAGGACGGCGCTCGCGGCGGCGAGCAATACGGGAAGGACCGCCGCGGCGGCGCAATTCCGTCGGAGCAGTCAACCGGATTGGTCGGACTCGACGAGCCCTAGAGCTCGCGCGGATCGCCCCGTCGCGCCGCACCCAATACGGATTTCGTAGCGCAACCGGTTCGGCGGAAGCGGAAACGCCCCGGGAGACCTCGCCGACGCGTTCGCGCCGAGCAACCGCGCCTATCCGGCCAGCGCCGGTCGCGACAGGATGTAACGGAGTCCAGACAGGATCGGCTGATCGGAGTCGCGAGCGGCGGCGTCGAGGCCGCCCCGATCCTCGTCCGCCGCGCAGGCGGAAAACTTGGCGACCATCTGCGCCGCCAGGACCCCGGGCGACATGGCGCGTCGCGCCGCCTCCTGGGCAAACGCCGTCGCAAAATCGCCGCCGATCGAAACGACGGCGGCGTGGGCGACATGCACGTTCGAACAGCTGTGAACGATCTTGCGCATCAGCATGGAAGGCCTCCCCGAATTTTCTTGAGACGAACGCTTCCCGGATGAACGCACGCACTCTCATTCCGGCGGACTCTCGGGCGCCGCCCCGTGAATCCGCGCCCTCGCGCCTCGGGCGCATCGCCGACCAGGATCGGCATCCGCACCGACGTGGCGTCCGATCGTCAATAACAAAAACTCGCAGGCAAATCTATGGCGATCGTCGCGACCCGACGCGTTCGCAAGAAAAATGTGTCGGGGAGCGGACGCCGCCGACGCGGAATCGCGACTATTTCTTGACGAGTGGGCACTCGCTCTGGGCGAGCGGGCGGAACGCCTCGTCAGCCGGGATTGTCGCGATGAGCTTGAAATAATCCCAGGGATATTTCGATTCCGCCGGCGTCTTGACCTCGAACAGATAGACCGGATGGATCGTCCGGCCGTCGATGCGGATGACCCCCTTGCCGAACAAGGGATCGTCCGTCGGCATCTCCTTCATCTTGGCGACGACTTTGGCGCCGTCGTGCGGATTGCCGCCGAGCGCGTCGAGGGCCTTCAGGTAATGAATGACCGAGGCGTAGACCCCCGCCTGGACCATCGTCGGCTTGGCGTGATTCTTCATGCGCGCGGCGAAGCGATCGGAAAAGGCGCGCGTGCCCTCGTTCATGTCCCAGTAGAATGCGCTGGTGAACTGGAGCCCTTGGGCGACATCGAGGCCGAGCGAATTGACGTCGGTGATGAACAGCAGCAGCGCGGCGAGCTTCTGGCCGGGCGTGACGCCGAACTCGTGCGCCTGCTTGATCGAGTTGGTCGTGTCGCCGCCTGCATTGGCGAGGCCGACGATCTTGGCCTTTGAGGATTGCGCCTGGAGCAGGACCGAGGAGAAATCGGGCGAATTCAGGGGCACGTTGACGCTGCCGAGAATCTTGCCGCCATTAGCTTCGACGACCGCGGAAGTGTCGCGCTGCAGCGCGTGGCCGAACGCGTAGTCGGCGGTCACGAAGAACCAGGTGTCGCCGCCAGCCTTGACCACGGCCTTGCCGGTCCCGTTGGCGAGCGCATAGGTGTCGTAGGTCCAGTGGACCGTGTTCGGCGTGCAGGCTTTTCCGGTGAGGTCCGAAGTCGCGGCGCCCGAATTCAGATAGACGCCGTTCTTCTCCTTGACCACCGCCGCGACCGCGAGGCCGACGCCCGAATTCGGCACGTCGACGATCGCATCCATCCTGTCCTCGTCGAACCATTTGCGCGCGATGCCGACACCGACGTCCGGCTTGTTCTGATGGTCGGCGGCGACGACGTCGATCGTCCAGCCCTTGTTGGTCAGGCCGCTGTCCTCGACCGCCATCTGCGCGGCGAGCGTCGAACCGGGGCCGCCGACGTCGGCGTAGAGACTGGCCTGATCGCTGAGGGCGCCGATTCTCACCGTCTTGTCGTCCGCGAAAGCCGCGCCGGCCGCGAGGGCTACGGTCAGGACCACGCAAGCTGACGCCACCTTCATCGGACGCTCCCCCTCACGGAACTGGCCGCGCGCGCGGCCTCAACCGCATTGTTCCCCGATCGGGCGTCGGATGCAACCGCGGTCTCGCGCGGGCCAGGCGCCCGTGGGCGCCATCGCGCCTCAGCCTCGAAGCGAGGACGACCGTTCGGGCCATGATCGGCGGCGATATGGTCGGAGCGGGTCCGGGATCGGTGACGGGGATTTCCTGCGGCGGCGGCGCGCCTGGGAATTCCGGCTCGGCCGGTCGCGGCCGCGGGGAGGGCGGATCGGGATAGCTCGGCTCGCTCGGGGGCGGCGGCGACGGACGATCCGGCGGAATTTCAGGCGGCGACTGCGGAACGCCGCCTGCATGGGCGCGCCTCATGATCGGACTCCGCGCTGTCGATCGCGCGTCGGCCGCTCCCGCGGCCCGGACCTGCCTGTTGGTCAAAGCAGGTGGACGATGATGGCGAGCGCCGACCAGACGGCGCCGAGCGCCGCCAGGACCAGCAGGCGCCGATCGCCGGCAAAGACCTGGAAGGCGGCCGCCTGCGCGCCGCGCCGCGACCGGCGGAGTGAGAGTCGCGCGCGCCGGCGGTCGTCATCCGCGAAGCTGCGTTCCATGCCGGGACTCCCCTGATCGATTGCCCGGGGTGAACGGATCGCGCGCGATATGGTTCCGCGGGCGCTCGGCCGGAGGGTCTTCAGCCGTTCCGCTCCGGCTTGCGCTCGAACAGCAGCAGGGAGCGAGGGGTGAGATCATAGACGGCGCCGATGTCGAAATCGGCCTCCGGGAGATCGGGATCGTTCGTGTCGAGCAACCGGATCCATCCGCGCCCTTCCCAGCATGGCGGCAAGGCGAACTTGACGAGGTCGTGATGCCCGTTGAACACCATCAACAGGGTGGCGTCGGCGCCCCGCTTGCGGATGCCGGTCGCCTGTGCGCGGCCGTCCATCAGCATGCCCAGACATTGCGTGCGCGGGTCGTCCCAGACTTCCGGCGACATCTGCGAGCCGTCGGCGTTGATCCAGGTGACGTCGCGCACGTCGATTTCCGGATCCGATTCGCCGGTGAAGAAGCGCGAGCGCCGCAGGATCGGATATTTGTTGCGCAGCGCGACGAGCCTGCGGAAGAACTCGACGCGGGCGCCGTACTCGCGGCGCAGACGCCAGTCGACCCAGCTGATCTCGTCGTCATGGCAATAGGCATTGTTGTTGCCGCGCTGCGTGCGGCCGAACTCGTCGCCGGCCAGCGCCATCGGCGTGCCCTGCGCGAGCATCAGAGTCGCCAGGATGTTGCGCATCTGCCGTTCGCGCAACGCATTGACCTCGGGATCTTCCGTGGGTCCCTCGGCGCCGCAGTTCCAGGACCGGTTGGACGAGCTCCCGTCCTTGCCGTCCTCGCCGTTGGCCTCGTTGTGCTTGTCGTTGTAGGCGACGCAGTCGTAAAGGGTGAATCCGTCATGGGCGGTGACGAAATTGACGCTCGCCCAAGGCTTGCGGCCGCGATGGTTGAACTTGTCGGGCGAGGCGCACAGCCGCGGCGCCAACGCCTTCGCATTCGACTCGCCGCGCCAGAAATCGCGCACCGTGTCGCGGAACGTATCGTTCCACTCGGCCCAGCCCGGCGCGAAACCGCCGACCTGATAGCCGCCCGGACCGCAATCCCAGGGCTCGGCGATCAGCTTGACGCGGGCGAGCGCCGGGTCCTGCCCCACCGCCTTGAGAAAGCCGCTCTCGGTGTTGAACCCGTCGGGCTCGCGCGCCAGAATAGTGCCGAGATCGAAGCGGAAGCCGTCGACGTGCATCTCGGTCGCCCAATAGCGCAGGCTGTCGGTCACCATCTGGATGACCCGGGGATGGCTGAGATTGAGCGTGTTCCCGGTTCCCGTGTCGTTGATGTAATAGCGCTTCTGGTCGGGCATCAGCCGATAGTAGGAAACGTTGTCGATGCCCTTGAAGGATAAGGTCGGGCCGAGTTCGTTGCCCTCCGCGGTGTGGTTGTAGACGACGTCGAGGATCACCTCGAGGCCGGCGTCGTGGAACCGCGCGATCATTTCCTTGAATTCGCGCAACGAATTGGCGACATCCATGGCGTAGCGCGGATCAGGGGCGAAAAATCCGATCGAATTGTAGCCCCAGTAATTGGTCAGCTTCTTTTCCAGCAGATGGTTGTCGTTGACGAAGGTATGGACCGGGAGAAGTTCGACCGTCGTGACCCCCAGCGACTTGATATAATCTACGACCTGCTTGGCCCCGAGCCCGGCATAGGCGCCCCGCAGGTGAGCGTCCAGTTCCGGATGCAGCGCGGTGAAGCCCTTGACGTGCGTTTCATAGACGATCGTGCGATCCCAGGGCGTCACCCGTCGGCTCGACTCGCCGCGCCAGTCGAAATTGGGATCGACGACCACCGACTTGGGCACGAACGGCGCGCTGTCCCGCTCGTCGAAACTGAGGTCTTTCGCTTTTGCCGCAATGTCGTAGCCGAAGACGGCCGGATCCCAGGTCAATGCGCCGACATGCGCCCGCGCGTAGGGATCCAACAGGAGCTTGTTGGGATTGAACCGATGGCCCGCCTCGGGCTCATAGGGCCCGTCGACACGCAGCCCGTAGAATACGCCGGGTCCGATTTCGGCGATGCGTCCGTGATAAATCTCGTCCGTGAATTCCGGCAGTTCGAAGCGCTCGACCTCGCGTTGGCCGTCGCCGTCGAAAATGCACACTTCCACTTTGGTGGCATGTGCGGAGAAAACGGCGAAATTGGCTCCGGTCCCGTCCCAGGTCGTCCCGAGCGGAAAGGGCCTGCCCTCGCCGACGCGCCTCTTATCGCCGCTCAATCGACAGCTCCCGTGTTTTTCCCGGCCGGTTGGATTGAGATTCCGCGTCGGCGCGCCGCGCCGGGCGCCGGCTGCTCAGCCCGGATCGCGCGGGCGACCGGAGGCATGGTCCGCCATGGGTTCCAGCTGCAACAGTTCGGTAAGCCGGCTCCGCGCACGTGAAACGCGGCTCTTCATCGTCCCCACGGCGCACTTGCATATATCCGCCGCCTCCTCGTAGGAAAGGCCCGACGCGCCGATCAGTATGAGCGCTTCCCGCTGATCGGGGGACAATTTCTGCAAGGCCTGGCGGAAATCCAGGAATTCCATGTGATCGTCCTGGTTCGCTTTGGACACCAGAGTCCCGGAAAGACTGCCGTCGCTGTCGGCGACCTCGCGCCGGCGTTTGCGGAATTCGGAATAATAGGCGTTGCGCAGGATCGTGAACAGCCAGGCCAGCAGATTCGTGCCGACGCTGAAGGACTTGATGTTGAGCAGGGCCTTGGCCAGCGTTTCCTGCACGAGGTCGTCGGCGCGATCCGGATTGCCGCACAGGGATACGGCGAACGCCCGCAGCCTCGGGATCGCCGCGACCATGTCCAATCTGATCTGCGCTCCGGCAGGAACCGCGTCGTGCATCATTCGTCGCCACGCTTCACGTCGAGACGGTTCAGCAATTCCATGAATCGATCCGGCACCGGTTGACTCGCCACTTCGTCGTATAGAGCCCGCAACTGGCGACCGATGTGATCCTTCACCTCGGCCGGATCCCGCTTCGCCGGCGCCATGCCTTCCCGCGCCGCCGGCGCGGCCGTCTGGGCGACGCGGACGCGTTCATTCGCGGCGGCGCTGAGCCGACCCTCGCGACCGCCCGACGCGGGCGAAGCGACCCCCCTGGCCGGTCCGGACTTTTTCTTATCGACCATCAGCCACTCTCCGGCCCACCCGTGATACAAACGCCCGGGGCGCAGCCAATGTGCATTTCACACCTTGAAATCACCCGACGACACTTGGAACCTCCAGCGGCAAATAAGGTTCCACCTTCCGGGAACAGAATTTGCAGTCCTGCGTTGTCCTCCGCGGAGTCGCGAAAAACACACAATCAGGGGCGTCCATGTCGGTTTCGTCAGCTATCACGCCGCACATCCCGTTTCTCCGTCGATTCGCACGGTCGCTGACGGGAACGCAGCAATCGGGGGACGCCTATGTCGCCGCCACGCTGGAGGCGATCCTTGCGGATCAGAGCCTGTTCAATGCCGAACTCCCACCTCGCGTCGCTCTCTATCGCATATTTCTCGGGACCTGGCAGGCGGTTCCGGCCAACCTCGCACCGGACCGCACTCTCGGCGGCGCCGAGGCGGCCGCGACCCGGAACCTCGGCGCGATCCCGGTCGCCCCTCGAATCGCATTCCTGCTGAGCGCCGTCGAATCCTTCAGGATCGACGAGATCGCGCAGACTCTTCGATGCACGGAAGCGGAAGCGCAAGAACTGATCGATGAAGCCGGACGCGGGATTGCGGATCAGATTCGAACAAAGGTGCTAATCATAGAAGACGAACCGCTGATCGCGCTCGACCTTCAATATCTCGTCGAGCAGCTGGGACACGAGGTCACGACGATCGCGCGCACCCATACCGAGGCCGTCCGCGCCGCAGTCAAGGGCAATCCCGGCCTCATCCTCGCCGACATTCAGCTCGCCGACGGCAGTTCGGGCCTTGAGGCCGTCAATGAGATTCTCGGTTCGCTCGAGGCGCCGGTTATTTTCATCACCGCGTTCCCCGAGAGGTTCCTGACTGGACGGGCGCCCGAACCGGCCTTCCTGATCGCCAAGCCGTTCAGCGCCGAGTCGGTCAAGGCGGTCATCAGCCAGGCGCTGTTCTTCGACCGCAAGTCCCAGCGCATCGAAGCCGGAGGCGCCAAACGCTGACCCGAAAAAGGCGGCGAATTCGGGGATTCCGCGCGGGGGCTCCGATCCGGATCGGCCCCTACAACCTGCGTCCGGCGATGAACCCGGAAAGCGCCGCCAGCAACGCCAGCTGAAGCGGCGTCAATTGCTTGACCAGTTCCGCGCCGACCGCCACCGCGGCGGCCTGAGAACCGCCCGCCGCCTCCGCGGCGGTCGCAAGCGGATCGGTCGCCGCCGCCTCCGCGCGCGCGACGGCGAGAGGCTCCGGACGCGTACGCCCGCGCGCGCGTCGATACGCGACGTAGAACGCGCCCGCCAGAACGAAGTAGCCGGCGCTCATCCAGATCGACGCCTGCATCGCGCCGTATGGCGCGCGCAACGCCTCGAACGTCGCGGCGGACGCGAACCCCAGGCCGACCGCGGCCGCCGATGCGGCCACGAGCGCCAAGCCGAGGCAGACGAGGAGCCGCCGCAGTCGTTGCCGCGAAGCCGTGACCAGCGCCGACAGCCACGAGGCGCCGCTCATCCCCGCGACTTGCTCAGCATGCCCAGCGCCATGCCCACGCCGGCGGCGATCAACACCGCCGTCAGGGGACTTCGCTCGATTCGCCGCTCGAGATCGGCGGCCGCGCCGAGCGCGCGATCCTGGGCCTGGTTGGCGGCTTGCGAAAGCTGTTCCCGGGCGTCGCCGACCGCGCCCTTCACCGCGGCGCCCGCCGAATCCGCCTGAAGCCGAACGAGTCCGGCGATCGTTTCGCTCAATCTTGCGATATCGGCCCGCAGCTTCGTCAGATCGGCGGAGATGTCGGAAGCGGGGTCATCGGCCTTGTTTGTCATTGAAGTCTCCAGGACGGGGGGCGCGCGTCGAGAGCGCCGGTTTCTGCGGACGGCGTCACAGGCGCCCCAACAGGAAGAGTATCAGCACGGCGATGAGAACCAGTCCAAGCACGCCCGTCGGCGCATGACCCACGTCTGACTGTAGGGCCACATTGGCAATGCGCCAAGCAGCAACAGCACGATGACGATCAGAAGGACGGCGCCGACCGACATGAACTCTCTCTCGCCGAACGGCTGCGGCGCGCGTCCAGCGTTGCCGAACGCGTGAAATGCAAAGAGGTTGCTTCGAGGGGCGGCGATCGCATGGCTCCCGGCCGCTGGTCGCCGGCGCGCGAATCGCGCAGGCAGGCCGATCAGCCGGCGGCGTCGTCGGTCGCTTCGACGTTGTTCAGCGGCGCGCGCAGGACCCAGGCGAGACCTCCAGGATCGAACGACAGCCGCACGGTGGCGTTCAGGCGCTGCGCCAGCATGCCTTCGATGACGGTGCTGCCGAATCCGCGCCGCAACGGCGTCGCGACGGCCGGCCCGCCGCGTTCCGACCAACCGATCTCCAGCACCGGTTCGACGTCGGTCCGGTCGATGCGCCAGCTCACCGTGACGTGTCCAGCTGCGTTGGACAGCGCCCCGTAGCGCGTCGCATTGGTCGTGAGTTCATGCAGCGCCATGCCGATCGCCTGAGTCGCGGTCGAATTGAGCAGCGTCTCGTGTCCTATGAGGATGATGCGGCCGCTCTCGAGGTCGAAGTGGCGGCGGGTCTGCGCCCGAACCAGCGCGTCGAGGCGGACGCCGCGCCATTGCTCCTGAGTCAGGAGATCCTGGCTCGCGGCGAGGCCGAGCAGGCGGCCCGAGAACTTCTGTTCGAACTCGGCGGCGCTCGCGCTGGAGGCGACGGTCTGACGTGCGATGGCCTGAGTGACGGCGAGGAGATTCTTGGAGCGATGGTTGACCTCGGTCATCAGGACGCGGATGTGCTCCTCGCGCATCTTGTGCTCATGGATGTCCATCGTGGTCCCGTACCACTTGACCGCGCTGCCGGCAGAGTCGCGCAGGAGGCTCGCCCGGCTCAAATGCCAAGCGAAGCCTTTTCCGGTCACCATCAGCCGGTGCTCCATTTCGTACGGCTCTCCGGAATCGATCGCCTTTCGCCAAGCCGCGACCGTTGCTTTGAGATCTTGGGAATGAATGACGCCGGCCCATCGTGTCCGGAACAGGCCAGCCTCGCCATATTTCTCGCGACGCGCGTTCGTGTAGTCGAGTTTGCCGTCGGGCCGCGCGGTCCAGACGAGTTGGGGCAGACTGTCGGCGAGCAGGCGAAATCGTTCTTCGCTGGCGCTCCGCGCGACCTCTGCAGTATGCCGCTGAACGGCGCGTTCGTGCAACAGCACGGACGCATCGGCAAAGGTGAGCGAGAGTTCGTCGAATTCGCGGACGCCGGTCAGCTCGTAGGCGACGGACTTGCCCCGGCCGATATTCTTCGCTGCGGTCTGCAGGACGTGCACGCCCAGAGCGAGCCGCCGGTTGGCGAGCACCGACAGCGAAAGGCTGACCGCCAGCGAGCCGGCGGCAAGAAGACTGAGAAGCCAGAGGTCTCGCGACAGGGCCTGATCGAGCGCCGCCGCCTCGGCGGCGACGCCGACGGTCCATCCATGGTCGATCCGCGTATAGGCGGAGATCACCCGCTCTCCCTCGAGGGAGACGTTGTTCGAGATTCCCTCCGGCGCGCCCGCTATGTCGGCGATGAAGGACGGGCTGGCCCGGACGCCCGGCCGCCCGGTTCCTTCGGGGTCGCGCGCCACGAAGTTCCCGGAGCCGTCGACGATCCCGGCGATCCAGCCTTCCGGATACTTTTGACCTTGAAGAAGCTCGGACAGTCGGCGCAAAGAGAAGGTCAGTATCATCACATAGGCGGGTCTGCCCGCGCGCGCCAGCGGGATGTCCACGCTCGCAGACGGAGGTTGCGACGCGGCCCCGACTCGGACGTTCGAGAGGACAGGGGGGCCGGGCGTCAGGATTGGTTCGAGTCGAGCGGACGGGACTCCGGGCCGCGGCGAGGCGTCGCTCGGCCGCAAGGTGTCGATGATCGCCTCGCCGTCCGGAGTGATGATCTTCAGCGAGGCGTCCGGCAGCGAGGTCATGATCTCGGCGGCGGTCTGCTCGAAACCCGCAAGTTCGCCCCGCGTGAGCGCCTTCGAATGGACGAGCGCGTTCGAAATGACGAAATAGCGGTCGAGCTCCGCTTCAACCGCGTCGGCGAGCGAGTGAGTCGCCGCGACCAGGAGGGCGCGTCGCGCCTGTCGCTCCGAATCGGCGAATCGCCCAACCATGAAGAATGACAGCACGATCAAGGGAAGCGTGACGACCAGTGTCAGCAGGCTGAGGTGCTGATTGAGCGAAAGCGTCGGCCAGGCCCAGAGACCCCCGGCGCGCCATCGTCTCGAGAGCGCCCAACCCGACAATCGAGATGGGTCCCGACCGCCTATTGGTTTCCTGTCCGGCGTCATATCAATCTGGCGCCATCCAATCCGGCGAATATCCGGGAATCCAAGCCGACGTCGCACCGCGCCGGTCGCCTTCGGCTAGGGTGCGACGATCTGACGGCTCATGGTCGGGAAAGCCGATCGCCCGGGCGGGCGCGCCGGACCGGCGGTCCGGCCCTGGCCCATGCGCAACGACGGCAGCGACGGTCCGCTCCGCGACCCCGATGAGCGGCCGCGCCCGTCTGAGAGGGACCAATACGTCCATGTTCGTCGGCGCCACCTGTCGCCCGTCGCGAGACGACCGGCCTCGACCGATCGAAAGGGCCACACCAACCCGTGACAGGCCGAACGCAGCAGACCGGCGATAGTTCCGGGATTTTTTTGGCGGCGCGCACAGGCGGCGACGCGGCCGTTCGAGCCCTCGTCGTTCAGGCGAGGCCGATCCGCGGCGTGGGAGCGGCGCCGCGCACTTCCTCATCGACGTGGCTCTCGAACTTGGCGAAGTTTTCACGGAACATCGCGACCAGCCGCTTGGCGGTCTCGGCGAAATCCGCCTTGCTGGCCCAGGTCTTCACCGGCTCCAGAATATGCGGTTCGACGCCGGGCACGGAACTTGGAACCGCGAGGCCGAAGTAGGGATCGGAACGGAAGTCGGCTCGGTTGAGCGACCCGTCCATGGCGGCGGCGAGCAGGCGCCGGGTCACGCGAATGGGCATGCGGCGGCCCACCCCGTATTTGCCCCCGGTCCAGCCGGTGTTTACCAGCCAGCAGTCGACGTGATGCTTCTCGATGAGATCGCGCAATAGATTGCCGTACAACGCGGGATGGCGGGGCATGAATGGCGCGCCGAAACAGGTCGAGAAAGTCGCCTGCGGCTCGATCACGCCTTTCTCGACGCCGGCCACTTTGGCTGTATAGCCAGAGAGAAAATGATAGATCGCCTGGGCGGAATCCAGCTTGGCGATCGGCGGGAGCACCCCGAACGCGTCGCAGGTGAGCATCACGATGTTTCGCGGATGGCCGTCTCGCCCGGTCGGGGAGGCATTGACGATGAAGTCGAGCGGATAGGCGATCCGGGTGTTTTCAGTGGTCGAATCGTCGTCGAAATCGGGCGCGCAGGTCAGCGGATCGAGCGTTACATTCTCCATGACGGTCCCGAAGCGCTCTGTCGTCGCATAGATTTCCGGCTCCGCCTCTCGCGACAGGCGGATAGCCTTCGCGTAGCAGCCCCCTTCGAAATTGAAAATGCCGTGCCGGCTCCATCCATGTTCGTCGTCGCCGATCAAGACTCGCGTCGGATCGGCCGACAGAGTCGTCTTGCCTGTCCCGGAAAGGCCGAAGAACAGCGCAACCTCGTTTCTGCCCCCCGAATTGGCGGCGCAGTGCATCGGCATGACGCCCGTCTCCGGCAACTTGTAATTGAGGTAGGTGAACACCGCCTTCTTTATTTCCCCCGCATAGCTGGTGCCTCCGATCAGCACGATCCGTCGCGAAAAATCGCAGGCGATGATCGTTTCCGTTCGACAGCCGTGCCGCTTCGGATCGGCGCGGAACGACGGCAGGTCGACGATCGTCAGATCGGGGACGTAGGCGGCGAGTTCCCCGGTCTCGGGACGGATCAGCAAATTGCGGATGAACAGCGAATGCCAGGCCATCTCCGTGTAGACGCGCGGCTTGATGCGCGACGACGGATCGGCCGCGGCGTAGAGATCCTGCGCGAACAGCTCCATCCCCTTCGCATGGGCGATGAAATCGCCGAGGAGCAGATCGAACTGTTCGGACGACAGCGCCCCGTTGTTGTCCCACCAGACGGCCCGCTCGGTGGCCGCGTCGCGCACGATGAACTTGTCCTTCGGGCTGCGGCCGGTGTGGTCGCCGGTCTGGGCGACCAGTGCGCCCCCTGCGGCGATTCGGGCCTCCCGGCGCTGGATCGCCTCGCAATACAGGCGCGGCGCCTGCAGGTTCCAGTGGACGCCCGCAAGCCCCTCGAAACCGAAGCGCTCGGCGCCGCAGGCGACGTTGAATATCCCCGTCTCGTTCATCGGCGCTTCTCCCAGGGGCGTCAGTCTCCTCACCATATGACTCGCCCCACCCGATTTGGCAAAGGCGACCCCGCGATCAGGAATGAGGACTGAACGAACCTGCGCCTCCGAAGCGGCGGGAAAGAGGTTGAGAGGAAGGCTCCTGTGCGAGAGTCCGTTCGGGAACATCATCGCGGATTCCATGACTTTCGCACCATCCGGCGGATGGACGCGAGCTCGAGGAAGGCGGAGCGCCTTGCAATCGACACACGCCTGATCCTCGGCGAACCTCCGGCATCGTGCGAGCCACGCGAACTTCCCTTCGACGATCCGGCGTCGGCTAGACGAGGAAGCGCCGGGCGCGGTCGGAGCGATTGACGATTTCGACGTTGACGCGCTCGACAATGGTTTTCGGGCGCTCTGGATTTTCGCCCCTTGACGCCCGGCGTCGGCGTAAAGCTTCATAGGGATCGAGCGCGCCGTCCCCGTTGCACGGATCGAAATCATCGTGCGACGCCGCGCGTGGCGGCGAGCTCACTAGGGATCGCTCGCCACGGGCGACCGAGGAGGATCGGCGGGGATCGTTCAGGAAAAGGCTCAATCGCGATCACAGTAGAGATAATTGAAATGAAATAGAATTGTCACTCCTAACGCATAGATTCACCTAGCCAGTGCAATCTTTCGATGAGTTACGAGAGTCTATGGGTCCATTTTAACGAATCGCTAACTTTTTCCTCGCTCACTGCGTGCGAAGGACGTGAGCAGACCCCACGCGCTCCGGCCATTTTCACTGTGGAGTACGCGATGACGACCAGCACGCCGAGCACGAACCCGGTCACGCCGATCATGCAGATGGGCTGCACGAATGTGACCTTGACCTATCGTGCAGCCGGGATGGAGACGATCTGCCTGCAGAGCCCCTCGCACGGCGTGCAACAACTGGTCGGATTCAACGCCGCCAAGGGCGACGTCATCGGCATCGACGACATCCTCGAGACCACGCTCGCCCACGCCGATCTTTCCGACATCGCCAACTACATCACCAGCACCGTCTCGGGCGGGTCCACGACCCTCTACTTCGATCCCACCGGCCACGGCCTTCAGGGCACGCCGTTCGCCGTTCTGCAAGGCGTATCCACGAGCGTGGCGCAGCTCGTGGCCGATGGCGGCATGAAATACATTCCCGACGCGATCACGCTGACGCCGAGCTTCGATACGCCCTTCACCCTGCGGCCGGACGGGCTGGAGACGGTCAACCTGCTCGCGACGGCGCCCGGCATCGGCCCCGAGCAGATCAACGGCTTCAGCGCGACCAATGGCGATGTCCTCCAGCTGCGTGCGCTCCTCAACCCGACGACCGCCCTCGCCGACCTGTCGAACATCGCCCAATACATCACCGCCACCGACGTCGGCGGCAATACGATCCTTTCCGTCGATGCCACAGGCTCGCGCCAGCCGGGGGTGGCGTTCGCAGAGCTCAACGGCGTCACGATGACGCTGTCGCAACTGCTCGCCGACAACGCGCTCGTCTACACCCCGAGCGCCACGGCGGTCGAGGCGAAGGCCGGCGCGACCTTCGTCTTCCGCGCCGCAGGCGAGGAGACCGCAGTCGTCGATCCGGCCACTCATAGCGCCGCCGCCCCGCAATTCCAGGGGTTTTCGCTCGCAGCGGGCGACGCGCTGTCCGTCCACAACGTATTGCAGGCGGCCAACATTTCCGTCACCCCGGCGACGCTCGCCAATTACTTCAGCACCACGCAGAGCAATGGCGCCACGTCGCTCTGGTTCAACCCGACCGGATCGGGGCCCGGCGGCAGCGTGGTCGCGACGTTGCAGAACACGCTCGTGTCGCTCAACCAACTCGTCGCGGCCGGGGCCATCGATCTCGGCGCGCCGATCGTTCCGACGACGACGCCGCCGGGCGGCGGGGTCGCCCCGATCATGCACATGGGCTGCACCAACGTGCTGATCACCTACCGGTCGCAGGGAGCAGAGACGATATGCCTCCAGAGCCCTTCGCACGGCGTGCAGCGCCTGGCCGGCTTCAATCCCGCCAACGGCGACGTCATCGGCGTAGACGACATCCTGGAACTGACGACCGCGCAAACCAATCTTTCCGACGTCGGCAAATACATCACCAGCGCCGTCTCGGGCGGGTCCACGACCCTCTACTTCGATCCGACCGGTCACGGCCTGCAAGGCTCGGCATTCGCCGTGCTTCAGGGCGTGTCGACGAGCGTGGCGCAGCTGGTCGCCGATGGCGGCATGCAGTACGTCCCCGACGCCATCACGGTCACGGCGCAGTTCAACACGCCGCTCACGCTGCGGCCCTCCGGGCTGGAGACGGTGAACCTGCTCGCGCCGGCGCCCGGGATCGGGCCGGAGCAGATCAACGGTTTCAACCTCGACCAGGCGGACGTACTGGAGCTTCGAGCGATCCTGAACCCGACACTCGCGCTGCCGGACCTCTCCAACATCGGCAACTATGTCACCACGACGACCGTCGGCGGGAATACGATCCTCTCCTTCGACGCCACCGGCCACGGACTCGGCGGAACCGCCTTCGCGCAGCTCAACGGGGTGTCCGTGTCCCTGGCGCAGCTCCTGGCCGCCGACGCTCTCTCCTTCGACCCTACGGCGGTGACGGTGGCCGCCCCCGGCGGGCAAGTCTTCCAGTTCCGCTCGGAAGGCAATGAAACCGCCAACCTCCCGACCGCGCCGGCGCAGAGGGGCTTTGCCAGCCTGCAAGGCTTCTCCCTGACCGCCGGGGACGCGCTGGGTATCGGCAACATGCTCGCCGCCAGCCATGTCGACCCCGCGACGGCCAATCTGGCAAATTATATCAGCGCCGCGCAAAGCGGCGGTTCGACCTCTCTGTGGTTCAACGCAGCCGGTGCGGGGCACGGCGGCGGCGTCGAATTCGCGTTGCTGCAGAACACGAACGTCACGGTCGCGAGCCTGTTGGCGCATAATGCGCTTCATTTCGCCTGACGGACGGCCGCGGGCGGCGGGCGCTCGGGGTCGATCCCATCGCGACGAGAACGCTGAACGCCCGTCTTGCCGCGACGTGTCCGATCCTGTCGCGGTCCGCCGCGACGAGGCTGCGGTTATCGCACGCTCGACCGAGAAAGGCGCCGCCCTGCATTCGGATCCCGCGCAATGCCCTTCCCGCTGCAACAGCCGAGCCGACAATCTCCGGTCCGTGCCGCGCGATGACCTCGTCCGGGCCGCGACCCCATCGGTTTCCGTGAGCGCGCACGAGCATGGAGTCGCAGGATTGTTTGAGGCCGGCGGTCTCGAGTCTCGAACGCGTGCGGACCGGAGCGACTGCGGCCGGGTGTTCGGGGCCGTAATGGTCGGCTGGTCAGCCGCGCCGAGCTGTAGGCTCCGCGTGAACGGGACCCGCGCGTCTCACTTTTCGGCATAGGTTCGAACGAAACCGATGACGAGCGCCGTATCCTCCAATATCGAGAATGCGACCCCGGTCGACAGCGGCCTTCGGGCGCTGTGCGCGATCGCCGCCTATTATCGCATTGCTTCCGATCCCACCCACATCGCCAGAGAGCTGGCGCTCGGCGGCAGGCCGAGCACCAATCTCGACATCGTGCGCGCGGCGCACCAGATCGGAATGAAGGCGCGCGTGGTCGGCGACATGAGCCCCGAACGGCTCGCCAATCTGCCGACGCCGGCGATCCTTCGTCTGGAGGACGGTTCGGCCTCCGTCTATGTCGGACGCCACCCGTCGGGCGCCTGCCGGATCATCGACGCCATCAGCCACGTCGAGCGTCATCTGCCGCTGCTCGAACTCCATGCGCAATGCGGAGCGAGCGCCGTGCTGCTGGCGCGCAAATTCGCCGGTCTCGGGGCCGATCCCGCGAGTTTCGGTCTGCGCTGGTTCCTGCCGACGTTGTGGCGCTATCGACGCCCGCTCCTCCACGTGCTCGTCGCCTCCCTGTTCGTGCAATTGTTCGCGCTGGTGACGCCGCTGTTCTTCCAGGTGATCGTCGACAAGGTGCTCGTGCACAAGGGCTATGCGACGCTGTTCGTCATGATCGGCGGCCTCGCCGGCATCGGCCTGTTCGACATCGCGCTGCAATATCTTCGCACCTACGCGCTCGCGCACACGACAAATCGGATCGACGTCGAGCTCGGGCAGCGCCTGTTCGCCCATCTGTTGCGCCTGCCGCTCGGCTACTTCGAAAGCCGGTCGGCCGGTCAGACGGTCGCGCGGATGCACGAACTCGAGACGATCCGCTCGTTCCTGACCGGGCAGGGGCTGTTCTCAGCGATCGATCTCGTATTCGCGGTCATCTTCGTTGCGGTCATGTTCGCCTATTCGGTGCCGCTGACTATGATCGTGCTCGCCAGCCTGCCGCTCTATCTCTTCATCGGGTTCGGAGTGAGGCCGATGCTGCGCGAATTGACCAAGGAGAAGTTCAACCGCGGCGCCGCGACGCAGCAGTTCCTGGTCGAGACCGTCGTCGGAATCCAGACGGTCAAGGCCGCCGCGGTGGAGCCGCTCATGCGCGCCCAATGGGAAGAAAAGCTCGCCGCCTATGTGAAGACCGGCTTCATCGCGACGATGCTCGGCGCCAAGGGACAGAACGCGATCCAGTATGTCAGCAAGGTGACGACGGCGGCGATCCTGCTGTTCGGGGCCAAGAGCGTGATCGACGGCGAAATGACGGTCGGCGCGCTCGTCGCCTTCAACATGATCGCCGGCCAGGCGGTGCAGCCGATCCTCCGATTGTCGCAGCTCTGGCAGGATTTCCAGCAGATGCAGATTTCGGTCGACCGGCTTGGCGACATTCTCAATGCGCCTGCAGAGCCCTCGCCGGCGCTGCACATGACGCTGCCGACGCCCAAGGGCGCGATCGAATTGCGCAACGTCCAGTTTCGCTACAAGCCAGGCGCGCCGCTGGTCTTGAAGGATGTCTCGCTGTCGATCAAGGCCGGCGAAGTCGTCGGCATCGTCGGCGCCTCGGGGTCGGGCAAATCGACCCTAACCAAACTCGTCCAGAGACTTTATCAGCCCGAACAGGGCCAGGTGATGCTCGACGGGATGGATCTCGCACAGGTCGATCCCGCCTGGCTGCGCCGTCACATCGGGGTCGTCCTGCAGGAAAACATCCTGTTCAATCGTACGATCCACGAAAATATCGCGTTCGCCAATCCGGGCATGGTCCGGGCCAACGTGATCGAGATCGCCCGGATGGCGGGCGCCGAGGAATTCATCGCCAAGCTGCCGCAGGGCTACGACACGATGATCGAGGAACGCGGCGCCAACCTGTCGGGCGGCCAGCGCCAGCGCCTCGCCATCGCGCGGGCGCTCGCGAGCGATCCGCAGATCCTCATCTTCGACGAGGCGACGAGCGCGCTCGACTACGAGAGCGAGCGGATCGTGCAGAAGAACATGCGCAAGATCGTCAAGAACCGGACGGTGATCATCATCGCGCACCGGCTCAATGCGGTGCGCGACTGCGATCGGATCGTCGCGATGGAGAACGGCGCGATCGTCGAATCCGGCACGCACAGCGAGCTGATGGCGAACTTCACCGGTGTCTACGCACGGCTATGGAACATGCAGGCCGGCCCGATCGACCTCGTCGCCTAGCCTGCGCTTCGCCGTTCGTTTGCAGCCATCGTCCGATATCCAGAGAAACAAGAGCCCTTCAATGTCCATCGCCATGACCGCCGTCCGCCAGCGTCTGCGAGCCGCCTCCGAGGACAATGAATTTCTGGCGCCCGCGCTGCAGATTCTCGAAACTCCGCTGTCGCCGGTGCGCGCCGCGCTGATCTGGATCATCTGTGCGCTCGTCACCGCAACGCTGGTCTGGGCCTACTTCGGCCGCATCGACATCATCGCGAGCGCACAGGGGAAATTGCAGCCGAACGGCCGGGTCAAGGTCGTCGAAAGCGTCGAGACCGGGAAGATCGCGCTGATCCACGCCGTCAACGGCGATCATGTCGCCAAGGGCGATGTGCTGATCGATCTCGATCCGGCCGAGGTCATGGCCGACCGACGCGCCGCGAGCGACGGCCTCGCCTCGGTCAAGGCCGAGGCGCTCCGCCGGCGGGCCGCGCTCGCGGCGATCGAAGCGCGCGCATTCGACAGAGCGCCGACGATCCCCTGGCCCGAGGATGCGCCGGCGCCGCTGCGCCTGCGGGAGTCGCGTTCGATCAACGCCGACTTCTCGCAGCTGGAGGCGACAATCGCCTCACTGACCGCCCAGCGCGCGCAAAAGGAGATCGAGCGCGACGAACTGACCAAGACGATCGCAACCCAGACGAATCTCGTCGCCACGCTGCAGGAGCGGGTGACGATGCGCCAGTCGCTCATAGAGAAGGGCGCCGGCGCGCGCGGCCAGGTGCTCGACGCTCAGGAGGCGATGCAGGTCCAGCAGACCCAGCTCGGCACGCTTCGCGGCCAGTTCGCCTCGACGATGAGCGGCCTGGCGGTGTTCAACCGCGACATGGACAAGGCCATCGAGGCGTTCGTCTCCGACAACGCCCAGAAGCTCGGCGAGGCCGAACGCAAGAGCGAAGATCTCGAACAGGCGCTCGCCAAGGCGTCGGCCCGTCTCGACCATCTGACGCTTCGCGCGCCAATCGACGGGGTCGTCCAGGCTTCGGTCGTCACCAATATCGGCCAGGTCGTCGGCGCAGGGGCCGAGATCATGCGGGTGGTGCCGGAAGACGCCGGCCTCGAGATCCAGGCCTATGTCGGCAACGCCGACATAGGCTTCGTCAAAACCGGCCAGGAAGCGACGATCAAGATCGCCTCGTTCCCGTTCACCCGCTACGGCACGATCCGGGCAAAAGTGACGAGCATCGGCCGCGATGCGATCCCCGAACCCGACGCGACGAACGCCGAAGGCGACCCGACCCGCGGCGCGACCTCGACCGGCCTCGGCGGCGCCCAGCGCGTGCAGAACCTCGTCTTTCCCGTGACGCTGGCGCCCGAGGCGACGGTCATCAGGGCGGACGGCGAAGAAATTCCGCTGAGTTCGGGCATGGCGACGACGGTCGAATTCAAGACCGGCAATCGCCGGCTCATCGAATTCGTGTTCTCGCCGCTGGTCGAGATCACCGCGACCGCGCTGCATGAGCGCTGACGAAGGCTTCCTCGCCGGACGCATCGGACGCATCCAAGGCATGCCGGAGATCGCCGGGGGCGGCCGGCGCGGCCCGGACGGGTGCGAATCGGCGCGAAGCGCGAACCAGCAGCGGCGTCAACGCAAGCGGCGCGCCGGGCATCTTCCCACGTCGCGGGCGCGCCCTGTTCCTCGAGGGCGAGCGCTCGCGAACGGCGACCACACTCGTCTGGATGACGCCCCCCGGAGGCGACAAAATTTCAGCGCCGAAGCAATTGCGTGAACTGGCCGGAGCGATTTATTCCAAAATATCGAATTTCTGAAATTGCCTTGGCAAATTCAATAGAATGGTGCCCCTGGCCGGAATCGAACCAGCACTCCTTGCGGAACTCGATTTTGAGTCGAGCGCGTCTACCAGTTCCGCCACAGGGGCTCCCTCGCCTCTGGCAGGGACAGGCGAGATATAGCGGCGGGCGTGCGCCGGGGTCAATATCCGGGCGCCGTTTCCGTCAACAACGCCGCAGCGACTACAGCGAGCGGCCGAAGAAGGCGGCGATCTCGCCGACGATGCCGCGCCGGAACACCAGGACGCAGACGACGAAGATCGAGCCCTGGATCACCGTCACCCATTCGCCGAGATACTGGCCGAGATATTGCTGCATCGCGACGACGAGGAAGGCGCCGACCACCGGCCCGTAGATCGTGCCCATGCCGCCGAGCAGCGTCATCAGCACGACCTCGCCCGACGTCGTGAACTGGACGTCGGTCAGCGAGGCGTTCTGCGCGAATATCGCCTTTGTGGCGCCGGCGACGCCGGCGAGCGCGGCCGAAAGGACGAAGGCGGCGAGCTTGTACTGGTCCGCGCGATAGCCGAGCGAGATCGCACGCGGCTCGTTCTCGCGGATCGCCTTGAGAATGTCGCCGAACGGCGAATTGACCGTGCGATAGATGACCAGGAAGCCGGACAGGAATATCGCCAGGACGACATAGTAGAGGATCGTCTGGTTGGACAGGTCGAGCAGCCCGAGCAGCCGGCCCTGCGGCACCGACTGGATGCCGTCCTCGCCATGGGTGAACGGCGCCTCCAGGCAGAAGAAAAAGATCATCTGCGACAGGGCGAGGGTGATCATCGCGAAATAAATGCCCTGGCGGCGGATCGCCAGCGCGCCGGTCACGACGCCGAGCAGCGCCGAACTCAGCGCGCCCAGCAGGATCGCCAGCGCCGGATCGAGACCCCAGACCTTGGCCGCATGGGCGCTGACATAGGAGGCGAGCCCGAGGAACATCGCATGGCCGAACGACAACAGCCCGACATAGCCGATGAGCAGGTTGAACGCGCAGGCGAACAACGCGATGCAGAGCGCCTGCATGAGGAAGAACGGATAGATCGCGAACGGCGCGAACAGGAGCAGGGCGGTCATCGCAAGGAACGCGATTTCCTCGTCGCGCCCGCTATGGGCGCGGGCGATCGCCGGGGCGGCCGGGGCGTTCTGGCTCATTTCAGGCGACCCTCCCGAACAGGCCCGCCGGCCTGACCAGCAGGACGATCGCCATGATGACAAAGACGACGGTGTTCGACGCCTCGGGATAGAACACCTTGGTGAGGCCCTCGATGACGCCGAGGGCGAAGCCGGTGACGATCGAGCCGAGGATCGAACCCATCCCGCCGATGACGACGACGGCGAAGACGACGCTGATGATGTCGGCGCCCATCGCCGGGCGGACCTGGTAGATCGGCGCCGCGAGGACGCCCGCCAGGGCGGCGAGGCCGATGCCGAAGGCGTAGGTCAGCGTGATCAGGCGCGGCACGTCGATGCCGAACGCGCGCACCAGCGTCGGGTTTTCCGTCGCCGCCCGGAGATAGGCGCCGAGCCGGGTCTTCTCGATGACGAACCAGGTGGAGAGGCACACGACCGCCGAGAATACAATGACCCACGCGCGATAATTGGGCAGGAACATGAACCCGAGATTGGTGCCGTTCCGGAGCGCCAGGGGAATGGCGTAGGGCAGGCCGGAGGCGCCGAAGCGGTATTGGAACAGGCCCTGGATGACGAGGGCGAGGCCGAAGGTCAGCAGCAGGCTGTAGAGCGGGTCGAGGCCGGTCAGCCGCCTCAACAGCAGCCGTTCGAGAAGCGCGCCGAATGCCCCGACGATGAGCGGCGAAAGGACGAGCGCGAACCAATAGTTCACGCCGAAATCCTCGAGCAGGAAGTAGGCGACGAACGCGCCGACCATGTACAGCGCGCCATGGGCGAAATTGACGATGTTGAGCAGGCCGAAGATGACGGAAAGGCCCAGACTCAGCAGCGCATAGAACGACCCGTTGATGAGCCCGACCAGCAATTGCTGGAACAGCTGCTGCGAGGAAATGCCGAATATCGCCAACATGAATCGCGCCCCGTCCGTCGGTCGCGGGCCGGTCCCTCGGCGGAAGGACCGGCCCGGTCGGATCTCACTTCTTGACGAGCGGACACTCGCTCTGGGCGAGCGGGCGGAACGCCTCCTCCGCGGGGATGGTCGCCACGAGCTTGTAATAGTCCCAGGGATATTTCGACTCCGACGGCTTCTTCACCTCGAACAGATAGGCCGGGTGGATTTTGCGGCCGTCGGCGCGGATCACGCCTTTGCCGAACAGCGGGTCATCGGTCGGCAGCTCCTTCATCTTGGCGACGACCTTGGCGCCGTCATGGGGGTTGCCGCCCAACGCTTCGAGCGTCTTGAGATAGTGCAGCGTCGAGGAATAGTCGCCCGCCTGCACCATCGTCGGCTCGGCATGCGTTTTCATCCGCTCGGAAAAGCGCTTGGAGAAGGCGCGCGTGCCGTCGTTGAGGTCCCAGTAGAAGGTCGAGGTCAGGGTCAGGCCCTGGGCGACATCGAGGCCGAGCGCATGCACGTTGGAGATGAAGGTCAGCAGCGCGGCGAGCTTCTGGCCGCCCTCGACGATGCCGAACTCGTGCGCCTGCTTGATCGAGTTGGTCGTGTCGCCGCCCGCATTGGCGAGGCCAATCACCTTGGCCTTCGACGATTGGGCCTGCAGCAGGAAGGACGAGAAGTCGGGCTGATTGAGCGGCACATTGGCGCTGCCGACCACCTTGCCGCCATTGGCTTCGACGACCGCCGATGTGTCGCGCTGCAGCGCATGGCCGAAGGCATAGTCGGCGGTGATGAAGAACCAGGTGTCGCCGCCCTGCTTGACCAGCGCCTTGCCGGTCCCGTTGGCGAGCGCATAGGTGTCGTAGGCCCAATGGATCATGTTGGCGTTGCACGCCTTGCCGGTGAGGTCGGAGCTCGCCGCGCCCGAGTCGAGGAAGACGCCGTTCTTCTCCTTGGCGACGCCGGTGACGGCGAGGGCGACGCCGGAATTCTGCACGCCGATGATCGCGTCGACCTTGTCGACGTCGAACCACTGCCGCGCAATGCCGACCGCGACGTCGGGTTTATTCTGGTGATCGGCCGAGATCACGTCGATCGTCCAGCCCTTGGCGCGCAGGCCGCTGTCCTCGACCGCCATGTTGACCGCGATCACCGAGCCCGGGCCGCCGCTGTCGGCATAGAGGCTCGACTGATCGTCGAGCTGGCCGAGCTTGACGATCTTGTCGTCCGCGAGGGCGGCGGTCGTGAGCAGCAGGCTCGCGACGAGCGCGCCGAGACAGGTCGATTTCATCATTGGTCCTCCATGAATCCGTTCGCGCCGAAGCGGCGCGTCGGGCGTCCTCTTCAGACGCCCAGATAGTCGTGCAGCTTGCCCATGTTCGCTTCGAGTTCGGCGTTGGCGAACGCGTCGATGACGCGGCCGTGTTCCATGACGAAATATCGGTCGGCCACCGTCGCGGCGAAACGGAAGTTCTGTTCGACGAGCAGGATCGTGAACCCCTCCCGCTTGAGCTCGGCGATCGTACGCCCGATCTGCTGGATGATCACGGGCGCGAGCCCTTCCGTCGGCTCGTCGAGCATCAGCAGGCGCGCGCCCGTGCGCAGGATGCGCGCGATCGCCAGCATCTGCTGCTCGCCGCCCGAAAGCTTGCCGCCCCCACTCTCCAGCCGCTCCTTCAGGTTGGGGAACAGCGCGAAGATGCGCTCGAGGCTCAGGCCGCCGATCCTGGCGACCCGCGGCGGCAGCATCAGATTTTCCTGGACGCTGAGGCTCGCGAAGATCCCGCGTTCCTCGGGGCAAAGGGCGACGCCGAGCCGGGCGATCCGGTCGGAAGACAGCCCGACGAGCTCCGCGCCCGCATAGCGGGCCGAGCCGCGGCGCTTGCCGACGATCCCCATGATCGATTTCAGCGTCGTCGTCTTGCCCGCGCCGTTGCGGCCGAGGAGGGTGACCACCTCGCCCGGCCTCACATCGAAATCGACGCCATGCAGGATGTGGGACTCGCCATACCAGGCTTCGAGGCCCGACACCGCGAGCAATGGCGTGGCGGCGCCCGCCGCGCAGTCTGCCGCCAGCGCTGCTTCAGTCATGTCCCACTCCCAGATAGGCCTGGCGAACCTCGGGGTTTCTGGAGACTGTGGCGTAATCGCCCTCAGCCAGCACGCGCCCGCGGGTGAGAACCGTGATCGTGTCCGAGAGATTGGCGACGACCTGCAGGTTGTGCTCGACCATCAGCACCGTCCGATTGGCCGACACCCGCTTGATCAGGGCGGCGGCGCGCTCGACATCCTCGTGGCCCATGCCGGCCATCGGTTCGTCGAGCAGCAGCATCTGCGGGTCGAGCGCGAGCGTGGTGGCGATTTCGAGCGCGCGCTTGCGTCCATAGGACATTTCCCCCGCGGCGACGTTGGCGAAGGCGCCGAGTCCGACGTCGGCGAGCAGTTCCTCGGCGGGGCCGTTCAGCCGGTCGAGCGCTCGTTTGGAGCGCCAGAAGTCGAAGGAATCCCCGCGCTGGCGCTGGAGCGCGATCCGCACATTCTCCACCGCGGTCAGGTGGGGAAACACGGCCGAGATCTGGAATGAGCGCACGAGGCCGAGCCGCGCGACATCGGCCGGCTTCACCGCCGTGATGTCGCGACCGTCATAGAGGATGCGACCGCGGGTCGGCGCGAGAAACTTTGTGAGCATGTTGAAGCAGGTGGTCTTGCCAGCGCCGTTCGGCCCGATCAACGCGTGGATCGACCCGCGCCTGACCTTCAGATTGACATCGGTGACCGCGGAAAAGCCCCCGAAGACCTTGCTGAGGCCCTCGGTGACGAGAATGTAATCCTCCCCCGTTGCGGCCGGGTCGGTCGCAAGCATCGCGTTCGCTCTCCCAACCCGGTCGGATCGAACGACCCCAAAGGACGCAACCGGCTGGAAAGACTTCTAGCCGACGTCCGCGTGGACTGCACCACGAATCTCTGGCGCGGCGCTGCGACCTTCGGACTGGCGAGGGATCGGGTGCGCTCAACCCTGCCGGTTGTGCAGCCGGCGCTCCCAGTCGAGCGCCTGTCTGACGATGACGTCGAGATCGTCGCGGCGCGGGGTCCAGCCGAGTTCCCGGCGGATGAGATCGGCCTGCGCGACGATCGCGGCGGGGTCGCCGGCGCGGCGGGCGCCGATCTCGACCCTGAAATCCACACCCGAAACGCGCTTGACCACCTCGACGACCTCACGGACCGAATAGCCCCGCCCATAGCCGCAATTGCACACGAGATTCGGACCGCCGCCGCGCAGATAGGCGAGGGCGGCCAGATGCGCATCGATGAGGTCGCTGACCTGGATATAATCGCGCACGCAGGTGCCGTCGCGCGTGGGATAGTCCTCGCCGAACACTTCGAGGCTCGGATGACGGCCGAGCGCGGTCTGGACGGCGCGCTTGATCAGATGGGTCGCGTTAGGGGTCGACTGGCCGAGCCGGCCGCGCGGGTCGGCGCCGGCGACGTTGAAATAGCGCAGCACGACGTGGCGCAGGTCGTGGGCGCGCCCGGCGTCGGCGAGCATCCATTCGACCATCAGCTTGGAGCGTCCGTAGGGCGAAACCGGATTGGGCGTGACGGTTTCGGCGACGGGCTCCGCCGTCGTTTCTCCGTAGATCGCGGCGGTCGAGGAAAAGATGAAATTACGCACCCCGCCCTTGACCGCGCATTCGATCAGATTGCGCGCCTTCGATGTGTTGTTGAGATAATAGCCAAGCGGATCGGCGATCGATTCCGGCACCACGATCTTGGCTGCAAAATGGGCGATCGCGTCGATTTCATAGGCTTCGATCAGCCGCGCGACGAGAGCCGAATCGCCGAAATCGCCGACGACGAGGATCGCGGCATCCGGGACCGCCCAGGCGAATCCGGTCGACAGATTGTCGAGGATCACCGTCTTCTCGCCCGCGTCCGTCAGCGCCAGCGCCATGTGGCCGCCGATATAGCCGGCCCCGCCGGTGACCAAAACCGCCATCGCCATCCCCGATCCCGCGCCCGGCGCGCCGCATCTTAACCGAAAGGCGCATCTCGGGCGTTGTGCATAGCGCCAAACTTGCTAAGGGAGCGTCACTTTCGGCGACCTCGCGCCAGGCGGCGCCCGAAACCACGCGGGAGAGCCGCGCATTGCCCCGATACGGAACGCTGGCGGAGGCAAGGAAGCCATGAACAACCCGATCAGAAAGGCCGTCCTGCCCGTTGCGGGGCTCGGCACCCGGTTTCTCCCCGCCACCAAGGCGGTGCCCAAGGAAATGCTGACCGTCGTCGACCGCCCGGTGCTGCAGCATGTCGTCGACGAGGCGCGCGAGGCCGGCATCGAACATTTCGTCTTCGTCACCGGTCGCAACAAGGCGGTCATCGAGGATCATTTCGACATGGCCTTCGAACTCGAGGAAACGCTCAGGCGCCGCGGCAAGAAGGCCGAATACGAGGCGCTGATGGCCGACCTGCCGGCGGCGGGCGCCACGAGCTTCACCCGGCAGCAAGCGCCGCTGGGTCTCGGCCATGCGGTCTGGTGCGCGCGCGAAATCGTCGGCGACGAGCCGTTCGCCGTGCTGTTGCCCGACATGATCACGATGGCGGGCAAGCGCGGCGATCGCTGCCTCGCCCAATGCCTCGACGCCTATCGGCGCCATGGCGGCAACGTCATCGCGGTCGAGGAAGTCGCGCCCGAGGATACCCATCATTACGGAATCGTTGCGGTCGGCGCCGATTTCGGCCATTCCTTCGAGATCACCGGCATGGTCGAGAAGCCGAAGCCGGGAACGGCCCCTTCGAACCTGATCATATCGGGGCGCTACATCCTCCAGCCGCAGATATTCGGGATTCTCGAGCGGGTCGAGAAGGGCGCCGGCGGCGAGATCCAGCTCACCGACGGCATGGTCGCGCTGGCGCGGACCCAGCCCTTCCACGGCGCCCGGTTCGACGGGCGCACCCATGATTGCGGGTCCAAGCTCGGCTTCCTCACGGCCAATCTCGCCTTTGCGCTCGATCGCCCCGACCTCGGCCCCGCGTTGCGGGCCGAAATCAGGAAGCTCGTCGGCAAGGCCGCCAGATAGGGGCGCCGATCAGCGCTGCAGGCGCAGACCGAGCATGAAGACATTGGCGATATAACTGGAATTGAGTGCGCTGGACGAGAACTGGACATGGGTGGCGCTCGCGCGCAGCACGATGTCGCGGGTGACGTCGTAATCGGCGTGGACGCCCCAATTGATCGTGGAATCGTGCAACGGGTCGCCGGCGTAGACGTCCGTCAGATAGCCGGCGGTGGCGCCGAGCGTCAGATTGCGCCGCAGCGCGTGGGAAACGTCGATCGTATAGCTGCGCGAAACCGCTCCGGAGTCGCCCGCATTCGTGGTGTCGACGAGGTTGGTCGCCGTTTTCAGCGTGACCGTGGTAAGCGGGGTTGCCGACCAGATCAACGAGGCGTCGATCAGCGGCGCACGCAGGTCGGGCAGGCGCGCATCCTGATACTGGCGCTCGCCATAGCCCAAGCTCGCCTCGCCGGTAAGCTGGCCAGTCAGCGCCAAGGTGGCGCCGACGCGCCCGAGCGCGCCGCTCGAGGTGCGCGCATAGCCGCTGTAATCGACCGCCGAGTCATAACGCCGCGTGTCAAACACCGCCTCCACAAACGGCGTCACGATCGGACTGATCTGATAGGCGGCGCGCGCATGCAGCCCCCAGGCGTCGAAGTCGTCCGTGTCGAGGTTCTCGATCCCACCGTCGGCGAGTTCGGCGTTCTGATAGTTGGTGCGGTCGAACGTGCCGTGCAGCGATAACGCGAGATCGCCGAACTTCTGGGTCGCCCCGAGCGTCGTCCCGAATGTCTCGAACAGCGGGCGCTGACGTTCCGACAACGCTTCGCCCGACGGCAGCGTGACCGCGCCGGGGGTTTGGGCGACGACGGAAAAGCGGCCTTCTGCGTCGACGGCAAGGTCGCGGGTGACGTCGAGCCGCCCGTCGACGGCGCCGGAAGCGTTGGGGGCGTCGGCCTGCGGCGCGGTGAAGTAGTCGGCGTAGCCGCCGGTCAGACTGCCGCGCAGCTCGTTGCGCGCCCACTCGGATTGGAGCGAGAGGCCTGCCTGCGTGCTCTCGTAGGCCGAGCCCTTTACCGGGCTGGGGAGCAGCGCGGGATTGGAGGCGTAGCCCGCGTCCTCCTCGATGAATGGCAGCAAGCGGAGGTCGCCGAACTCGACGCCCACGGGATCGAACGGCTTGTCGTCCACGGCCGGCTTGCGTCTGGCCGGGATCGGCGACCCCTCCGCGACCGGTTGCAACGGCGGCGGCGCGGCTTCGGCGGCGGGCGGGCCGCCCGGAAGGCCGGCGCGCTGCGCGTCCGGCTTGGGCGGCAGCGCGGGAGTGCCCGCCCGCGCCGGCTCGTGCGTCTTTCTGGCCCGCCGCTTCTTCAGCCCGTCGGCCTTCTTGCCGGCTTCGGCTCGTGCCCGGTCCGCCGAAGTTTGCGACTGGGCGGCGTCTGCGAACGGCGCCGACCCCGGTGCTGCGGCGTCGTCCCCGAGACGTAAAGGCTCCGGCGCGGCCTCCTGCGCGCGGGCGGGCGCGCCCGATACGCCCATCGCGATCGCCGCGGCGACGACTGCGAGCCGCCAGGCGCGGGGCGGAGGCTTTGGACGCGGCGGCAATCTCGCCTCTCGAATTCGGGGCTTTCCTGGCTGTGCAGGTTCTGCGAAGCGTTAGGGAATTATGGTTAAGTTTCGATTAATCGGACTTCCCGCCGTCGCCCGCGGGGTGCAATGGCGCGCGCGCGATGCTAAGAGCGGCCATGCACGCCACCCCGCCCGCGGTCGCCTCCGCGCTGAGAACCCTCGGTGTCGCCCGCGACGGCATGGCGGCGCTCGCCGCCGCGCTCGAGGCAGGCGGACCGGACGGCCTCAGCGGGTCCTTCGCCCGCGCTGTCGCGTTGATCGCCGAAGCGCCGGGCCGGGTCATGGTGACCGGCATGGGCAAGTCCGGGTTGGTCGCGCGCAAGATTGCCGCCACGCTCGCCTCGACGGGACGTCCTGCCGCCTTCGTGCATCCCGCCGAGGCGAGCCACGGCGATCTCGGCATGGTGCAGAACGGCGACGTCGTGCTCGCAATTTCCTGGTCGGGCGAGACCGCCGAACTGGCGGCGATCGTCGCCTATTCGAGACGCTACCGGATCCCGCTGGTTGCGATGACGGCCGAAGCCGACAGCACGCTCGGTCGCGAGGCCGACGTTCGCCTCGTCCCGCCGCGCGTGCGCGAAGCCTGCCCGCACGGCCTCGCTCCGACCACTTCGACGACCATGCAGCTCGTGCTCGGCGACGCGCTGGCGATCGCGCTGATGGAGAGCAAGGGCTTTTCCGCGCGCGATTTCAGCGTCTTCCACCCTGGCGGCAAGCTCGGAGCGCGGTTGATGCTGGTGCGCGACGTCATGCACGCGGGCGACGAGGTCCCGCGCGTCAGCGTCGGCGCCCGGATGTCCGCTGCCGTGGTCGAGATTTCGAGCAAGCGCTTCGGCTGCGTCGGCGTGTTTGACGGAGCGGGGCGGCTGGCGGGAATCATCACCGACGGCGACCTGCGCCGGCACATGCGCTCCGACCTGATGGACCTGCTCGTCGCCGACGTGATGACGCGCGCGCCGATCACAATACCCTCGGACGCGCTGGTCGCCGAGGCGCTCGAAGCGCTCAGCGACAAGATCACCGTACTGCTCGTCGTCGACCCGACGGACGACCGCAACGTGGTCGGGATCGTGCATCTGCATGACCTGCTTCGGCTCGGGGCGGCGTGAGGCGGGTCTGCCGGAAGTCGACTCCGCTTGCGCCGGCCATGGCGCTTACGCCTTTCTTAAATCATTGCGGATTAACTCGGCTCGGCTTCCCCTGAGCGCGCGTATCCCGATGACAAAACCCGTCTATTCGCTGGTCGTGCCGATCTACAACGAAGAGGCGGTGCTGCCGATGCTGCTGCGGCGGCTCGACATGCTGCTGGACCAGTTCGACGGCCCCGCCGAGGCGATCTTCGTCGATGACGGCTCGCGCGACGCGAGTTCGATCGTCTGCGAGGCCAAGGCGCGCGCCGACCGGCGTTACCGCTACATCAGGCTTTCGCGCAATTTCGGCCACCAGATCGCGATCACGACCGGCATGGACCGGGCGCGCGGCGACGCCGTCATCGTGATGGACGCCGATCTGCAGGACCCGCCCGAGGTCGTGCTCGACATGGTCGCCAAGTGGAAGGAAGGCTACGACATCGTCTACGCCGAACGCCTGTCGCGCGAGGGCGAGGGGCCATTCAAGCGCTGGACCGCAGCTCTCTTCTATCGTTTGCTGTCGCGCCTCTCTTCGGTCGAAATCCCTCGCAATGTCGGCGATTTCCGGCTCGTCGACCGCAAGGCGCTCGACAGCTTCCTCGCCATGCCTGAGCGCGACCGGTTCGTGCGCGGGATGTTCGCCTGGCTCGGCTTCGAGCAGACCGCGGTGCAGTTCCATCGCCCGCCGCGCGCCGCCGGCGAGACCAAATATCCCCTGTTCAAGATGCTGCGCTTGGCAGTCCATGGCGTCGTGTCGTTCTCGGACGCGCCGTTGCGCGTGGCGCTCTGGGCGGGCATGTCGGTGTCGCTGCTCGCGATGCTCTACGGCTGCTGGGTCATCGCGATGTGGGCGTCGCAGGCGGATCTCGCGCGCGGCTGGAGCTCGTCGATCGTGGTCACCGCCTTCTTGTGCGGCGCCAACATGATGATGACCGGCATCATGGGGCTCTATGTCGGGCGCATCCACGCCGAGGTGAAGGCGCGCCCGCTCTATGTCATCGACCGGGCGGTCGGTTTCGAGGCGGACGCGCAGGACGTGCGCGAATTGCCGCGCGCGCCCCGGACGCGGCGCGCCTGAAGTCGCGCGGCGCCGGCGCCTCCCGGCGGGCGCTCAGTAGCGGTAGTGATCCGCCTTGTAAGGGCCGCTCGCCGGAACGCCCAGATAGGTCGACTGCTGCTCGGTCAGCCTGGTCAGCTTGACGCCGATCTTGGCCAGATGAAGCGCGGCGACCTTCTCGTCGAGATGCTTGGGCAGGGTGTAGACCTTCTTTTCGTACTGGCCCTGCTTGGTCCACAGCTCGATCTGGGCGAGCGTCTGGTTGGTGAACGAGGCCGACATCACGAACGAGGGATGCCCTGTCGCATTGCCGAGATTGACCAGCCGCCCCTCCGACAGGAGGATGATTTTCTTGCCGTCGGGAAATTCGATCTCGTCGACCTGCGGCTTGACGTTGTTCCATTTGTAGTTGCGCAGGGCGCCGACCTGGATTTCCGAGTCGAAGTGGCCGATGTTGCACACGATCGCGCGGTCGTGCATCGCGCGCATGTGGTCGAGCGTGATGACGTCGATGTTGCCGGTCGCGGTGACGAAAATATCGGCGCGCGGCGCCGCCTCGTCCATCGTGATGACCTCGTAGCCCTCCATCGCCGCCTGCAACGCGCAGATCGGATCGACTTCGGATACGACGACGCGGCAGCCGGCGTTGCGTAGGGAGGCGGCCGAGCCCTTGCCGACGTCGCCGAAGCCCGCGACCATCGCGACCTTGCCGGCCATCATCACGTCGGTGCCGCGGCGGATGCCGTCGACGAGGGATTCGCGGCAGCCGTAGAGATTGTCGAACTTCGATTTGGTGACGCTGTCGTTGACGTTGATCGCCGGCCAAAGCAGCCGGCCCTCTTTCGCCATCACATAGAGGCGATGGACGCCGGTCGTCGTCTCCTCGGTGACGCCGCGGATCGAGGCGGCGTTCCTGGCGTACCAGCCGGGCTTGGTCGCCAGCCGCTGCTTGATCGCGGCGAACAGCACCTGCTCTTCTTCGTTGCCCGGCTTGTCGAGAAACGCCTTGTCGCCCTTCTCGGCGCGCAGGCCCAGGTGGATGAGCAGCGTCGCGTCGCCGCCGTCGTCGAGGATCATGTTGGGTGAGCCGCCGTCGGCCCACTCGAAGATGCGGTGGGTGTAGTCCCAATAGTCGGTCAGGCTCTCGCCCTTGAT
>JBEKEI010000014.1:0-45937 GCA_050013915.1 Roseiarcus sp.
CGCCGGCCTCCGGGCCCGGGCGATGCGGAGGGATGGCGGGCCGCGGCCCGGGGCGCTGCGCGCGGGCTTCCTTTGGCCGGCAACCCTCTGATTTGCCGCGATCGGACGAGCAATGAACCGCCAAATCTCTCCACGACGAAAGGCCTTGTCGGGCGATCCGGCGGGCGCCGATTCCGACGGGATCGTCATTCCCGGCGCGACATTGACGCGCGGGCCCGGCCCTGCCAGTGCGGACGCCGGCTCGGCCTGCGGCGCCAGGAGATCCGTTGCTCGGTCGATCAGACCCTGCCTGGCGCCGGCGGATTCTCGTCAGGCCAGAGCGGCGCCAAGGCGCCGCGAGATTGCGGACTGGCGACATTTCCATCGACCCTGATAGGATGGCGCGTTCGCCTCGCCCTCCCCGCCCGAACCGCCCATCCGATGCGTCAATGGCTACGCTCTCCAGCCCTGCTGAAGCTGCTCGTCGGCCAGCACATTCTCAATGGGATCAGCGTCGCGGCGGGGGTCGCGGCGGTCAGCCTGATCGCCTCGGCGGCGTTGGGCTTCGAGGCCGGCCAGCCCGCGACCCTCGGCGCGATCGCCGCCAGCATATCGGACGTCCCAGCGCCGCTGCGCCGCAAGGCGCGGCTCATGGCGGTCGGCTTCGGCCTGGCGATCGCCTCGACTTTCGCGATCCAGCTCGTTGCGGGGACCCCGATCGCGCTCGTCCCGACCATCGGGATCATCGCCTTTCTCGCGGGAATCGTGACCGGTTACGGCCGTTGGGCGCTCGCGCTCAGCATGCAGGCGCTGATCCCGGTCGTGTTCGTTCTCGGCCTGCCGCGGACGACGCTCGCCGCTGCGCTGCGCAACGAGGCGCTGCTGGTCGGCGGCGGGCTCGCCTATATCGCCATCGCGCTCGTCCTGACCGCGATCGCCGACGCCGGCGGGCGGCGGCTGATGGCGAGCGAAGCCCTGCGCGACTTCTCGGCCTATCTGCGCGCCGTCGCCGCCTTTTACAATCCGACCGCCGACCTGCCGGAAGTCTATGGCGCGGTCATCCGCCAGCAGGCGGCGCTGTCGGACCAGTTGCAGGCGGCGCGCGCGCTGCTGCTCGACCAGCCGCGCGCCTCGAAGCAGCGGCTTCGCCTGGCCGCGACGATCGGCATCGTGCTGGACGCGCTCGATGCGCTGGTCGCCGCGCACATCGAACTGGCGCCGCTGCGCGCGGCTCCGGCGGCCGCCACGCTGATGGCCCGCATCGGCGTCACGCTGAGCGCCGCCTCGCTCGACGTCCAGCATCTCAGCCTGGAGCTGTTGTCGAACGAGGCGCCGAGCCTGCCGCGCGACCATTCGCTCGCCGCCGACGCCCTGAAGCGCGAAGCTGCGCGGCTCGCCCAGAGCGGGGAGGTCGACGGCGAGGCGCTGGCGGCCGCCCAGGCGACCGTGGCGCGACTCACGGACGCGCTCGGCCATGTCAGGCGGCTGGAGCGCGCCCTGTCCGACGACGAGGCGAGCGCCTCGTCGATCGGCGCCGTCGACCTCGCCGCTTTCGCGCCGCGCATCTCCTTCGACATCAAGCTGCTGACGGTTCACTCGACGCCGAATTCGCCGGTGTTCCGCTTCGCCGCGCGGCTCGCGCTGGCGATGACGGCGGGGGCGCTGGTCGCCCAGTCGCTCCGCAGCGCAAGCCATGGCAACTGGATCCTCCTGACCATTGCAGTGGTCATGCGCGCGAGCTACGGCCTGACGCGCGAGCGGCGCGACGACCGCGTCATCGGGACGCTGATCGGCTGCCTGATCGCGGCGACGGCGGTCGCCTGGTTTCCGGTCGGCGCGCTGCTCGGCCTGCAGATACTCGGCCTGGCGATTGCGCATGGTTTCGCCCGGCTGCGCTACCGGATCGCCTCGACGGGGGCCTCGATCGTGGCGCTGGTCTCGTTGCATCTCGTCGAGCCCTCGCATGCGACCCCGATCCTCGAGCGCATCGGCGACACGATCGTCGGGGCCGCGCTCGCCCAGGGGTTCAGCCACGTTCTGCCGCGCTGGGAGTTCAACGAAGCGCCGAGGCTGGCGGCGCGGCTGCAATCCCAGATCGCCGCATTCGCAATGGTCGCGCTCGACGCGGGCGCCTCGGCGCAGGACTATCGCCTTGCGCGCAAGGCGATGGTCGAGGCGCTCGCCGCCCTGTCGGATTCGGCCGGGCGCATGGGCGGGGAGCCGCAGACGGTGCGGCGCGGCCTCGACGAAATGGCCGCCATGCTGATCGCCGGCTATGTGCTCGCCGCGCATATTTCGGCCACCCGCCTGTTCGTCCGCGAACGGCGCGGCTCAGAGGACTTCCCGATCATCGTGCCGCGTCTGCAAGCGACGCGCGACTGGCTGATCGCGCTCCTGTCGGACCGGCCGGCGCCGGCCGAGCCGGCGGGCGCGCCGCCGCCCCGGGGCGAACTCGGCCAGGAGTTCCAGCGCCTCCGCAAGGCCGCGCGCGCGCTGCTGGCGGCGGCGGCGGTCTACCGGCGCGCCGCGACGCCCGCATGAGGCACGACGATCAGGCCGCGCCGCCACGCAGGAAATTGATGATTCCGGAAAAATCGTCGCTCGCGTGGCCGCTCGCCGCGAACAGTGCGTAGAGCTGCGCCGCCTGGGCGCCGACCGGCGTCACGGCGCCCGCCGCCGCCGCGGCCTCCTGCGCGAGCCGCAGGTCCTTCAGCATCAGCGCTGCGGCGAAGCCGGGCTTGTAGCCGCGGTTCGCGGGCGAAGCGGGCACGGGACCGGGCACGGGGCAATAGCTCGTCAGCGACCAGGACTGGCCCGACGAGGTCGAGGCGACGTCGTAGAGCGCCTGCGCGGACAGGCCGAGCTTCTCGGCGAGCGCGAACGCCTCGCAGGTTGCGATCATCGTCGCGCCGAGGATCATGTTGTTGCAGATCTTGGCGGCCTGCCCGGCGCCGGCGCCGCCGCAATGGACGATCCGTTTGCCCATCGCCTCGAGGATCGGCCTGCCCGCGCCGAAGGCCGCCTCGGCGCCCCCGGCCATGAAGGTCAGCGTTCCCGCCGTCGCGCCGCCGACGCCGCCCGAGACCGGCGCGTCGAGGCTCGCCATGCCCGCCGCCGCCGCCGCCTGGTGGGCGCGGCGCGCGCTTTCGACGTCGATCGTCGAGGAATCGATGAAGAGGGCGCCTTTCGGCGCGGCGGGAAGGATGTCGCTCCAGACCGCCACGACATGGCGCCCGGCGGGCAGCATGGTCACGACGACCTCGGCGGCGGCGACCGCGGCGCGCGCCGATTCCGCGATCGCGACGCCGCTCGTCGCCGCCGTCTCGCGCAGCGCGGCGACGAGGTCGAATCCGGCGACGCTGTGGCCCGCCTTCACGAGATTGGCGGCCATCGGGCCTCCCATGTTGCCGAGGCCGATGAAGGCGATCGCGGTCATTTGTCCTCCGGAGGGGTTCGTCAGCCCTGGATGAGCCCGCGCGCCACGATCAGCCGCATGATCTCGTTGGTGCCTTCGAGAATTTGATGCACGCGCAGGTCGCGCACGATCTTCTCGACGCCGTAGTCGGCGAGATAGCCGTAGCCGCCGAGCAGTTGCAGCGCGTCATTGGCGGCGTTGAAGCCGGCGTCGGTCGCCACCCGCTTGGCCATCGCGCACAGCCGCGTCGCATCGGGCGCCTTGGCGTCGAGCGCGCTCGCGGCGCGCCAAAGCAGCGCGCGCGCCGCCTCCAGCGAGGTGGCGATGTCGGCGAGGCGGAACTGCAGCGCCTGGAAATCGATGATCGGCCGGCCGAACGCCTTGCGCTCGCGCATGTGGGCGAGCGCCTTGGCGAGCGCCGCCTCGCCGCCGCCGAGCGAACAGGCGCCGATATTGAGCCGGCCGCCGTCGAGGCCGGCCATCGCGATCTTGAACCCCTCGCCCTCCGCGCCGACGAGATTCCCGGCGGGGATGCGCGCGCCTTCCATGATGACCTGGCGGGTCGGCTGGGCGTTCCAGCCCATCTTGCGCTCGTTGGCGCCGAAGGAGAGGCCGGGGGTTCCCCTCTCCAGGACGAAGGCCGACACGCCGCCGGCGCCCTCGCCGCCCGTGCGCGCCATCACCAGATAGACGTCGGCGGCGCCGGCGCCCGAAATGAACTGCTTGACGCCGTCGAGAACATAGCCGTCGCCGTCGGGGCGGGCGCGCGTCGTGAGCGCCGCCGCGTCGGAGCCGGCGCCCGGCTCGGTCAGGCAATAGCTCGCCAGCTGGTCCATGCCGACGAGCCGGGGCAGGAATCGCGCGCCGAGAGCCGGCGCGGCGAAGCGATCGATCATCCAGGCGACCATGTTGTGGATCGACAGATAGGCCGCGACGGTCGGGCAGCCCGTCGACAGCGCCTCGAAGATCAGCGCGGCGTCGAGCCGGGTGAGACCCGAACCGCCGCTCTCCTCGCGCACGCAGATCGCCGCCATGCCTAGCCCCGCCGCCTCGCGCAACACGTCGACGGGAAAGTGCCTGGCCTCGTCCCAGGCGAGCGCATGCGGCGCGAGCCGCTCGTCGGCGAAGGATCGCGCCATGTCGCGCACCGCGATGTGGTCGTCGGTCAGAGCGAACATCGGTTCAGCTGTCCTCGCGGGCGAATATTTCGGCGACCGGCGTCTCGAGGCCCGGCGGGTCGAGCCGGAGGACGCCGTCGGCGAGGACGCGGGTCTCGATGACGTCGCCCTGCCCACGCTTGTGATGGATCACCACGCGGCGCTCGGGATCGAGGATGAGATAGTGGACGAGGCTCGGCAGGGAGAAATAGCCGTCGAGTTTCACGCCATGGTCGCGCGCGGCGGTGCTCGCCGACAGCACTTCGACGACGATGACGGGATTCGGGATCTCGAGCGCCGCGGGCGGCCGACGCGGGCCGCAGTAGACGAGCGCATCGGGCTCGAACACCGTCCGGGCGGCGATCCGCACGCCCGCGCCGTCCGGCAACACGCGGCATGGAACTGCGGCCCGTTCGACAGCCCGCTCGAGCGCGACCGCTGCGCGAAACTTCGTCTCGACATGGGCGACCCGCTCCGGCGCCATTGCGACGAGCGCGCCGTCCTGCAATTCCCAACGCCCCTCCTGGGCCTCGGCCCAGAGCAAGAAATCGTCGGCGGACATCGGCTCTTTGACGGCGACGGACATCGGTCAATCCTAGCATGGCCGCCGCCGCGCGACATCGCGGGGCGGCGGCGCCCGGCCTCACCCCATGGTCGGAATGTTGAAGTTCGCGCCATCCTTCACGCCCGACGGCCAGCGCGCGGTGATCGTCTTGGTCTTGGTGTAGAAGCGGATGGAGTCGGGCCCGTGCTGGTTGAGGTCGCCGAATCCCGAGCGCTTCCAGCCGCCGAAGGTGTAATAGGCGACCGGCACCGGGATCGGGATGTTGACGCCGACCATGCCGACCTGGACCTTGGAGGCGAAATCGCGCGCGGAGTCGCCGTCGCGGGTGAAGATCGCGACGCCGTTGCCGTATTCGTGGTCGTTGCAGAGGCCGAGCGCCTCCGCGTAATTGGCCGCGCGCACGACCGAGAGGACGGGCCCGAAAATCTCCTCCTTGTAGATGCGCATGTCCTTGGTGACGCCGTCGAACAGGCAGCCGCCCATGTAGAAGCCGTTCTCGTAGCCCTGCATCTTGAAGCCGCGCCCGTCGACGACGAGCCTGGCGCCCTCGTCGATTCCGATGTCGACATAGCCGCGCACCTTGTCGAGATGGGCCTTTGTCACCATCGGGCCGTAGTCGGCCGCGGCGTCGGTCGACGGGCCGATCTTCAGCGCCTCGACGCGCGGAATGAGCCGTCGCACCAGTTCGTCGGCGGTCGCCTTGCCGACCGGCACCGCGACCGAAATCGCCATGCAGCGCTCGCCCGCCGAGCCGTAGCCGGCGCCGATCAGCGCATCGACCGTCTGGTCCATGTCGGCGTCGGGCATCACCACCATGTGGTTCTTGGCGCCGCCGAAGCACTGCACGCGCTTTCCGGTCGCGCAGCCCCGCGCGTAAATGTATTCGGCGATCGGGGTCGAGCCGACGAAGCCGATCGCCTTGATGTCGGGATCGTCCAGGATCGCATCGACCGCCTCCTTGTCGCCGTTGACGACATTGAGGATGCCGGGCGGGCCGCCCGCCTCGACGAACAGCTCGGCGAGCCGCATCGGCACGCCGGGGTCGCGCTCGGACGGCTTGAGGATGAAGGCGTTGCCGCAGGCGATCGCGGGGGCGAGCTTCCACAGCGGGATCATTGCCGGGAAGTTGAACGGGGTGATGCCGGCGACGACGCCGAGCGGCTGGCGCATCGAATAGGAATCGATGCCGGGGCCAGCGCCGTCGGTGTATTCGCCCTTCATCAGATGCGGGACGCCGAGCGCGAATTCGACGACCTCGACGCCGCGCTGGATGTCGCCCTTGGCGTCGGCGATCGTCTTGCCGTGCTCGCGGGCGAGAATGTCGGCGAGATCCTCGTTGTCGCGCGCGATCAGGTCGAGGAACTTCATCAGCACGCGCGCGCGCCGCTGCGGGTTGGTCGCGCCCCAGGCCAGCTGGGCGGCCTTGGCGTTCTCGACCGCCTCGCGCAGCTCGGCCCTCGAGGCGAGTGCGACCTTGGCGCGGACCGTGCCGTCCATCGGCTGGAACACGTCGGCCGCCCGGCCCGACTTGCCCGCGACATGCTTGCCGCCGATGAAATGGCCGTAGCTGATCATGGGTCCGCTCCCTGGAAATTCCGTTTACGGCTCAGTAGCCTTGTTCTTTTTGCGCGGCAATCGCCGATTTCGCGCAGCGCCCGGGCGCCGACGGGCTCTACTCGAGATTGGTGTGGCGCGCGCGCATCGTCCCGGCGCTCTCGCCGAGCCTGTCGCGCAGCGCGAGCACGATGATCTCGAACAGCACCATCTGCGCTGTCTCGAACAGCGACCCCATCGGCAGCACGGACACGGCGGCGCCGGTGTCGTCGGCCATCGTCTGCGCGGGGATGTGAAAGAGGATGTCGGCGCGCGACGGCGTGCGCGCGCCGGGCTGCCCCGTCACGACCGCGATTCTCGCGCCGGCGTCGCGCACCACCGCGATCAGCGCATCGCCGATGTTCGAGGCGCCGGGCCCCGAGGAGACGATCAGCAGGTCGCCGGCGCCGAGCGGCGGAACCGTCATGTCGCCGACGACGTGGACGTCGAGCCCGAGATGGAACAGCCGCATCGCGAACCCGTCCATCTGCAGCCCCTCGCGCCCGGCCCCGTAGATCGCGATCCGCTTGGCCGCGACGATCGCGTCGACCAGCGGCGCTTCGGCGCGCGGCGTCAGACGCGCGAAGACCTCGGCGAGATCGCCGAGCGCGCGGGTCGCCAGCGCGGCCAGACCCTCTCCAGTGTCGAGACCCAAAGATTCCTCCCCTGCTCGATCCGCAGCGCCGGGAACTCCCGGACGGCGCCGGCGCGCTGGCGCTCGGTCCAAAGCGGCTCGTGGTCCGTGCGCGCCGCCGCAGGGTCGTCCCGGAACGGCAGGGCGTCAACATCTCATTCCGGCCTCGGGCGTGGCGCCGCGACCTGGCCGGTCCGAAGCGGGGCGATGATCTTGAAGGCGATCGGTTCGATTAAGCCAAAGTTCTTGAATTGATTGCATGATCGAATCCATGCCGGGTTGGCTCTCCATTTTGATCGGCTTGCTGGCGGGATTCGTCCTCGTTGCCGGGGCGATCTATTTCGCTTTCGCGCCCCACCTTCATGCGCGGCCGCCGAAATCGCGCCGACCCGAGTCCGCCGACTCCGCCGAGTCCGCGGGCGCCCGGCACGCCGCGATTTGGTCGGGTACCGTCGACGAGTCGCACCATTCGGACCCGGGCGGGCACACCCTCTGAGCCCTCGGCCGACCCGCAAGCGCCGTCTCGACCGCGCGGCCGCGCGTCTATTCCTCGGCGAGCTACGCCACCCATGAGCGCGGCGCCGCGATCGTCATCTCGAGCGCCATCTGGCCATAGGCTTTCCCCTGCGGGTCGATGCGCAGCGAGGCCATGCCGCCTCCGCCGAGCGCGTCCTGAATCAGGAAGTTGAGCGCATTGAGGCCAGGCGCCTCGAACCGCTGAGCGGGACCGCGAACCAGATGGCCGAGATGAGCGACGAGACGTTCGGGCGTGAGCTCCCGGCGCAGCAGCGGCAGGAAGCGGGGCTCTCGCGCTATGATCGCGACATTGGACGAATCGCCCTTGTCGCCAGATCGCGCATAGGCGAGGCGCGACAGCGGAACCTCGATGGTCGGCTCGTCGGGGACCGAAGCGTCCGGCGCGGCGCGCGCCGGCCCGGTCGGCGCGTGGTCGTCGGCCGTCGGCACGGCAACGCCGAACGGCGGCGCGTCGCCGACCGTCACGCGCGGCGCGCCGAGCGCGCTCTTGCCGATGAAGAAGGTGAACAGCCGGACCACCGGCGTCGGCTTGGGTCGGCCACCGTAGATGCCGGTCGTGCCGGGCGCGCAGGTCAGGCCGACCGAGCCGAGCTCGCGCGCGAAGATTTCGAGCGCCTCGCGGCTCGCATGTTCGACGACCAGCCGCAACAGCACCTCACGCGAGGCGCGCGCCGCCGACTTTTCGCGATAGGACGCCTCGGCGCCGAGGGCTTCGAGATGCGTCGCGGTGAAATCGGCGATCCCGCGTTTTTCGAAAAGGACGCGCGCGCGCGCGAGCAGCGCGGCGCCAGTGCGCTCCGCCTTGCGCGCCGCGTCCGGGCCGACGATCGACACCGTCGCAACCGCCCGATAGCCGTCCTGGTAGGTGGCCGAAACCTTGTAGCGCCCGGTCGGCGCCCGGCCACGCGCACCCTCCACTCTTACTGCATCGACGCCGACCTGGGTCAGCCGCACTTCGGAGAAATCGGCCGTCACGTCGGGCAGGAAATAGGCGGCGGGATCCCCGATCTCATAGAGCGCCTGCTCGGCGACGACGCCCGGAATTATCAGGCCGCCGGTTGCCGCCGGCTTGGAGAGGACGAAGGAGCCGTCGCCCGCGCATTCGGCGATCGGATAGCCGATATTGTGCCAGTCGGGCACCTGGTCCCAGTCGGTGAAGGTTCCGCCGGTCGCCTGGGGCCCGCATTCCAGGAGATGGCCGACGAGGCTGCCCGCGCCGAGCCGATCGTAATCGTCGGGCCTCCAGCCGAATTCGTGCATGAGCGCGCCCAGCGCGAGCGCGCTGTCGGCGCAGCGCCCGGTGATCACGATGTCAGCGCCGGCGTCGAGCGCGGCCTCGATCGGCAGGGCGCCGAGATAGGCGTTGGCGGTCAGCAGCCGCGGCGGCAGCGGCTGTCGGGACACCGCCTCGCGCAAGCCCTCCGCGCGCAGCTTTTCGATCAGCGGCGAGACGTCGTCGCCCTCGACGATCGCGACGCGCAGCGAAAGGCCGAGGCGCGCGATGATCGCCTCGAGGGCGCGCTTGCAGCCGGCCGGATTGACGCCTCCGCCGTTGGAGACGACCTTGACCCCGGTCCGCGCGATCGTGGGCAGCGCGGGTTCGAGATAGGCGACGCAGTCGGGCGCGTAGCCCGCCTCGGGGTCCTTGAGCCGCGCCCGCGCGAGCAGGGACATCGTCACCTCGGCGAGATAGTCCATCATGAGATAGTCGACGCCGGCGCCGAGCAGTTGGGGAATCGCGCCCGGGCTGTCGCCCCAGGCGCCCGAGGCGCCGCCGATCCTGATGCGCCGGTCAGCCATCGTTGGTTCCCCTGGTCCAGTTCGGCTTGCGCCGCTCGTTGAACGCCGCGAGGCCCTCGGTCGCGTCGCGCGTCTGCGCCGTCACCGAGATCAGCGTCTCCGCAAAGGCCATCGCCTCGGGAAACGCCATCCGCTCCATCGCGGCGATCGCATATTTGCCGCGGCGCAACGCGACCGGCGACATTTCGCCGAGTCGCGCGACGAGCGCCTCGACTCTGTCGTCCAGCGCGTCGAACGGGACGACATAGTTGGCGATGCCGATCTCGCGCGCCCGCGCCGCGTCGATGAGATCGCCGGTCAGGCACATTTCGTTGATATGGCGCGCGCCGATCATCGCGCGCAGGAATACGAGCACCTGCATGGGAAATACGCCGACCTTGGCCTCGGGGAGGCCGAAGCGCGCATGATCGGCGACGACGACGAGATCGCACAGCGCCATCAGTCCCATCCCGCCGGCGACGCAATCGCCATTGATCCGGCCGATCAAGGGGACGCCGAGATCGCGCGCCAGCCGCGCGAGCTTGCCGAAATCGGTCATCGGCTCGTCGAGCCCGAGCGTGAACGCTTCCGCCCCGCCGGTCAGATCGGCGCCGGCGCAGAACGCTTTACGGCCCGCCCCGGTCAGCACGACGCAGCGGACGGCCCGGTCGTCCTGCGCGGCGCTGACGGCGGCGGCGATCCCCGCGATCACGCGCTTGTCGATCGCGTTGCGGCGCTCCTCGCGATCGATCCAGATCCACAGCGCGCCGCCCCGCGATTCCGTGCGGAGCGGCTGGCTAGGCGCGTCGAGTTCCATCGGAATTCTCCGTCCTTGTTCACCGGCGCTCGGTTTGGCCGAGTTCGCGCCCGGCGATGTAGCACGGGTCGATGTCGGGAGAGAACCGATCGCAGAATGCGGATCGATCGACGGGTTGCGGACGGCGCGGCGCGCCATCGCGCGGTTCCGGCAATTTCATCGGCGAGAGCGGCGACGTCGACGCGGCGCGGTTGCGTGGTTCCGACGCGGCGGGCGACGCCAACTGGACGAGCGAACTCGATGGGAATGCCTCCCGCCCCGCCGAGCTACGCCATCGTATGCGCAATAGCGAATTAATGTTCGCATTAGCGTCGTCTACAGCCACTCCCCGTGGTCGTCAAGCGCACCTCGCGCGCCTCGCCGCCGCCGTCCGCATTGCGCGACGCAGCGCCACGACCCGCCGGGCGTCGGCCCGGCGACGCCGGCGGAAATCGATCCGCTGTTTCAAATAGAACGGCGCCGAGCGGGTCCGCCGCTGGATCGGGGGGCGCCGAAGGCGGTTCGCGCCCCGCCGCGGGAGTCCGCCCGAGCGCATGGCGCGGTCGGGCGAATTGGGCGCGGACGCCGGATTGACGACGAGAGCTTGCGCGGGATATTTCGAGACCCTGAAAATCGTTTTGGAATTCCGATGTCGAAAATCGTGGCGCGCACGCTGGACCTGCTCGAATTGTTCGGTCGGGAGAAGCGGCCGCTGTCGCTTTCGGACATCGCGCGTCTGCTGAGCATTCCGGTGTCGAGCTGTTTCGACGTGCTGCAGGCGCTGCAGACCCGCGGCTACATCTACGAACTCGCGCCGCGCGCCGGCTACTATCCGACGCTGCGCCTCCAACAGCTCGGCAAGGAAATCAGCGACAACGATCCCGTCGTGTCCCGGGCCGAGCTGCTGTTGCGGTCGATGCGCGACACGCTCGACGAATCGGTGCTGCTCGCGAAGGTCGGCGGGCTGCAGGCGACCTATCTGCTCGCCTTCGAATCGGCCCATCCGCTTCGCTTCCAGGCGAAGATCGGCGACCGGGTGCGCAGCCTCCACGCGACCTCGGGCGGCAAGGCGCTGCTGGCGAGCCTGGACGACCAGTCGCTCGCCGCCTACCTCAAGACCGCGCGCCTCGAGGCGCTGACCGACCGCACCATCACGTCGAAACCGGCGCTCCAGGCGGAAATCGAGGCCGGCCGCGCGCGCGGCTGGTTTGCCAACCGCGGGGAAAGCCTCGACGAAGTCACGACGATTTCAGCGTCCTTCCGGTGGAACGCGTCCGTCTACATCGTCACGGTCGCCGGTCCGTCGTCGCGGCTCGACAGGAAATTCGACCAGGCCGCGGCGATGATCGCCAGCGTGCGTCAGCTGCTGGAAATGCGCGCCAACGGGAAATGACCGCCCGCGCCGGCCAAGGTCCGGAATATTGAAGAGCTTCGGCGCGATCGGCGCCGAAGCCCGCGCGCTCAGCGGCCGTAGCGCCCGGTCAGGGTCGCCTTGGCGAGCGTATGGAAATGAAGGTTGAACCCGATGAACGCCGGCGAGGCGTTCTCGTCGGCGTCGAGCTTGTCGACGTCGACCGCGAAAATGGTGAACTCATAGCGGTGCGGTTTGTCGCCCTTGGGCGGGCAAGGGCCGATATAGCCGGCAAAGCTGGCGTCGTTGCGGACCGTGATCGCGCCTTTGGGCGTCGCGCCGCTCTTCGGGTCGCCGGCGCCCTTTGGCAGCGAAGTCGTGTCGGGCGGTATGTTGAAGATCGTCCAGTGCCAGAAGCCGCTCCCGGTCGGCGCGTCGGGATCGTAGACGTTGAGCGCGAAGCTCTTGGTCCCCTTGGGCGCGCCGGACCAGCTCAGCTCCGGCGAGACGTTCTTGCCGGTGCACGACAGCTGATTGAAAACCTGCTCGTCAGCGATCTTCGCGCCGGGTTTGACGTCGGGGCTCGTCAGGGTCAGCGCGTTGGCCGCGCTCGCGCCGAGCAGCCATCCGCCGAGCGCCAGAGCCATCCATCCAAATCTTAGCATCGCTCCCTCCATTTCTGTTCTGCGTCCCGCAAGCGCCGGAACGCGAATCGCCCCGTGGTTGTGTCACATCTTCACCGCGCTTGCAGCAGGCGGCGGCGGTTCGACGCCGCCGTGTCCCAATAATTCCTCATTGTGCTCGCCGAGATTGGGCGCGAGCCGGCGCACGGAGGCGGGGGAACGCGAGAAGCGAACCGGAAAGCGGCAGAGTCGCACCCGACCCTCGGTCGGATGTTCGAGCTCCTGGAACAAGTCGACCGCCGTCAGATGCGGATCCTCGCGCAACGCCTCGATCGAATTGACCGGGCAGGCCGGAATGTCGGCCTCGTGCAGGATGTCGAGCCATTCCGCGTTGGTCCGCCCGGCCAGATGGCGCGCGAGAAACCGCCCGACTTCCTGGGCGTGCTGGGTCCGGCTCTCCTGCGATCGAAACCGCGGATCGGAGTCGAGCAGGTCGGGGACGCCGACCAGCCGCGTGAACGCGCGCCAGTGCCGATCGACATAAACGACGATCGAGAGATGCCCGTCCCTGGTCGCATAGGGGCCGCGGGTGCGCGAAAGGAGCCGGCGATAGCCCATCTCTCCGGCGGGAGGCTCGAAAGCGGCCCCGCCCATGTGATCGGCGAGCACGAACTGCGCCATCGTCTCGAACATCGGAACTTCTATCGCCTGACCCTCGCCGGTCATGGCCCGATGATACAGCGCGCTCGTGACCGCATTGACGACATAGAGGCCGACTGTGCGGTCGCAGATGTTGATAGGCGCGTAGCGCGGCGCGCCGTCGACCGCGCCGAACAGCCCGGAGATGCCCGAGGCCGCCTGCATGAGGTCGTCATAGACGGCCTTTCCGGAATCGGGCCCGCCCTCGCCGTAGCCGACGGCGGCGCAATAGATGATGCCGGGATTGCCGCCGCGCACGGTCTCGTAGTCGAGGCCGAGGCGCTGCAGGCCCTGCGGCCGCACGTTCGAGACCAGAACATCGGCGCGCGCGGCGAGTGCGAGCGCCGCCTCCCTGCCCTCGGGCGATTTCAGATCGAGCGCGACGCTGCGCTTGTTGCGGTTGGCCTGCAGGAACAGCGGGCCCATCCCTTCGTGCCGCCACGGGCCAATCCACCGCATGGAGTCGCCGCCCGGCGATTCGACTTTGACGACGTCGGCGCCGAGATCGCCGAGGATCTGGGTCGCGAACGGACCCATCACGACGGTCGTCAGGTCGAGCACGCGGATTCCACGCAGGGGCCCGGAGGCGGCTTCCGGCTCGTCAGGCCAAACGGACTGCGGACCTCTGCCCATCGCGTTCCGCCTCCCTGGATCGGGCGCATGGGCCCGGCGCGCCGCCGCCATCCATCATTATTCGATATAGCGAAAAATATTTCAGCGGCGGCTTATCGCGCCGATGAGAAGACCCGTCAAGAGCCTCCGCTACCGCGGCCCCTGGCGTCTCGTCAAGTCGCAGTTTTAGTTGTCGTTCGCTAATGCGGAGTGCTATACGCTGACGCGACAGGAACGGACGCGACCACGGTCGCGGCGCTTCGTGCCAAGGGAGGGAGTGTTGAGCATCCTGAAAACGACCGGCGATGTCCACGCGCAGGCGACCGACGGGGCGGGCGCCATCGCGCACGACACCATGCGGCGCGTGACGCTGCGGTTGATCCCGTTCTTGCTCGGCTGCTATTTCATCTCCTTCCTCGACCGCATCAACGTCAGCTTCGCGGCGCTGCACATGAACGAGGACATCGGCCTCACCAAAGGCTTGTACGGCCTCGGCGCCGGGCTGTTCTTCGTCACCTACTGCCTGTTCGAAGTGCCTTCGAACCTCATGCTCCACCGGGTCGGCGCGCGTCGCTGGATCGCCCGGATCATGCTGACCTGGGGTCTGTGCGCGGTGGGCATGGCCTTCGTGGTCGGACCCTACAGCTTTTTTGCCATGCGCCTGCTGCTGGGCGCGGCCGAGGCCGGATTCTTTCCCGGCGTGCTGTTCTTCCTGATGCTGTGGTTTCCGACCGCCTATCGCAGCCGTATCCTCGGCCTGTTCATGGCGGGCGTGGCGATCAGCGGGCTGATCGGCGCGCCGCTGTCGGGCGAGTTGTTGACGCTCGACGGGTGGCTGGGGCTGCACGGCTGGCAATGGCTGTTCATCATCGAGGGCGCCCCGGCGATCGTGCTGGCGCCGGTGTGCTTCTATTTCCTGCAGGACGGGCCCGCGCAGGCGCGCTGGCTGAGGCAAGACGAGCGCGAGAAGTTGGCGGCGGTCCTGGACAGCGAAATGCGCGAGCGGGAAGCCAGTTTGAAGCAGTCGGTGTCGCAGGCGCTCGTAAACCCGCGTGTCCTCTTCCTCGCCGCAATGTATTTCACCAATGTCTGCCTGCTCAATTCGGTTCAGTTCTTCCTGCCGCTTATCCTCAAGGGGTTCGGCATGGGCCCGCGGCAGACCGGCTTCGTCGCCGCGATTCCGAGCCTGTTCGCCCTGTTCGCCGTGATCCTCTGGGGCCGGCGCTCCGACCGGCGCGCGGAGCGCTACGGCCATGCCGCGCTCGCCAATTTCGTCGGCGGGCTCGCGTTGCTCGCCAGCGCCCTGCTCCAGGATCCCACCGCCCGCATCGTCGCGGTGACGATCGCCTTCTCCGCGACCCTGGCGTTCACCGCGCCGTTCTGGGCGATCCCGGCGTCTTTCCTCTCCGGCGCCGCGGCGGCGGGCGGAATCGCGGCGATCAGCGCCCTCGGAGTCATCGGCGGCTTCATCGCGCCGTCGGTGATCGGCTCGCTCGCGGACCTGACGGGCGATTTCCGCGCCGGCCTCGCCCTGTTCGGCGCGCTCGCGGTCGTCGCGGCGATCGCCCTCTACATCCTCGGCCGTCGCCAGGCCGGCGTCGCGGCCGCTCCGCTCCAGGCGCGCTCCGCGCTGTCGAACTAGCGAGGCTTCGGCGCCCCGCCGAAGCCTCCGGGGCGACCGTTCGAGAAAGGATCCATCGTGACCGCGAAGTCTCCCTACGTCATCCGGGTTTCGGAACTCGAACCCTACAGCCCGGCCAATCACACTGGCACGAAGAACTACCGCCTCGTCGGCCCGCAGACCAACGGCGCGAAACATCTGGAGATCGTGCTCGGCGACATCGAGCGCAACGAAGGGTCGCCCGCCCACGCCCACCCCGATCTCGAGCAGGCGGTCTACGTCCTCGAGGGCGAGGCGATCGCCGGCATCGACGGCGTCGATCATCACGTGCGGGCCGGCGACGTGATGTTCTTCCCGGCGCGCGTGTTCCATTCGATCAAGGCGCTGACCGAACGGATCAAGTTGCTCGTCATCTATTCGCCCCCCTATGGCGAGGACCCGGCCAAGGTCATCCGCTCCGAACCGGCGGCCTGACGCGGGGCGTCGGCCGCGGCGCGCGCGAGTCAAGCGCGCGTTCGCCTCGCGGCGAAACAAAAATATTTAATCGGGATTAGTGGGGAAAACCCGTGCGCGCCGCGCCGCGTTGTGCGAGAAGCGCTCCCTCGCTGGAGGCCTTGCGCGACCGGCCTCGGCATCGGCGTCGTGCGTCCGCGTCCTTTGAACCGCAAGAACAATCATGGCGACCGTCGAACAATTCGCGGGGCGGCTGACCGACGTTTCCAACACGGCCGAGCCGGCCTACCGAACCCCGCCGCACAACATCGAGGCCGAGCAGGCGCTGCTCGGCGCGATCCTGATCAACAACGACGCCTACGATCGCGTCTCCGATTTCCTCAGGAGCGAACATTTCATCGAGGAAATCCATCGCCGGATCTTCGAGATCCTCGGCTCCCTGATCCGCGCCGGCAAACTCGCGACGCCGATCACGGTCAAGACGTTCCTCGGCGACCATGACGTCGGCGGCGCCACGGTGCCGCAATATCTGGTGCGGCTCGCCGCCGAAGCCACGACCGTCATCAACGCCTACGACTACGGCCGCGCGATCTACGATCTGGCGATCCGGCGCGAGCTGATCCAGATCGGCGAGGACGCGGTCAACGTCGCCTATGACGCGCCCGTCGATTCGAGCCCGCGCGAACAGATCGAGGAGGTCGAGCGCCGCCTCTACCAGATCGCCGAGAGCGGGCGCTACGACGGCGGCTTCCAGCGCTTCTCCGACGCGCTGAAGATCGCGGTCGACATGGCCGCCAGGGCCTATGAACGCGACGGCAATCTCAGCGGCATCGCTACCGGCCTCGTCGACCTCGATCGCTACATGGGCGGGCTGCAGGCTTCCGATCTGGTGATCCTCGCCGGGCGCCCCGGCATGGGCAAGACCGCGCTCGCCACCAACATCGCGTTCAACATCGCCAGGGCGCACAGATCGGAATTGCGCGCGGATGGAACCGCGCATTCGATAAACGGCGGCATCGTCGGCTTCTTCTCGCTCGAAATGTCGTCGGAGCAACTGGCGACCCGCATCATCGCCGAACAATCGGGCGTGCCCTCCTACAAGATCCGGCGCGGCGACATCACGGAGCAGGATTTTCATCGGGTCGCCGAAGCAGTGCGCGACATGCAGGCGGTCCCCTTCTATATCGACCAGACCGGCGGCATATCGATCGCCCAGCTCACCGCGCGCGCCCGGCGCTTGAAGCGCCAGCGGGGCCTCGACCTGCTGGTGGTCGACTATCTGCAACTGCTGACCAGCGCCAGGACGAAGAGCGACAATCGGGTCCAGGAACTGACCGAAATCACGATGGGTCTGAAATCGCTCGCCAAGGAGCTCAACGTGCCGGTGCTCGCGCTCTCGCAGCTCTCCCGCCAGGTCGAGCAGCGCGACGACAAGCGGCCGCAGCTGTCCGACCTGCGGGAGTCCGGCTCGATCGAGCAGGACGCCGACGTCGTGATGTTCGTGTTTCGCGAGGAATATTACCTCAAGAACAAGGAGCCGCGCGCCGGCACGCCCGAGCACGTCACCTGGATGGCGGAGATGGAGCGCACGCACGGGCGCGCCGAAGTGATCCTCGGCAAGCAGCGCCACGGGCCGACGGGAACGGTCGAACTGCAGTTCGAGGCGGAACTCACGCGTTTTGGCAATCTCGCCAAAGACAGTGCGTTGCCGGAGCGCTATTGAGCGGCGGGCCGCGACGGCGGACCTCGCCCCAGCGCGATGCATCCCAGGGTTGCATCGGGCGCGATTTGCCCGTAATGTCCAGCTCGTCGCGACTTGCGCGCAAGCGGGTAACGGCTTCCTAACTTCGCGCAGCCAAGGTCGCGCGCCTCTTTCCTCGATCCAGGAGCCTGTTCGTGCCAATCGGGATGTTCCTGTTCGTTCTCGATATCGTCCTGGTCGTCCACGCCGCCAAGACGGGGCGCTTCTCGCCCTGGGGCTACCTGATCCTCATCCTGCCGGGAATCGGCGCATTCATCTATGTCGTCGCTGAGCTGCTGCCGGAATGGCTCGGCTCCCACAACGGGCGCGCCGCCCGCCAGAGCGTGGCGCGGGCGGTCAATCCGGGCCGCCGCTACCGGCAACTGACCGAGGAACTGGCGATCGTCGACACGATCGCCAATCGCGCGGCGCTGGCCGGGGAATGCCTTACGCTCGGCAAATTCGAGGAGGCGCTGGCGCATTACGAACTGATCATCGGACAGCCGCTCGGCGAGGAGCCGCATTTCTTCCTCGGGCAGGCGCGGGCGCAATGCGCGCTGGGCCGGCCGGCGGCGGCGGTCGCGACGCTCGACGATCTCATGCGCCGCTGGCCGAATTTCCATTCGTTCGACGGCCACCTGCTCTACGCGATCGCGCTGGAGGAGAGCGGGCGGGCCGACGAAGCGCTCGTCCATTACGCCAAAGTCGGCCAATATTATCCAGGCGCGGAGCCGCGCGTGCGACAGGCGCAATTGCTCCGCAAGCTCGGCCGCAACGCCGACGCCAAGGCGCTCGCCGAGGACATCGTGCGCGGGCTCAGCCGGGCGCCCAGTCACGTGCGCCGCAACCAGCGCGAGTGGCTCGCCAGTGCGCAAAGGCTCGCGCGCGGCTGAATTTCCCAACCCCACACGGCGGCCGGCCCGGACCGCCATCGCGCCGCCGCAGTCACGGACGATGATTGCGCTTCTCGCGCTCCGTCCGCTCGGCGCAGCGACTGCGCGACGGCGGCTTGCGGCGCGCCCGATTTTGATGCCAGTTCAGCCGATGGCCGCGACCAGATCGCCCTCACCGTCGCAATCCTCGGGCGTGCTTACCGTCGATCTGGCGGCGCTCGCCGACAATTGGCGCGCGCTCGCGCGCCGCGCCGGCGCCGCCGCATGCGGCGCGGTGGTCAAGGCCGACGCCTACGGGCTCGGCGTCGAGGCCGTCGCGCCCACCCTCCACGCGGCGGGCTGCCGGCATTTCTTCGTCGCTCAGCTCAGCGAGGGCACGCGCGTGCGCGCCGCGCTGGCGCCGCGTCCGCAAGCATCGATCTATGTGCTCAACGGACTGCAGGCGGGCGCGGATCCCGAAGCCGATTACTGCGCGCACGGCCTATCGCCGGTCATCGGCAGCGAAGAGGAACTCGCGCGCTGGGCCGTCTTCGCGGAAGGGCACATCACCCCCCCGCCGTGCGCGATCCACCTCGACACCGGCATGAACCGGCTCGGATTTTCATCGCTGGCGGCGATCGAGCGCGCCATCGGAGGCCATGACCGCGAGGCGCTCGGCGTCGATCTCCTGATGAGCCATTTCATCTCGTCGGAGGAGCGCGACAACCCGCTGAACGCAATCCAGATCGCTCGCTTCGACGAGGCTCGCGCGGCCTTTCGCGGCGTGCCCGCCAGCCTCGCCAATTCGTCGGGCGCATTCTTGCCGGAGCGCCCGCTCTATGACCTGATCCGGCCCGGCTATGCGCTCTACGGCGGCAATCCGACGCCCGGCGCGCCCAATCCGATGAAGCCGGTGGTTACGCTCGAAGTCGCGATCCAGCAGGTCCGCTGGATCGAGGCGGGCGAATCGGTCGGTTACAACCAGCAATGGACCGCGCCGCGGCGCACCCGCCTGGCGACTCTGCTGGCGGGCTACGCCGACGGCCTGCCGCGCGGCGCCGGCGCGACAGGGCGCCCCGGCGCCGACGTCATCGTCGCCGGCCTCCGCTGCCCGCTGGTCGGGCGCATGTCGATGGATCTGTGCATCGCCGATGTCACGGATCTTCCCGAGGCGGTGGCGCAGCCGGGCGATAGCGCGCGACTGCTCGGCGATGCGATCGGCGTCGACGAATTGGCGGCGCGTTCGGGGACGAACGGGTATCAGGTGCTGACAAGTCTGGGGCAGCGATATCACCGACGCTACGTGGGCTGAGGCGACGAAACGCGCTCTTTCCGATCGACTGACCGCAGACCTGGCCGAGCTCCGAACCGACGCCGAGATCTGCGCTGCTCGGCTGAGGGCGTCGCGCCAGAAGGTCGTCGATTTGCGCCGCGAGAGCCGGGGATGTTCGCAACCTCGCCTTGCGCGGCGTGGCGCCGGGGCTCGCGCCGACAACGGGGCGCGGCGCCGCCGTCGCCTCGCCGACCGCAGCGGCGAGCCCATCGACGCCGGGGACGACGACTCGGGCCGCCAGTTCGCGCGCGACCCCGGCCAGCGGCGCCCCGCCGAACGGCGCGTCGCTGCGCAAGAGCATGGTCCAGGCGAAGGCCTTCACGATGACGCTCGCCACTCGCGGCAGGAACAGACTGCTCAGCATTGCGCTGCGCAGGATGCCGCGCGCGCGCCGGCGCGAAGGCGGCGGGATAGGCGATCGCCAGCGTGAAGACAGTCGTCAGCAACGCGAGCCGCAGCGAGTTCCAGACGACGCCGAGGTAATATTGCGTGCCGAGAAGTCTCGTGTAAGCCGCGAATGACAGGCCACGGGGTCCGGCGAGGCTGACCGCGAGCGGAAGCGCGAGCGGCGTGACGAAGGCGATGAGCAGGAAAGCCGGCGAAGGCGCGAGGAACGCCAGCGCGGTTCGGCGCTCGCGATCGCGCATTCGAACCAGCGGCGAGGCCGCCGCCCCGGCGGTCATGCGCGCGCCTCGGGCGCCTCATTTCCTGCACGTGGAGCAGCGCCTGCGGATGGAGCCGGCGAGCGTCGGGCCGGTCGACCTCGGCGCGATCTTCCGGGACGCGGCGCGCGCCGCGCGGCCTTCGAGACGCAAGGTCGCGCGCGGAGCGGCCCCCTAACGGCCAGCCTCGACGAGGCCGGGGTCGGTGCAGACGCTGACCGCGAAGACGCACCTTTCGCCGAGCCGCAGCGGGCCGTCGTCGGGGGCCGTGTAATAGATTTGCGTCACCGCTCCGTTCGTCAGCACGACGTCGACGTCGCAGGCGCGATCTCCCCCCGTGAAGCCCGATGCGAGGCCGTTTACCCCGGGCGAGAACGGGCCGCCGTCCACGACCGCGCGCGCCCCGGGATAGATCAGAATGCGCGTGGCGCCGATGGCGACTTTTTTCGCGGGCGCGCCCAGACACGCCAGGATGCGGCTGGCGCGAAGCCCGATCATCTTCTGCTGCGCGATCTGGTCGACTTCGGGGCGTTCCGCGCAAGCCCCGAGCGCCGCCAGCAGGACACCCGCCGCCGCCAGAAACGTCTTGCTCATCGCCCCTCCATGCGCTCGCGCGAGGCCCAGCATAAGGCTTTCCGCGTCCGAGGGAAGTTGCAGCTCCGGTCGACGCCGTTGAGCGGGCGGCGCAAGCGCGCTATCCATTGGTCCTGTCGAAGGTGGAGACTGGCGATGCGCGGACGTCTGACATGTGCGTCGATCGCGCTCGGCCTGTTCGCCGCGCCCGCGGTCGCCGATCAGGCGCGGATCGCGCGCGGCAAATATCTCGTCACGATCGCCGGTTGTTCGGACTGCCACACGCCCGGCGGGCTGAGCGGCGCGCCAGACAGGGCGCGCCTGTTCGGCGGTTCGGACGTCGGCTTCGGCATTCCCGGCGTCGGCGTGTTCGTCGGCCCCAATCTGACGCCCGACAAGGCCACTGGGATCGGCGGGTGGACGGACCCCCAGATCGTCGCGGCGATGACGACGGGCAAGCGGCCGGACGGGCGCATGCTGTCGGGCGTCATGCCCTATGGGGCGCTTTCGCATCTGACGGCGCCCGACTCGCTGGCGATCGTCGCCTATCTGCGCAGCCTGCCGCCGGTGAGGAACAAGGCCCCTGGCCCGCTCGGCCCCAACGACAAGCCGGACTTTCCGATTTCGGTCACCGTGCCTGGCGCCGTCTATTCGGCGCTGCCGGCGCCGAAATAGCCGCCAATCACGAATCCTGACGATCGGCCGCGGGGCGATGGCTGCGGCGCAGAATCGCGATCGAGATCGCCATGACGAGAATCAGGCCGCCGAGCACGGTCAGCTCGAGCATGGTCGAGTCGAACAGCTCCTTCGAATCGGGCGACCAGCTCCCGGGCTGGTTGACCTGCGAGGATTCCATGGTGATGACCAGCATCCGCCGGATCGAGGCGATCAGACCGACGATGAGGAACGGCTCGCTGACCAGCGCGCCCGACCGGAACGACACGCGCACGGTGTGGAGGATTTCGATCACCATCAGCACCAGCAGCAGACGGTCGATGGTGAACACGAGCGTTTCCGGCGCGCCGAGGTCCTTCACCGCGCTCCAGAGCGAGGCGACGGCGCCGAACATGCCGAGGAGGGCGACCACCGCGAGCAGGAAGCCGAGAACGAGATAGGCGACGACTTCGACCTTCAGAAACGCGTTCGCCGCGATGATGCCGACCCGACGGGACCCCTTGTCGGCGTCGACGCTGTCCATGGCCGTCCTCTCGCAGCGATTCGAGCGCAACTGCTCGCCGTGCAGGATGCCCGCCCGGTCGCCGGCGATCAAGCGCCTCGCGCCGCGGCCAAACAGCGCCGGGTCGAAGCCGCTACCCGTGACCTCGAACCGGCGCCCGGCGGCGCCCGCCGCCCCGCGCTCGGTCTCGACGAAATGGATGCCCGGGCCGAGCATGGCGGCGACCAGACGCGCGAAGGTCCCGGCGAAATAATGGCGCGCCGGCGCTCGCGTGCGCAGCAGCCGGCAGATCGGCGATCCCACGCGGCGCATCGTCAGCGGCGGCCCGCCGGACCAGGAGAACTGCCCGCTGCCGCAGAAGGTCCAGGCGTTGCCTGCCAGCCGCCCAGGAAATTTCGCCGCCGCGGCAGGGCCGGAGGCGATCGATCCGCGCCCGGTGGAGCCTCCCGACCTCCTGCGCGTCGAGCAAGCGCGTCGGCGGGTCGGCGCGGCAGCGCGCGATTCCGGCGTCGGTGAAAATCGCCCGGCAGGCGTCGCGCCCTTCGCCGGACTCCAGCGCCTGCGCGCGTTTGGGGTCGTCCGCCACTCGACGTCGCCGTCGGCGGCGCGGGTGCGGTTCGCGTCGAAGTTGAACTTCACCGTCTCGCGCGACTGCGGTCCCCAGTAGTCACCTTGCCGAGGTCGTAGAACCTGCGCGCGAAGCCCGCCTCGGCCATTGGCCTGCCGATGTCGCGGGTCATCGCGTCGATGAACGCGATTTCGGTAGAGCCGCGCGCGTTCGGCGAGCCCGAGAGGTAGGCGACCCAGGCGGGCGGCCAGTTGCCGGCAATCTCGGCGCCGCCAGAGTGGTAATTCGGGTGGATGAACAATATGCGCATGAACCCGCCCTGCGCCCGCCGGCGCGGCCCCGCGCCCCGCCCGTCGGTCAAGATCAGTTGAGGCCAAAAGCTGCCGACATTGATCCTGATCAAAGCAGCCCGCGCGCTTGAACGCCCCAATGGCGGGGCTGTCGCGATCGCGCCGGCAGCCGACGCCTGCCGGGACCGGAATGACGCTTTCGCCAGAAACCATCGCCCGCCACGCCTCGCGGCCGCTGCCGCGCTACACCAGCTATCCGACCGCCCCGCATTTCCACCCCGGAATCGGCGCCGACGCCTACCGCGGCTGGCTCGGCGCGCTGCCCGCGAACGCGTCGCTGTCGCTCTACGTCCACGTGCCGTTCTGCGACACGCTGTGCTGGTTCTGCGGTTGCCACACCAAGATCACCCGCCAGTATCAGCCGATCGCGCGCTATCTCGAGGCGCTGATCCGCGAGATCGACACCGTCGCCGCGGCGGGGCCCGTGGGCGCGCGGGTGACCCATATTCACTGGGGCGGCGGCTCGCCGACCATCCTTTCGCCCGCCGACATCCTGCGGCTGTCCGCGGCGCTGCGCCGCGCGTTCACAATCGCGCCGGACGCGGAATTCGCCGTCGAGATCGATCCGCGCGGCATGGACGAGGCGCGCATCGACGCTTTGGCGGCGGGCGGCCTCACGCGGGCCAGCGTCGGCGTCCAGGATTTTGACCCGGCGGTGCAGGCGGCGATCAACCGCGGCCAGAGCGTCGAGGAGACCCGGCGGGTGATCGACGCCTGCCGCGCGCGCGGCGTGCGCTCGCTCAATATCGACGCGATCTACGGCCTGCCCGGCCAGCGGGCGGGCCAGCTCGCGCGCACGCTCGATGAGGTCGTGGGCCTCGCGCCCGACCGGATCGCGCTGTTCGGCTATGCCCACGTGCCCTGGATGAAGCGTCACCAGGCGATGATCGCCGAGGCCGAACTGCCGGGCGCGCTGGAACGTTATGCGCAGGCCGAACAGGCCGGCGCGCAACTCGTCGCGGCGGGATTCGAGCGCATCGGCGTCGATCATTTCGCGCGGCCCGGCGATTCCCTCGCCATCGCCGCCCGCTCGGGGCGGCTCCAGCGCAATTTCCAGGGCTACACCGTCGATTCCGCCGACGCGCTGATCGGGCTCGGCGCTTCGGCGATCGGCCGGCTGCCGCAGGGCTATGTCCAGAACGAGCCGGCGATCGCCGAATACGAACGGCGCACCCTGGATTTCGGGCTCGCCGCGCTGCGCGGCCTCGCGCTCACCGAGGACGATCGGCTCCGCGCCGAGGTCATCGAGCGGCTGATGTGCGACCTCGCCTTTTCCGCGCGGTCGGTCGAGGGCCGGCGCGCCGACCTCGCGCACCCGCTTATGGACTGTGCACGCGCGGTGGTCGAGGACGACGTCGATGGCTTCGTCGCGGCGACGCCGGACGGATTCCGGGTGACCGCGCGCGGCCGGCCCTTCGTGCGCACGATTGCGGCGCGGTTCGACGCCTATCTCCCCGCCAACAAGGCGCGCCATTCGGTCGCCGTTTAGGGCGCGGGCTTCGGTCCCGGGGCCGCCTTGAATTCGCTCAGGCGCCCGGAGCGCTCGGCGCGGATTCCAGCGCCAGACCCGCGGGCGCATCCGCCGCCGCGAGGAACCAGCCCATCAAGGCGAGGCCGGCCAACGCTCCGCAGAATTGCGCGACGATGAACATCGGAACGTCGCCGGGCGCGATGCCGGCGAAGCTGTCGGTCAGCGCCCGCGCGATCGTGACGGCGGGATTGGCGAAGGAGGTGGAGGCGGTGAACCAGTAGGCCGCCGTGATGTAGAGCCCGACCGCGACCGGAATCGCTTCGCTCCGGAACCGGGCGAGGGCGAGAATGGTCACGATCAGGCCGAAGGTCGCGACGAATTCGGCGAACCATTGCGCCGGGCCGCTGCGCGACTTGATCGCCAGTTCAAACAGCGGCACTTCGAACATGCCGTGCGCGACGAGCGTGCCGAGACAGCCACCAAGGATTTGCGCGCCGGCGTAAGGGAGAAATTCGCGCCAGGGATGCTCTTTGCGCAGCCCCATCACGAGCGACACGGCCGGATTGAAATGCGCGCCGGAAATGGGGCCGAGCGCGAGGATCAGCACCACGAGGATGGCGCCGGTCGGCAGCGTGTTGCCGAGCAAGGCGAGCGCGACGTTTCCGCCCGCGAGCTTCTCGCCCATGATTCCCGAACCGACGACTGTCGCCACCAGAAGCCCCGTTCCCAGGCATTCGGCCGCGAGGCGCCTGGCGAGCGGAAAAATCATGCGGTCGCCACGCGCCGGCCGGCGTCGTCGATGACGCGCTCGCCGTCTTCCTTGAAGAACGGCCCGCGTTGCGGCGGCAGCAGATCGAGAACCTTTTCCGAGGGCCGGCACAGGCGCACGCCCTTCGGCGATATGACGAGCGGGCGATTCATGAGAATCGGATGCGCGGCGATCGCCGCGAACAGCGCGTCGTCGGAAAGCGACGGATTGCCGAGGCCGAGATCGGCAAATGGCGTTCCCTTCTCGCGCAGGATCTGGCGCACGGAGAGGCCCGCGCGCTCGAGCAGTCGCGTCAGCAGCAGCCGCGTCGGCGGGCATTTGAGATATTCGATGATGTGGGGCTCGACGCCGGCGTTGCGGATCATCGCGAGCGTGTTGCGCGAGGTTTCGCAGGCCGGGTTGTGGTAGATGACGACATCCATCAGGCGACCGCCGGCCGTGGCTTGGACGCGCCCGGCATCCTGCCGATCTCGCGCACTTGGGCGGCGATCGCCATTTGATCGAGACTCCTGAGCGGCAGATTTGTGAAAACGGAAATCCGGTTCTTGAGGTAACGCGCCGCCATTATGAAGGCCGCTTCCTTCTGAATATCGGTTCCTTCGACGGCGGCGGGGTCTTCGACGCCCCAATGCGCGGTCATCGGCCGCCCCGGCCAGACCGGACAGGCTTCGCCCGCCGCGTTGTCGCAGACCGTGAACACGAAATCCATTTCAGGCGCCCCCGGCGCTGCAAATTCCGCCCAGGCTTTCGAGCGCAACCCTTCGGTCGGGCAATCGAGGCTTTCAAGCACCTTGATCGCGAAGGGGTTGACGACGCCCTTGGGGTGACTACCCGCCGAGAAGGCGCGAAAGCGCCCGGCCCCGTCTTTGCGCAGGATGCTTTCGGCGAGGATCGAACGCGCGCTGTTGCCGGTGCAGAGGAACAGCACGTCGAAGATGCGCTCAGCCATGAGCGGCCTCCTTTGGCGGGCAGCAGGGCGTGAGATCGGCGATCAGCGGCGCGCAAATGTCAGGGCGGCCGCCGCAGCAATCGGCGAGCAGGAACAGCATGACTTCGCGGAACCGCCGCAAGTCGGCGCGATAGATGATCGAGCGGCTGTGGCGCTCGCCACGGACGAGACCGGCGCGCGCCAGAATTGCGAGGTGCGTCGACATCGTGTTTTGAGGAATCGCGACGAGGCGCGCCAGTTCGCCCGCCGCTACGCCTTCCGGCTCGCGGCTCACGAGCAGCCGAAACGTGTCGAGGCGAGTGGATTGCGCCAGCGCCGACAGGGCATCGATGACTTCCGTATTGTCCATATATCGAGAATAGACGATATATTGAGCGCGCGCAATCGGGGGGCGCAGAAATCAAGGACGATGACGAAGTCGGTTGCATCGGAAAGTCAATGTCTTAGCCCCGCCGAAATCGAGTCTCGGAACGAACCCCCGTCGCCTTATTCAAACGAGCCGGCCGACCAGGGTTGCGCGCCCCTTGCCAGGGGCCCCGCGATGTGCGCGACCTCGGCGCCCGTGCGAGTCTTCGCCGGCCAGAAAACGAGCTCCGGGTGAACAAACGCTCCCATCGAGACGACGAGGCGAGGCCGGCCGGCCGCCGGCGCGACTGGCGCCGCGTTCATCATTCGCCTCTGTTCTGGGTCGGCGTCGCGCTGTTCCTGCTCGCCGCCGCCGTCTATGTCCTGTCCGACGATCTCGCGTGGCGGCCGCGGCTCCATGGCCCGGCCGGGAGCCGGGTCGGCGTGCGGGCGCCGCCGGCGCCGATCGCGCGCGACGGCTGACCGCGCTCGGCTTCCGCCTCTTGCACACGCGACGGGCGACGGGCCCGCCGGGCCTGGCGCCGCCGTCGATCCTGGACATCGGCGAGGTTGCAGAGATGCTCGACCGATTCGCCGCGGCAGGACCAGGAAATCTGGGCGTCCTCGCCGTCGATCGCGACAATGACCCCGGTCATGCCGCCGCTGACGCATTCGACCTCGTCGCCGGCCGTGCAGCCGTCCTCCTGCGCGAAGGCGGCGTCGAGCGCGGCCCGGCCGCGGCGATCCTCGACCCCTCCGGCGGCGTAACGGGCGGCCGAGGCCGTCGCGATCATCGCCTCTGTCAGCTTGCCCTGCCCGGACATTGCGCGAGCCTTCCTCGTCGCGTCGGGCCCCAAGCTGAGATTCGCGACTCCGCCAACGCAGCGTGCGTGCGCCCGGCGCGGAAGCTGGCCTGGTCGGCGCGGCGTCCCGACCGTGGAAAGTTCACGTTCGGCGCGCCGGTCGCGACGACGGCGGCCGAGGCCGCGCTGTCTGCGGGCGCCGAGGCGGCCGGGCGCTGCGTCTGCGCAGCGGGTTAGTCCGTAAAACAGAAATTTTAGAACATTATTGCGATATTCAGAATGATCGGCTATGCTCCCACCATTGGTCCCAGGCAGGAGCCCCGCCATGTCCGACCCCGCAGCGCCCGCGCCGCCGCCCGCCGCTTGTCTCGGCGCAGCCGGGCGGCAAGTCCGTGGGCATCGAGGACGGCAAACCCGGCGCGATCGACCCGCTGCTGCGCGCGCTCGACCGGTTCGACCGCTGCCGCAACGCGGTCCGCCGCCGCCGCTCCTCGACGAGGAGGACGAATCGGCCGCCGGATTCGACGCCAGGCTCGACGAAAGCGTCCGCCGGGTCGCCGGCGACGAGGCGCGGGCCGCCGCCGCGCATGGGGGGCCGGACGGCGGCGCGCCGCCGAGCCCCGCGCGGGTTTCAATTTGCCTGCAACCCTCTGATTTGCCTCGATCGGGCGAGAAATCTATTTCCAACTATATCCACAACGAAAGGATTTGTCGGGCGAGGCGGGGCGCAGCCGCCGACCTGGGTCGTCGAGGCGCCAGAGGCGGTTGGCGGGGGCAGGAGGGCGAGGGGATGAGCGATCGGCCGGAGGCACGCGGGCGCGAACGCCCGCCGGCGCGGAGCCACGCCGCCGCCGTCGCCGCGAGCGCCGAGGGTCTGCGCGGAGCGCCGGAGTTCGCGGCTTCCCCGGCGCGGCGAGAGTCGCGAGCCTCAGGATCGGTCCGCCGGTCCCCGCTCCCCGTTCGCCGGCTTCAGTCCATAGGGGGCGACCAGCCGCCAGACGTGATCGGGGATCATCGACTTCATCCGGCGCGGCTCGGCGCGGCGCAGGTGCAGCACCGTCTCGACCGCCTTCATCTCGACTCGCGCGCGCGCGAACTCGAGGCCGCGCGGCCCGACGCGCGGCATCAGCCAGCCGACGATGTGGCGCAGGACGCCCGGCATCCGGCGCAGCGGCAGGCCGCCGGCGGCGCGCTCGGTATTGGCCAGAAAGCCTTTGACCGGCCCCTGGCGCTTGCCTGCGCTGCCCGGCGCCGACGTGCGCAGCTCGGCGCCGAGCGTCGCCACCAGCTCCTCGCCACGCTCGTTGCGCACCAGCAGCCATTGTTCGCCCTCGCCGCCCATGTAGCCGACGGTGACGTCGGCGAGCACGTTGGTGTAGTCGGCGCAGGTCCGGCAGGTCATCGGAAAGAAGTCGGGCGGCAGCTGCGAGATCGGCAGCTGCAGGAACGGGATCAGCTGCTTGCGCCCGTCGGTGAAGCGCAGCTCGACCCGATAGTCGGCGCGGAACTCGAGATAGGCGATCGTCTCCGGCGCCGGCGAGAGCAGGGCGAGGAACTCATGGAAGCGCTCGGTCGTCGTATTGTCCGAACACGGCGTGCCGATCACGTAGAGCCGCTCGAAGCCGAGTTCTTTTTCGAGCGCGCGCAGCGCGTAGACCTGGCACGGGATGCCGATCACCGCGAGCCGCTTGTAGCCGCGCGCGCGCGCCGGCTCGATGAGGGCGAGCAGCGGCGCGTAGCCCATCCGCATGCCGCGCACCTGGGCCATGCCTTCGGGGCGGGTGACCAGCGCCGGCAAGGGGCGCCAGCGGTCGGCCGGGTCGGGGGCGACGGCGAGCACGGCGTCGACCGCGCCGGTCTCGAGCAGCCGCTCGCCGATGCGCGTCGCAATGCCGGTCCATTGAGCGCCCGCGCGGGGCGGCGTCAGGCTGGCGCGCAGCATGCGGCGGAACGGTCCGAAGAACAATTCGTCGGGGCGGCTTTCGTCGCGCGCGCGGCCATGGACCTCGGTCTCCAGGCGCGGATAATCGGGCTTGATGAACTGGCAGGCGCGCCCGCAGCGCCGGGCGTCGGCGGTGCGCGAGAGCCCGCAATCGGTGCACAGATGGCGCGGCGCGGCGGGGCCGACCGGCGGCGTCCAGACGGCGGAGGCAGGATCGACCGGCGCGTTCACGAAATTCTCAGCCCCCCGCCGCATGCCGGCCCAAACCCCGGCGCCCGGGCCGGCAATGTCTCACGTTCTCGCGCGCCCGCCAATCGTCCGGAACCCGCGCCGGCTCACTCCACGCTGAGCGCGACGTGATCGAGCTCCCGCTGCAGCCGCAGGAACGCCTGGTCGCCGACGAGGCCGCGATTGCGCATCAATATGAGCCGCTGCTGCTGCGCGGCGACGATGGCCTTCTGCGCCTGGCGGCGCGCTTCCTGCGCGGCGGGATCGTAGACCGACGCGTCGGCGGGCGCCTCGGCGCGATATTGATCGGACAGCGCCTGCAGCGCCGCCGTCGCGGCGGCGCCGAGCGGAGACTCGCGCCCATAGCGACGCAGCGCCTTCAGGGCGGCGACCGCCATCTCCCGCCGCGCGGCGGTCTCGCCGGGAAGCACGTCGGCGTCTCCCTCGAGGCCGATTCCCCGCATCAGCGGCTTCAGCGTGACCGCCTGCACGAGCAGCGTGACGACGATCGCCGAGAAGGTGAGGAACACGATGAGGTCGCGCCCCGGAAACGGCTCGCCGCCGCCGATCGCGTGCGGAATCGCCAAGGCGGCCGCGAGCGACAGGATGCCGCGCATGCCGCTCCAGGACACCACGACCATCATCGGGAAGGTCAGCGGGCGCTCGCGGCTCGGCCGCAGCAGATTGGCGAGCGCCGCCGAGCCCAGCACCCAGGCGATCCGCAGCGCGATCAGCATGGCGCTGATCGCGACGCTGTAGAGCGCGAGATCGCGAGCGCCATAGCCCGAAAGCGCCGCGATGACATTGCGCAGCTGCAGGCCGATCAGCACGAAGATGAGGCTGTTGAGCCCGAACGCGACGACGTCGGCGACGGCGAAGCCGACGAGGCGCGAACGCGCGCTGAGCACCTGGGGCGAGTGCCAGCCGCGGAACAGGCCGGCGGCGAGCACCGCCATGATCCCCGAGGTATGAACGGAATCGGCGGCGAGATAGGCGGCGAAGGGCAAGATGACGCCCCAGATCGCCTCGAGATCGGCGTCGCGCAGCACGCCGTGAACGAGTTCGAACAGCGCGGCCGCGGCGAGCCCGACCAGCGCGCCGCCCGCCGCGACGAACAGGAACTGCACGATCGCGGCCGGAATCGAGAAGGCGCCGGTCGAAATCGCCTGGACGGCGAGGGAGAACAGGACGAGCGCGGTGGCGTCGTTGACGATGCTCTCGCCCTCGACGAGCGTGACCACGCGCCGCGGCGCCCCGAGCTTGCGCATGATCGCGATCGCCGCAGTCGGGTCGGTCGCCGCCAGGATGGCGCCGAGCGTCATCGCGGCGCCCAGCGGCAGGCTCGGGATCAGCCAATGCGCGAGCAGGCCGACGGCGGCCATCGTCGCCACCACCAGGCCGATGGCGAGGATGAGGATCGGGCGCAGGCTCTCGCGGAACTCGCCCCACGGCAGATGCAGCGCGGCCTGGTAGAGGATCGGCGGCAGCAGCACGGTGAAGACGACTTCCGGCGCGATGCCGATCTGCGGCAGCCCGGGGATCAGCGCCAGGGCCGCGCCGCCGAGCACGAGCGCCACCGGATCGGGCAGCCCCAGGCGCCGCGCGATCCACGCGAGCGGGGCGCAACCCATCATGAGCGCGATGATGACGTGGATCGACAGCATGGAACGGCGCCCCGCCGACCCGGACGGGTTCGTCCGGCTCCCGGCCTCGTTCTAGACGACTTGCGCGCCGCGCGCTTCAAGAAGCGGCGCGCCGATAACGCAATCGGTCTGTCAGCCCGCGAAGTCCGGATAGAACCGCTGCATCATGCGATCGCAGTAGGCGACCAGGTTGGCGTGCGATTCGGCCGCCGCGCGGATCGGCGTCTCGAAGGCCCTCGACAGGCAGGAGCCGACCGCGCCGAACACCGTGGCGTCGACCCCGTGCGGTTCGGCGCCCATGAGATAGGGCTTGTCGCCGAGGATGGCGGCGATCGCGGCGAGGTCCCGTCCGGCGAGTTCCTCGATTTCGCGCCTGCTGTGGCGCCCGATGCCGTGGGCGATCAGGGTCTTTCTCAGCTTGCGCAGGACGACGCTCTTGACGATCGGCCGGATCGGCGCCGGCGCGCGCCGGAGAATGGCGGCCGGCCCGCGCGCGAAATTGGCGGGGTCGAGCCAGCGCGCATCGACGAGCGTCCAGTACAGGTGATCCTCGCACATTTTCTCGACCGCCCAGGCGACGCCCTTCTGCTCCGCGTCGAGCCCGCGATCGAAGTCGAAGCGGTATTTGCGCTCGAGGTGGAAGCGGATGAAGGTGGAATCGGCGATCGTCTCGCCATCGTCGCGGATGAACGGCAGCTTGCCCTTCGGCGCCTTGCCGAGGCCTCCGAAGTCGACCTCGTAGGGCGCGCCCGCGAGCTTCAGCAGGACCTCCGCCTTGAGTACGAAGGGACTGGGGTCCGGCATGCCGAATCCAGGTCCGAATTTGTGCAGCGTGATCATCGCGGCCCCCCGATTCCCGGGCGCGACCCTAAGCGGAGAATCGCCGGCTCGCCAGGCAATCCGCGCTCGGGGGTCCTCGCAAGGGCGGTCCCTCCGCCGAAGAGCGGGCGGCGGCGCCGGTCAGCGCGGCTTGGCCGCCGCGGCGGGATCCGGCGCCGGCCCGCTCGCGACCGGGCAATCCGCGCGGCCGCCCCATTCGGCCCAGGAGCCGTCGTAGAGGCCGGCGATCTTGCCGCCGGCTTGTTCGACCGCGAGCCCCAGAATCGCGGCCGAGACGCCCGAGCCGCAGGTTGTGATCACCGGCCGGGCGAGGTCGACGCCGTGGGCGGCGAGCGTCGCGGCGAGCGCCGCGTCGGACTTGAGCTCGCCGTGTTCGATGATTTCGACGAACGGCACGTTGAGGGCGCCGGGCATGTGGCCGCTGCGGAGGCCGGCGCGCGGCTCGGGCGCGTCGCCGGCGAATCGATCTGCCGGCCGCGCGTCGACCACCTGCGTCGCGCCGCCCGCCAGCGCCTCGCGCACCTGGGCGAGCGAGGCGACTGCGCCATGGTCGAGCCGCGCGGTGAAGCGCCGCGGCTGACGCTCCGGGGCGCCCTCTTCGAGTGGCCGGCCCTCGGCGACCCATTTGGGCAATCCGCCTTCGAGAATCCTGACGTCGTCGACGCCGAAGGCGCGCAGCATCCACCAGACCCTGGCGGCCGCGAACAGCCCATGGGCGTCATAGACGACCATGTGCATGCCGTCGCCGAGCCCGAGCTTGCGCATCGCCGAGGAGAAAGCCACGGGATCGGGCAGCATGTGCGGCAGGCCGCTCGACGTGTCGGCGATGACGTCGATGTCGAAGAAGACCGCGCCCGGAATATGGCCGGCGCGGAATTCGGCCGCGCCGTTGCGCCCGGTCGGCGGCAGATGCCAGGAAGCGTCGATCAACCCGAGGCCCGGCTCGCCCAGATGAGCGGCGAGCCATTCCGTGGCGACGAAATTACGCGAGGTCATCGGGGCTGGCTCCGGTGCGGACGGGCTCGGTGGCGCATTGTAGCCGCATTGCCGGGCGGCATGAAGCCCGGGTCTCGCGCGGGCGTGCGGCGCGAACCGTCCCGTAAGGCTCGATCAGGCCGCGGCGCCCCGTCGCCGCCGGCGAGTCGCGAGTCGGGAGCCGATCATGGACCATGCCGCGCACGGCAACGCCTTCAACGTCCTGTTCGTCGCGAGCTTCTTCGCCAGCCTCGCGCTGGTGATGGTCCGGTTCGCCTGAGCCGCGCGCCGGCGATGCGACGCAATCGCCCTGACCCCGCCGGCCCCCGTGGGCCGCGACGAGTCGTCGGCGGATCGAGAGGTCATGACCGCATATGCGCGAGCGCGATGCGCACCCGACGGTTGATCCTGCCCTTCTTCTCGATCTGCGTGACCTCGGCCGGACCGATTTCAGCGGTGAAGGCGACATGGGTTCCGCCGCACGGCTGCAGGTCGATTCCCTCGATCTCGACGAGCCGGACCCTGCCGCTCCCGGTCGGCGGCTTGACCGACATGGTCTTGACGAGACCTGGATTGGCGGCGAGTTCCTCGTCGGCGATCCAGCGCGTGGCGACGCGGGCGTTGGTCGCGATCAGCTCGTTGAGCCTGCGGGCGATCTCGACCCTGTCGAGCGCAGCCTCGCCCGAGTCGAAATCCAGCCGGCCCTCGCCGTCGCCGACCGCGCCCCCGGTCACCGGGAACGGCAGCACCGCGGTCAGCAGATGCAACGCGGTGTGGGCGCGCATGCGCCGGAGCCGGAGATCCCAATCGATGCGCGCCGACACGTGCGAGCCCGGGTCCGGCAGGGGCGAATCGGCGGCGGGAATGTGCAGGATCGTCCGCTTGTCGGCGTCGTAGATCGTGTCGACGATTTCGATGGTCGCGCCGTCGGCGAGCAGCATCACGCCGCGATCGCCGGCCTGTCCGCCGCCGCGGGCGTAGAAATTGGTCGCCTCGAGCACGATCCCGCCGGCATCGGCGCCGACCACGACCGCATCGGTCTGCCGGAGATAGGCGTCCTGGCGAAACAGGGGTTTGGTCAATGCACGAAAACCCTCGGCGCGCTCTTGGCCCGCTCGAGCCATGCCGGAACCGGCAGGTTCTTCGAGCGCAGGAACGCGGGATTGAACAGTTTCGACGCATAGCGAACGCCGGAATCGCAGAGGATCGTCACGATCGTGTGTCCCGGTCCGAGTTCGCCCGCCAACCGGATTGCGCCAGCGACGTTGATCCCCGACGAGCCGCCCAGCAACAGGCCTTCGCGCTCGGCCAGATCGAACACGATCGGCAGCGCCTCTTCGTCGGGGATCCGGCAGGCGAAATCCACCGGCGCCCCTTCGAGATTGGCGGTGATGCGGCCCTGGCCGATGCCCTCGGTGATCGACGAGCCCTCGCTCTTCAGCGCGCCATGCGCATAATATTCGTAGAGCGCCGCGCCCATGGGATCGGCGAGCCCGATCCTGATAGCTGGATTTCGCTCCTTCAGCGCCATGCCGACGCCCGCCAGCGTGCCGCCCGAGCCGACCGCGCAGATGAAACCGTCGACCTCGCCGTCCGTGTCGTCGAATATTTCCGGGCCGGTCGTCCGATAATGGCCGTTCCGGTTGGCGACATTGTCGAACTGGTTCGCCCAGATTGCCCCGTTGGGTTCGGATTTCGCAATCGCTTCAGCGAGTCGCCCGGAATATTTGACGTAGTTGTTCGCATCGGCGTAGGGAACCGCGGGCACTTCGACGAGCTCGGCGCCGACCAGCCGCAGCATGTCCTTTTTCTCTTGGGTCTGCGTCTCCGGAATGACGATGACCGTGCGGAATCCGAGCGCCGATCCGACCATGCCGAGGCCGATCCCGGTGTTTCCCGCGGTTCCCTCGACGATCACGCCGCCGGGACGCAGCGCACCGCGCGCGACGGCGTCCTCGATGATCGCGAGCGCCGCCCGATCCTTGACCGAGCCGCCGGGGTTCATGAATTCCGCCTTGCCGAGAATTGTGCAACCGGTGGCGGCGGAGGCATGCTGGAGACGGATGAGCGGCGTGCGGCCGATCGCTTCGACGACGGAAGGGTTGAATTTCATGTCGTCCTCGTCACGTGGGTCGGCCTGGGGCTGTCCGGCAAGCTGGTCGGGCTCTCCGGATCGCCCATTGTCCGTGTCGGCGGGCGTCCAACGGATATCCGGAGACATGCGATAGACGTTCTGCATAGCAAACGACGAACGGCCGACAAGCGCAAGATGGTCATGCCAACCGGGCGACCGGCCGCGCCGCGACGATCGGCGGCACGGTCCGATGCAATTGGCTGCTTGCCGTCGCGGCGGATTTGACTAGAATGTGGGCAAGATGGAAAATGCGCAGAAATTAGGCAAGGGCGCGCCTCCGGCGCTTCGGATCGGTCCGCTCGCGCTCGACGGGCCGGTGCTTCTGGCCCCGATGTCCGGCGTCACCGATGTCGGCATGCGCCGGATCGCGCGGCGCTTCGGGGCGGCGCTCGTGGTCACCGAAATGGTCGCCAGCGAAGGCTATCTCGCCGGCGAAGGCGAGAGCGCGCTGCGCGCCGACGGCGAGGGGGTCGAACCCCATGTCGTCCAGCTCGTCGGCTGCGATCCCTCCGCAATGGGCCTGGCCGCGAGGCGCGCCGAGCAGGCGGGCGCGGCGATCGTCGACATCAACATGGGCTGCCCGGCGCGGCGCGTGGCGGGGGGGCTCGCCGGCAGCGCGCTGATGCGCGACCTCGATCAGGCGCTGCGGATCGTCGAGGCGGTGGTCGCCGCGGTCGGGACGCCAGTCGCCCTCAAGATGCGGCTCGGCTGGGACGCCAACAGCCGCAATGCCGCCGAACTCGCGCGGCGCGCCGAAAGTGCCGGCGTGGCCATGATCACGGTGCATGGCCGAACTCGCGCGCAGATGTATGCCGGCCGCGCCGACTGGGCGGCCGTGCGCGAGGTCGTCGAGGCCGTCGCGATCCCGGTCGTCGTCAACGGCGACTGCGCCGGCGTCGCCGACGCCCGGGCGATGCTCGCTTGTTCCGGCGCCGCGGCGGTGATGGTCGGCCGCGCCGCGATCGGCGCCCCATGGCTGCCGGGGAGCATCGCGCGCGCCCTCCAAGCCGGGACCGCCTCGTCGGAGCCGACGCTGCCGGCGCGCCGCGACGCGGCGCTCGAGCATTTGGAGGCTCTGCTCGGCCTGTTCGGCGCGCAGGCGGGCCTGCGCCACGCGCGCAAGCACCTGTCGGCCTACGCCGAAAAGGCCGCCGCGCCCGCCGCGCTGCGGCTGGCGCTGGTCACCTGCGAGGACCCGCGGTCGGCGCGCGCACTCCTGGCCGATTGCTTCGGCCAATTCGAGCCGAGGGCGGCGGCGTGAACTCCCTTCCCGATATTCAGCGCGCTCCCCAGGAAGTCTTCGCCGACGCGCTGCGCGTGCTCAACGCGCTGTCGCAGCCGATACTCGCGCTCGACGTCGGCACCCGCGTGCGCGACGTCAATAACGCCGCCGAGCATTTCTTCGACATGGGCCGTTCGACGCTCCAGCGCGCGCGCCTCGACGACATCGTCCCGTTCGGCTCGCCGGTGCTCGCCCTGGTCGAGGAGGCGATCGCCGGTCAATCGCCGATCAGCGGCTACAAGCTCGACGTCAGCACGCCGCGCACGGGGCTCGGGCGCCTGGTCGACGTCTTCCTCACGCCCCTTCCCGACAGCGAGGGCGGCGTGGTGCTTATGCTGCAAGAACGGTCAATTGCCGAAAAAATGGACAGACAGATGATCCATCGCGGCGCCGCCCGGTCGGTCACCGCGCTCGGGGCCATGCTCGCCCACGAGATCAAGAATCCGCTTTCGGGCATTCGCGGGGCTGCGCAACTGCTCGAGAGCGGGCTAAGCGACGAGGACCGCGCGCTGACCCAACTGATCTGCGAGGAAACCGACCGCATCGTCAAGCTGGTCGATCGCATGGAATCGTTTTCCGACGAACGGCCAGTCCAGCGCGAGAGCCTCAACATCCACGCCGTGCTCGACCATGTGAAGCGGCTCGCGATGGCGGGCTTTGCGCGCCACATCCGGTTCCGGGAAATCTACGACCCCTCGCTTCCGCACGTGTTCGCTTCTCGCGACCAGCTCATCCAGGTGTTCCTGAATTTGGTGAAGAACGCCGCAGAAGCCATTGGAGATGAAGGTTTTGACGGCGAGATAATGCTGTCGACCGCCTACCGGCCGGGCGTCAGGTTGCGGACTTCCGGTTCGCTGGAGCCGGTCGGTCTGCCGCTTGAAATCTGCGTGCGCGACAATGGTCCCGGCGTCCCCAACGACATTGCGGCCAATCTGTTCGACCCCTTCGTAACGACGAAATCTTCGGGCTCTGGCCTCGGACTTGCACTCGTCGCCAAGGTGATCGGTGAACATGGCGGAATTATCGAATTCGAATCCCATCCGCGCCTCACGACGTTTCGGGTCCTGATGCCGCTCGACACGCCTCGTCTGGGTCGGCCCGCGAACGTCTCGGGGTAGCGTCTCATCGGAAGGCCGTGGGAGCCGGCCTGTGGTCTGGTCAAGGCGAGAAGTCTTCGCATTTTCTAGGGAAACGGCTGCCGTTTCGCGTGAAGAGGATGCAACGATACCGGAAGTGGGAGCCTTGATCCGGTCGATCTCCGGCGCAGGCTCGTGGAGCAAATAGATGCCGTCAGGCCATATTCTTGTCGCCGACGACGACGCTGCAATCCGTACCGTCCTCAATCAGGCCCTCTCCCGCGCCGGCTACGAAGTGCGGTCGACCGGCACGGTGGCCGGGCTCTGGCGGTGGGTCGCGGCCGGCGAGGGCGATCTCGTCATCACCGACGTCGTGATGCCCGACGACAACGCCTTCGAGCTCCTGCCGCGCATCAAGCGTCTGCGCCCCGACCTGCCGATCATCGTGATGAGCGCGCAAAACACGTTCATGACCGCCATCAAGGCGTCGGAGCGCGGCGCCTATGAATATCTTCCCAAGCCGTTCGACCTGAAGGAACTCGTCGGCATCGTGGGCCGGGCGCTCGCCGAACCCAAGCGCCGCAAGGCCGGGGAACTCGACGCCGCGCCGCTGGTCGATTCGATGCCGCTGATCGGCCGGTCGCCGGCGATGCAGGACATCTATCGTTCGCTCGCGCGGCTCATGCAGACCGACCTCACGGTGATGATCACCGGCGAATCGGGCACCGGCAAGGAACTCGTCGCGCGCGCGCTGCACGATTATGGCAAGCGCAAGACCGGCCCGTTCGTCGCGATCAACATGGCCGCGATCCCGCGCGATCTCATCGAGAGCGAATTGTTCGGCCATGAGAAGGGCGCGTTCACCGGCGCCAACACCCGCTCGGTCGGGCGGTTCGAGCAGGCCGACGGCGGCACGCTGTTCCTCGACGAGATCGGCGACATGCCGATGGAGGCCCAGACGCGGCTGCTGCGCGTGCTGCAGCAAGGCGAATACACCACGGTGGGCGGGCGCACCCCGATCAAGACCGACGTGCGGATCGTCGCGGCCACCAACAAGGATCTGCGCTACTCCATCCAGCAGGGTTCGTTCCGCGAGGACCTGTTCTTCCGCCTCAACGTCGTGCCGCTGCGGCTGCCGCCGCTGCGCGAGCGAACCGAGGACATCGCCGATCTCGCGCGCCATTTCTTCGCGCAGGGCGTGGCCGACGGATTGCCCGCCAAGCGGCTCGATGCCCCGGCGCTGGAGCGGCTGCGCCGCTATTCCTGGCCCGGCAACATCAGGGAGCTCGAGAATCTGGCGCGCCGCCTCGCCGCGCTCTATCCGCAGGACACCATCACGGAGGCGCTGATCGAGACCGAACTCGGCCTCAACGCGCCGCTCCAGACGCTCGGGCCGATGGCGTCTGGCCATCTGGGCAACGGTGGGCGCCTGCAATCGGGCCAGGCGGCGGGCGAAATCTTCTCCTCGGCGATGGAGGGCCATGTCACCGAGCTGTTCCGCTCGTTCGGCAACGATCTGCCGCCGGTCGGTCTCTACCATCGGCTCCTGCGCGAGCTGGAAGCGCCGCTGATCGCCGCGACCCTGGCCACGACGCGCGGGAACCAGATAAAGGCCGCCGAAGTCCTCGGGCTCAACCGCAACACCCTGCGCAAGAAGATCCGCGACCTCGACCTGCGCACGATCCGCACGATCCGCTGAAGCCTCCGCAGATCGATCCCTGATCCCGTTTCGCCGCCAATTTGTCGCAATCCTGCAACATCGTTGCAGACTTGCAACTCTGGGTCGGGCGACGTCGCGTCGAGCCGGCAGGGACTGAAGCCTTTGGCGACTGGACGAAGCGGCGGCAAGCGCGCCGAAAGCGAGCGCCGCTATGAGGAGGGCGAGACGGCGAGCCGCTTCGGCCCGGTCGCCGTCGGCGCCGCGCTGTTGCTCGCGATCGCCACATTCGTCGTCTTCGCCGGGTTCACGCCGGTCATCCCGACACCTTTCGTCGTCCTGTGCATCTTCTGTGGCAATGCGCTGATCATCGTGGTCCTGCTGGTGCTGATCGGGCTCGAGGCGCGCAGCCTGATCGCGGCCGGCCGGGCCGGCCGCGCCGGCGCGCGGCTCCACATCAGGGTGGTGACGCTGTTCTCGCTGGTGGCGGCGATTCCCGCGCTGGTGACCGCGGTCGTGGCGGCGGTGTCGCTGGAGCGCGGGCTGAACCCGGTGTTCATGAAGGACATCAGGACATTCATCAACGAGACCACCGAAGCCGGCCATCTCTATCGCGAGACGCAGTGCCGATCCCTTCTGCGCGACGCGGCGCTGACCGCCGGCGATCTGGCGCAGGGCGCGCGGCTGCTGCGCGCGGACCGGACGCTGCTGCACGATTATCTGACTTCGCGGTCCCAATCGCTCGGCTTCAGCGTCGCCCTCATCATGAAGAGCGACGGCTCGATCGATGACCGCGCGGCCGGCTCAGACCCCACGCAGGTGGCCACGCCGGAAGCCAGCGACTTCGCCGACGCCAGGAAGGACGAGCCGCTCTGTCTGCTGCTGGCGGATGGCAAGGTCTTCGTGGCGCTGCGTCCGATCCAGGGGCTCGACGACAGGTTCTTCTACGCGGGCCGGCCGATCGATCCGTTCTCCGAGCGCTTCTCGCGCGACGCCGCCGACGTGGTTGCGACCTATACGGCGTTCGACGGCGCCCGCCGCAACATCGAAGCCGGCTTTGCCCTGATGTTCGTCCTACTCGCGCTGACGATGGTGTTCTCCGCGGTCTGGCTCGGCCTGACCTTCGCCAATCAACTGGTCGCGCCGATCCGCCGGCTGATTCGCGCGACCGACGAGGTCGCGTCGGGAAATCTCTACGTCCAGGTGCCGACGCGCCGCTCGGAGGGCGATCTCGGCCATCTCGGCGAAACGTTCAACAAGATGACGCTCGAACTGAGCCAGCAGCAGAACCGCCTGGTCGCCGCCAACACGCTCAACGACGAGCGGCGCGCCTTCACCGAGGCGGTCCTGTCGGGGGTTCCCGCCGGGGTGATCGGCGTCGACACCCAGGGAATCATCACGGTCAACAACGCCGCGGCGGAACGTCTGCTCGGCGAATCCGGCCGGAGCCTCGTCGGGGCGCCGGTCGACAGCGTCCTGCCGGGCCTTGCGCCGATCCTCCAGGAGGCGCGCGCCACACGGCTGCGGCTTCATCAGGGGCAGGCGAAGCTGCAGCGCGACGGTAGCGAGCGGATCCTCAACGTGCGCGTGACCAGCAATCCCCAGCGCGCCGACCAGGGCAGCGTCATCACGCTCGACGACATCAGCGATCTCGTCAGCGCTCAGCGGACTGCGGCCTGGGCCGACGTGGCGCGCCGGATCGCCCATGAGATCAAGAATCCGCTGACGCCGATTCAGCTCTCCGCCGAACGCCTCAAGCGCCGCTATGGACGCCTGATCGTCGAGGGGCGCGACGTCTTCGATCAATGCACCGACACGATCATCCGTCAGGTCGACGACATCAAGCGGATGGTCGACGAATTCTCGTCCTTCGCCCGGATGCCGAAGGCGAGGCTGCTGCGCGACGACCTCGTCGACTGCGTCCGCCAGGTCCTGTTCCTGATGCGGGTCGGGCGGCCCGACATCGCAATCGAGGACCGGCTGCCGGCCGAACCGTTGTTCGCCAAATTCGATCGAAGGCTCATCTCGCAGGCCCTCACCAATGTCGTCAAGAACGCGACCGAGGGAATCGACGCCCTGGAGGACGGCGCCAAGGGCAAGGGACGGATCCGCGTCGAGATGGAGGCCGACCCGGACTCGATCTGCCGGATTTCGGTCAGCGACAACGGCAAGGGCTTTCCCGCCGAGGACCGCGGCCGGCTCACCGAGCCCTATGTGACGACTCGGGCCGAAGGCACCGGACTGGGGCTGCCGATCGTCATCAAGATCCTCGAAGATCACGGCGGCGGCGTCGAACTGCTCGACGGACTGGCGCGCGAGGACGGCGGGCGCGGCGCGCAGGTGAGGCTGAAGCTGCCCATCGTCGACGACGCGCCGCAATCATTCCATGCGCCTGGCGCGAACGTGCGGGAACTGCTTTAGCAATGGCCACTGACATTCTGATTGTCGACGACGAGGACGACATCCGGGAGATCGTTTCGGGAATCCTGACCGACGAGGGGCACGGCGCCCGCGTCGCGCGCAATTCCGACGAGGCGCTTGCGGCGATCGAGGCGCGTCGCCCGCAATTGGTTCTGCTCGACATATGGCTGCAGGGTTCGCGCCTCGACGGACTGCAATTGCTGGAGATCATCAAGCAGCAGCATCCCGCGGTGCCCGTCGTCATGATCTCGGGCCATGGCAACATCGAGACTGCGGTTTCGGCGATCAAGCTCGGCGCCTATGATTTCATCGAGAAGCCGTTCAAGGCCGACCGCCTCATCCTGATCGCCGACCGCGCGCTGGAGACTTCCCGGCTCAGGCGCGAGGTCAGCGAGCTTCGGGTGCGTTCGGGAGCGGTCAACCGGCTGGTCGGCTCGTCGGTCGCGATCAACAATCTGCGGCGCGTCATCGAGCGCGTCGGCCCCGCCAATTCGCGGGTCCTGATCTCGGGGCCGGCGGGCGCCGGCAAGGAACTCGCGGCGCGGCTGATCCACGAACATTCCTCCCGCGCCGACGGTCCGTTCCTCGTCATCAACGCCCCGACGATGGCGCCCGACCGGATGGAGAGTGAATTGTTCGGCGTCGAGGCGGGACCCGATCGCGCCCGCCAGGTCGGCGCGCTCGAGGAAGCGCACGGGGGGACGCTGTATATCGACGAAGTCGCCGACATGCCGCCCGAGACCCAGGCCAAGATCCTGCGGGTGCTGGTCGACCAGAATTTTCAGCGCGTGGGCGGCTCGGCCCGCGTCCACGTCGACGTGCGCATCATCTCTTCGACGAGCCGCGATCTCGCCGCGGCGATCACCGAGGGCGCGTTTCGCGAGGATCTGTTCCATCGCCTGTCGGTCGTGCCGATTCGCGCGCCGTCGCTTTCCGAGCGGCGCGACGACATCCCCGAACTCATCGAATTCTTCATGGACCAGGTCGCCTCGACAATGGGCGTCGCGCGCCGCCGGATCGGCGCCGACGCGATGGCGATCCTCCAGTCGCACGACTGGCCGGGCAACATCAGGCAGTTGCGCAACAACGTGGAGCGCCTGATGATTCTGGCTTCCGGCGATCCGGAAGCCGAGATCACGGCCGCGATGCTGCCGTCGGAGGTCGGCGCCCTGGTGCCGTCGATCCCGACCGGCGTCGGCGGCGAGAAACTGATGAGCCTGCCTCTGCGCGAGGCCCGCGAAGTATTCGAGCGCGAGTATCTCGTGGCTCAGATCAGCCGGTTCGGCGGCAACATCTCGCGCACCGCCGAATTCATCGGCATGGAGCGCTCGGCGCTGCATCGCAAGCTGAAGTCGCTCAACGTCGACTGAAGCCGGCCGGACACGGGGCGACCAATGAGCCGCATCGCCTATATCGACGGCCGATTCCTCCCCTATCGGAGCGCGCGCGTCCATATCGACGATCGCGGCTTCCAGTTCGGCGACGGCGTCTACGAGGTCTGCGAGATCAGGGATGGCGCCCTGATCGACGAATCGCGCCATCTGGCGCGGCTGGAGCGCTCGCTCGCAGCGCTGCGGATCGGCTCGTCGATCTCGCAGGCGGCGCTGCGCTTCGTCATGCGGGAAATCGTGGCGCGCAACCGGGTCCGCGACGGCATCGTCTATGTCCAGGCCACGCGCGGCGTCGCGCGGCGCGATCACGCCTTTCCCGGCCAGGGCGCGCCGCCGGGTCTCGTCGTCACCGCCAGGGCGATCGATCGGCGGCTCGGCGAGGCGCGCGCCGTCGCCGGCGTCCGCGTGGTCACCACGTCCGATCTGCGCTGGGCCCGTTGCGACATCAAAAGCCTGCAATTGCTGCCCAATGTCCTGGCCAAGCAGCACGCGCGGGAGCACGGCGCCTACGAAGCGTGGCTGGTCGACGCGCTGGGCCGGGTCACCGAGGGGGCTTCGACCACCGCCTGGATCGTCACTCCCGGAGGCGCGCTGGTGACGCGCCAGACCGACGCGGCGATCCTGCCCGGGGTGACCCGCGCGACGCTGCTGGCGCTGCTCGCCGCCGAAGGCCTGCGCTTCGAGGAACGCGCCTTTTCGGTCGAGGAGGCGCAAGGGGCGCGCGAAGCCTTCCTGACCAGCGCCGTCAACATCGTGACGCCGGTCGTGGCGATCGACGAGCGGGCGATCGGCGACGGCCGGCCGGGGCCGATCGCGCTGGGGCTGCGCGCGCGGCTCCACGCCTTCGCCGAGGTCTCCGGCCGGTGACGCCGGTCGCCGGATCGGCCGAACTGGTCGGGAAACGCGCGCGAAATTTGCGCGCCGTGGCAAACTTGGCCTTGCGCCCGCGGCGAGACTGCTTCTAATTGCCCGATCCAGGCGAGCGGCGCGTTGCAACGAGGAGCGCTGGCGAGGCAAGACGATCCTATGGCCGTCCTCGGCGGCCCAAAACCAACAGGATAAGCTCATGGCGGGCGAAAAAGCGCAAAATCTGCAGGATACATTCCTCAATCATGTTCGAAAGACGAAGACTTCGGTGACGATCTTTCTCGTCAACGGGGTCAAGCTGCAGGGGTTCGTGACCTGGTTCGATAATTTCTGCCTTCTCCTGCGGCGCGACGGCCATTCGCAACTCGTCTACAAGCACGCGATCTCGACCATCATGCCGGCCAACCCGATCCAGATGTTCGAGGCGGGCGAGGAGGGCGCGGTTGTCGACAAGAGCTAGGCGGGGACGAAAAGGCAAGCCGGCGCCGCATTGACCAAACCGAGCCCAGAAGATCGCCCGCCCGCGCCGGAGGTCGCCGCCGCCGCCAATACGCGCGCGCTCGTCGTCGGTCCCTATCCGTCGGTCCACCGTCCGGGCGGCGCGGGCGCGGCGCGATCGCCCGAGGCGCGTTTCGACGAAATCGGCGGTCTGGCGCGGGCGATCGACCTCAACGTGGTCGCGTCCGAACGCCTCACGCTCAACGCGATCCGGCCGGCGACCTACCTCGGCAAGGGCAAGGTCGAGGAGATCGCCGCGCTCGCCCAGGCCAATGCGGTCGATCTTGTCGTCATGGATTGCGCGCTGTCGCCGGTTCAGCAGCGCAATCTCGAGAAGGCGTTCAAGGTCAAGGTGATCGACAGGACCGGGCTCATCCTGGAGATTTTCGGGCGGCGGGCGCGCACGAGCGAGGGCGTGTTGCAGGTCGAACTCGCCCATCTCGCCTACCAGAAGTCCCGTCTGGTCCGCTCGTGGACCCATCTCGAGCGCCAGCGCGGCGGGTTCGGATTTCTCGGCGGCCCCGGCGAGACGCAGATCGAGACCGACCGGCGGCTCATCCAGGAGCGGATGATCCGGATCGAGCGCGACCTCGAGGTCGTGGTCAAGACGCGCGCGCTGCACCGCGCGAGCCGGCGCGACGTTCCCTACCCGATCGTCGCGCTGGTCGGTTACACCAACGCGGGCAAATCCACGCTGTTCAATCGCCTGACCCGGGCCGAAGTCGTCGCGGCCGACATGCTGTTCGCCACGCTCGACCCGACCATGCGGCTGCTGAAGCTGCCCCACGGCGGCGCGGCGATCCTGTCCGACACCGTCGGCTTCATCTCGGACCTGCCGACCATGCTGATTTCGGCGTTTCGCGCGACGCTGGAGGAAGTGCTGGCGGCGGACGTCATCCTGCACGTGCGCGACATATCGCACGAGGACAGCGAGGCGCAGGGCCGGGATGTCGAGGCGATCCTCGGGGAAATCGGCGTCGCCGCCGGCGCCGAGCGCGTGATCGAAGTCTGGAACAAGCTCGATCGGCTCGATCCCGAGCGCAGGCAGGCGGCGCTGGGAGACGACGGCGCCGGCGACGACCGATCCCTCGCGGTTTCCGCCCTGACCGGGGAGGGGACCGACCGGCTCCTCGAAGCGATCGAGGCGCGTCTGGCGCAGGGGCGCAGCTGTCTGGCGATCGAACTCGAAGGCGCCGACGGGCAGGGCCTGCACTGGCTGTACGAAAACACCGAGGTGATGGCGCGCGAATCGTCGGACGACGGCCGCATCCGGCTGAAGGTTCGCGTCGCGCCCGAGAAGGTCGCCCGCGTGACCCAGCGATTCGGGGCGGTCGCCGCCGCGTCCTGAGCGGAGTCGGGTGGGCTGACCGACGAATGCGCCGCGCCACGCGCCAAGCCGGCTGGGGCGCTGCCAGGACTGGTCGCGCGCCTCGAGGTCGAGCCGCCTCCGGCGGTCGTTGCGCGCCAGGAGGCGCTCCGCGAACATTGCCCCGCGCGCCCGGCCCCGGCCTTTTGCAACCGTGACCTTTTGGTGCGCAGCGCGGCCAAGCGGCCGC
>JBEKEI010000015.1:0-46827 GCA_050013915.1 Roseiarcus sp.
CGGGCCGGAGTGTGGGGACGGCGTGGTCGGACATGGCGGGCTCCTGCGTTGGGGACGTCAAGGCAGACAATACCCGAACTTTCGGAATTACACAATATATTTATCATATTTCTCTTTTATAGACGGCCGGGCTCCCTCGCAGTGACGACCGGACCGCCGAACGTGAACTTGCCCCCGTCGGGACGCCAGACGCCCGCGCCGACGAGCCGCAGCCAGCCCTCGGCGACGAAGTCGCCCGCCGAAGGCGCCGGAGCGGGAGTTGAGGAGCGGCGCAGCCGCTCGGCGGCGTGGCCCGCCGGCAATGCCGCGTCAACGTCCCGGACGGAATAGCGCAAGGAGAGCGCCGGGCGTTGAGTGCACTGGCGCCGTGACGGCGCCCAGGGTCGCGCGCATGCGTAGTTTCCGAGCCTAGCAGTGGATTTTCCGCCAGCCTAGGCTGGCGAGGTGGCTCGTCGGGCGGCGCGCCCGGGGCGTTCCGGGGTCGCTCGGCGGCATTGCCTGGTCCGGGCGCATAGAGACCCACGACGATTCGCCACGCCGGCCAATCGGCAACCTCACGACCGCGGACCACGATGAACCGCAAGCAGCGCCGCGGCGCTCTCAAAAACGCCGCCGAGTCCGTGCCTTCGGACTCGATAGCGCGGCTCTTTGCGCAGGCCGTCGGCAGCCATCGAGCCGGGGCCCTCGGCGAAGCGCAGGCCGCATACCGGGGCGTCCTGACCCTCAGGCCCGATCACGCAGCGGCGCTGCGCAACCTCGGCCTCGTGCTTCACACGCAGGGCCAGCTCGTCGAGGCGGTGGAATATTACCGCCAAGCCATCGTTCGCCACCCCGGGTATTTTGAGGCGGTATGCGATCTCGGCGCGGCGCTCAAGGATCTGGGACGGCTCGACGAGGCTGAAACGGCGTCCCGTCGGGCGGTCTCGATCGACCCGGCCTCGTCGTTGGCCCTCTCCAATCTGGGGTCCGTGCTCTGCGAGCAGGGTCAGCTCGAGGAGGCGGCCTGCGTGCTGAGAAAGGCTCTGGCGAAGCTGCCGGAGGACCGTTGGTCCCTCTCCAACCTCGTCACCGTCCTCGAGCGACAGGGACAGGTCGAGGAGGCGACCGCCTTGGGCCGACGGGTCGTGGCGCTGCATCCCGATTTTCTGCTCGGCCAATTCAATCTCGCGACCGTGTTGAGCAAATATGGCTCCATCGACGAAAGCATTGCGGTTTTCAATCGCGCCCTCGCCCTCGATCCAGGCATGGCCGAGGCTCACTTTGGCCTGGGACAGGCCTTGCTTCTGCGCGGCGAGTTCGCTCGAGGCTGGGAAGAGTATGAGTGGCGGTGGCGGCTGAAGGAATATGCGTGGGTGCGCAGCATCCGCGGCGTTGTCGAGAAGCCACGCTGGCGTGGCGAGGATCTCGCAGACAAGACCATCATGCTCTGCGCCGAGCAGGGGTTCGGCGACACGTTTCAGTTCATCCGTTACACGTCGCTCGTCGTCGCCAAAGCCCGGCGCGTCATCCTGCTGGTCCAGCCGGCGCTCAAGCAGCTGTTGGGTGGCGTGGCCGGGGTCACGCTGCTCGGGCTCGATGAGCCGGCGCCTGATTTCGACGTCTATTGTCCGCTCCTGAGCCTGCCCCGCATCTTCGCCGCGCAGCAGGGGACGGCGCTCGGCCAGGCCCCATATCTGGCCGCCGATAGCGCGGCCGTCGACCGCTGGCGCGCGCGGCTCGGCGATGGCGGAGTGCGGATCGGCGTCGCCTGGCAGGGGAAGCCCGGGATCAACATCGATCAGGGCAGGTCGATTCCGCTGGCTTGCCTCGCGCCTCTGTCGCGCGTCCCCGGCGTCCGCCTGATCAACCTGCAAAAGAACGCCGGCATCGAGCAGCTCGCCGGGCTGCCCGATGGAATGCGCGTCGAGACGCTGGGTCCCGATTTCGACGGCGGGCCGGGCGCGTTCCTCGACACGGCGGCGGCGATGATGAGTCTCGACCTGATCGTCACCTCGGACACCGCGATCGCCCATCTCGCCGGGGCGCTCGGACGCAAGACCTGGGTGGCGCTCAAGGCCGTTCCGGACTGGCGCTGGCAGCTCGGCACGTCCCGTTCGCCCTGGTATCCGACGATGCGGCTGTTCCGCCAGAGCGTCGCCGGGGATTGGGCCGGCGTGTTCGCCGAAATGGCCGAGGCGCTCACGCAATCGCCCATTTCGGCGAACGCGCCTGCGGATTCCGACGCAGTCGCTCCGGTGTGACGACCCATCCGCGCTCGCGGCGGCAGGCGTCGTGATGAGCCGGCCAACGGATATGCTGCGCCGCACGACAAGCCGGCTTCGGCCGCGAGGGCGCGCACGCCGCGTTGGCGGAGCCGCCAATCTCGGCCTTAGGCGGTCTTGCCGGCCCAGGAACACAGGTCGACGATCGCGCAGGTCCGGCAGGCGGGGGCGCGCGCCTTGCAGGTGTAGCGCCCGTGGAGGATCAGCCAATGGTGCGCGTGGCGCAGGAACCGGGCCGGGATGACGCGCAGCAGGCCCGCCTCGACCTGCGCGGGAGTCCTGCCGCGCGCCAGCGGAATGCGATTGGACACCCGGAACACATGGGTGTCGACCGCGATCGTCGCCTCGCCGAACGCGATGTTGAGCACGACATTGGCGGTCTTGGCGCCGACGCCGGGCAGCGCCATCAGCGCTTGGCGGGTCCGCGGCGTCAGGCCGTCGTGATCGCGAAGCAGCGCCTGCGACAGCGCGATCACGTTCTTCGCCTTGGTCCTGTAGAGGCCGATCGTGCGGATCATTTCGGCCAGCCGCGCCTCGCCGAGCGCGACCATCTTTTGCGGGCCGTCGGCGAGCGCGAACAGCGCCGGGGTCGCCTTGTTGACGCCGGCGTCGGTCGCCTGGGCCGACAGCACGACCGCCACCAGCAGGGTGAAATCGTTGCGATAGACGAGCTCGCCCCTGGGTTCCGGCATGGCGGCGGCGAAGCGCTCGAAAATCGCCTCGACGCGCGCGACCCGGGCCGCGCGGGCCGGCGCGCGGCGCTTCGTCGCAACGCGGGCGGCGGCTGACGTTTCCGGCTGGTCTGGGGGCATCGGCGCTTTATAATGGCTCGACGGGAGTCGGCAAATGGGGCTGATGACGTTGCAAGCGAGCGGGGTCGCGCGCCATGGATGATCTGGCGCGGCGCGGCGACTCGCCGCTGTTCGACGTTCGCCTGAACCCCCATCGTTCGCTCGGGCCGGGCGGGTTTCGCCTGCTGATGCTCGGCTGTTTCCTCGGCAGCGCCCTGGTCAGCCTGCCCTTCTATCTCGCGGGCGCCTGGCCGGTGATCGGCTTCATGGGGCTCGACGTGCTCGGCCTGTATGTCGCGTTCAAAGCGAGCTATCGGGCCGCCCGCGCCTATGAGGAATTGCGGCTGACCCCGCTGGAGCTGCTGTTCGCGCGCGTCAGCCGGCGCGGCGCGCGCCGCGAGTGGCGCTTCAACCCGTCGTGGGTCCGGTTCGAGCGCACCGAGCACGAGGAATTCGGCACCCAGCGGCTCGCGCTGGTCAGCCGCGGCCGCAGCCTCGAGGTCGGCGCCTTTCTCGGCCCCGACCAGAAGGCCGAACTGGCCAATGCGTTCTCGCGCGCGCTTGCGCTCGCCCGGCGCGGCCCCAGGCTGTCGGACTAGCGCGACGACGGCGCGCCGCCGCCCGGCCCGTCAGAACGCGGTCTGCCGACGGACCGCCTGATCGACCGCGGCCGATTCGGCCGGCGACAGATTCGCCGTCAGGGCGTCGAGTTCGTCGTCCTTGATTCCCGCCGCCCGGGCGAACCGGTTCCACGTCGCCGCCTGCACGAGGCTCGGGCTGACGCCGCGCCCCGTCGCGTAGAGGTGGGCGAGCCGGTTCTGGGCGATCGGATTGTTCCTGACCGCCGCCTTGAGGAACAGCCTGGCCGCCCCGGCTTCGTCCCTGGCGACGCCGACGCCGTTGAACAGCATGATTGCATATTCGACCTCGCCCGCGATGACCCCGCCGTCGGCGGCGCGCTTCAGCCAGATCGCCGCCGCGTCGGTGTCGAGGGGCACGCCGCGCCCTTCGCGCAACAGCACGCCGTAGGAATAGGCGCCGTCGTCGTCGCCCGCTTCCGCCGACCGGCGGAACAGATCGGCGGCCCTGGCGAAATCCGGTCCCGAGGAGCCGTCGCCTTCGATCGCCATCACGCCCAGATTGTAGAGCGCGCCCGCATGGCCCTGCGCGGCCGCCTGTTCGAACAGCGCGGCCGCGGCGGCGCGATCCTTGGCGACGCCGGCGGCGCCGTTGAGAAGCAGCAGGCCGAGCGCGAATCGCGCCTGGCGATCGCCGACGTCGGCGGCGAGCCGGTACCACCGCGCCGCCTCGGCCGGATCGCGCCTGACGCTGACGCCGTCGCGATAGATTTCGCCGATCAGGGTCATTGCCGGCCCATCCTTCGGATTGGCGGCCAGACGCTTGGTCGCCTCCTTCAGCGCGGTGGCGAAAAAGCCGCGCTGATAGGCGCCGAAGGCCAGGTCGACCGCCGGATCCGCGGAGCGGGCGACGGGAGCGCCGCTCGCCGCCGGCGGCAGCACGACCCCGGCCCCAGAGAATTGCGCGACCGCCGGACTCGCCCCGACGAGCGCGGCGAACAGCAGGCCGAGGCCGCGGGGGGACGCCGGCACGGGTTCAGTCCGTCGGACGCGCGAGGCGCGCGCGCGCCTGCGCCAGCGCCGCGACCGGCGCCGGCGCGCTCCATATGGCTTCGCCGAGCGCGACGAAATCGGCCCCCGCCTCGGCGAGCGGGCCGACGTCGTCGAGCGTGGCGGCGTAGCCGACGCAGGGCGGCTCGAATATTTCGGCCCACCATTCGACCCGCGCGAGCGTCTCGTCGGCGGGCGGGGTGAAGCCGTCGCGGCGCGGCTCGCCGAACATGACATAGTCGACGCCCGCCTCGCCGGCGCTCATCGCGTCGTCGCGCGTGCGCAGCAGGCCGGCGCCGACGATGCGATCCGGCTTCAGGCTGGCCAGCGCCTCGCCGAGCGCCTCGCCGCCGGTGGACATGTGGGCGCCGTCGGCTCCGACCCGGGCGGCGAGGCGCGGATCGTCGTCGACGAGCAGGGCGGCGCCGGCCGCGCCCGTGATCGAAAGCAGGCGGCCGACGATCTTCCGGGCGTCGCCCTCCGCCTCCGGGGCCAGGCGCGCCAGCACGCAGGCGACGCCGCCCGGCTCGAGCGCGGCGGTCAGGGTCGAGGCGAAGGCGTCGAGATCGGCGGCGCGCAACGGCGGCGTCAGCAAGTACAATTTGCCGGGGCGGTCTGAAGTCATCGGGAGTTGCAGCCTTCGGCGGCGTTCTGGCCGAGCAATGCGGCCAAAACGTGGGCGCGCGCGAGGCGCGCCGTCGCGGCGCGCCGCCCGCTCAATGCGCGCCGAAGGCCATCCGGAGCCGCTCGATCTGGCAGGCGATCGGGCTCGGACCCAGGGTCTCGCGCGCCGGCTCGGCCGACAGCGACTGGTCGAGGTGAATGATCCGCGCCTGCAGGCGCAGCGATTTGGCGCTGAGCTCGCGCAGCCGCTCCGGCAGCTCGTCGAACAGCTCGCGCGCGCAGGCGACGCCCTGCCGGGGCAGGCGGACCTTGTGCTTCTCCGAGGCGGCCTGGGCCGGCGACATGTCGCCTTCATTGACCGCCCGCTGCAGCAGCAGCCAGGACGCCAGCTGCATCAGCCGCGTCGTCAGGCGCATGCTCTCGGTCGCGTACGCCAGCGCGGCGGCCCGCCTGAGGCCGCGCGATTCCTCGCGACCCGCCCCGTCGAGGTAGCCGGCGGACTCCTCGACCAGCGCCATCCCCTCCTTGAACAGGGTCTTGAAACTTTCGGATGCGGCGAGCTTGCGGACGAACGAGATCGTTCCGGGCGCCGTCGCGGCGATCCTGCCGCCGAAATCGGAGGCGTCGGCCCGGGGAGAGGTGAACGGGAAACCTTCGAACTGGCGCGCCATGATGAACTCTCTGGTTTCCTGCCTCTACCGCCGATCGGCGCCGTGGCCGGCCGCGACCGCATAAGCCCTCCGAGCAAGATTAGCGCCTCCCGCCCGACGCCGCCAGTTTACCTTTTGATAAGGTTAACGTCGCCTGCCGGCAAACCCTCGAAAGCAAAAAAAGACCGCCCTAAGGCGGTCTTTGAGTTGGAAAACGGGAGGCGTCGAACAGAACGGCAGGAGCCATTCAGAATCCAAACAGCAGGATTGATTTCGGTCATACCTGTTAACCGTTAACGTTTGGTTAAAATGGACGTCCGCGAGCGGCCGCGCGGCGGGGCGCCCCGTTTCGGCGCTGTGACGTTCTGGGACGCCTGACCCAATTGGCGACGCCGCGGCGGTCCCGATCCCGGGCCTGTCGCGGGCGGGGCCGGCGCCGCGCCGACGGCTGCTCAGGACTTGAAAAAAGCGCTCGCGGCGGCCTTGGTCGCCTCGCGCTGGCGGATCGCCGCCTCGAGCCTGAGGATTTCCTGGTTCAGGCTGTCGATCCGCACCGCCAGTTCGGCCGCCGACAAGAGGTCGAGCGGCTGGCCGATTTCATGGACGGCGGCCGGCTTGGGCGGGCGGCCGAACAGGCTGTCCTCGTCCGATGTCGCCATGGCCTCGCCCCCCTCTCGCCCGTCGATGCGCCGCCGAGGAATAATCCTTCCGCGCGCGCGCCTCAACCCGCGCGCCGCCCGGCTCGCGCGGCGTTGACTCCGCGCGCGCGTTCGGCGGAGATGGCGACCGATTGCGCCGAGCGAGCGTCCCATGACCAGTCTGCCCGCCATGATGAACGCCGTCGTCGCCGTGCGCCCGGGCGGCCCCGAGGTGCTGCGCGTCGAACCGCGGCCGCGTCCGGCGCCGGCGGCGGGCGAGATTCTCATCGAGGTGGCGGCGGCCGGCGTCAATCGGCCCGACACGCTGCAGCGCGCCGGTCATTATCCGCCCCCGCCGGGCGCGCCCGACATTCTGGGGCTGGAGGTCGCCGGCCGGGTCGTGGCGCTGGGGCCGGGGACCTCGCGCTTCGCGCCCGGCGACGCGGTGCTCGCGCTCGTTCCGGGCGGCGGCTACGCCCGCTATTGCGTCGCCCACGAGACCAACGCCCTGCCGATCCCGAGCGGCCTGTCGCTCGTCGAGGCCGCGGCGATTCCCGAAGCCTTCTTCACCGTCTGGACCAATGTGTTCGATCGCGGCCGGCTGACGGCGGGCGAGATGCTGCTCGTGCATGGCGGCACGTCCGGCATCGGGACGACCGCGATCGCGCTCGCCAAGGCGTTCGGCGCCCGGGTCGTCGCGACGGCGGGGTCGGACGCCAAGGCGCGCGCCTGCGAAGGCTTCGGCGCCGACGTCGGCGTGAACTACCGCACGCAGGACTTCGTCGCCGCGACGCTGGCGGCGACCCAATCGCGCGGCGCCGACCTGATCCTCGACATGGTCGGCGGCGACTATGTCGCGCGCAATTACGCCGCCGCCGCCGTCGACGGCCGCATCGTCCAGATCGCGTTCCTCGGCGGCCCCAAAGCCACGCTCGACCTGCGCCCCTTGATGGTCAAGCGCCTTGTCCATACCGGTTCGACGCTGCGCCCGCGCTCGCCCGCGGACAAGGCGGTGATCGCGCGCGCGCTCGAGGCGCGGGTCTGGCCGCTGCTGGCGGCGGGGCGGTGCAGGCCGGTGATCGACTCGACCTATCCGCTCGCCGAGGCCGGCGCCGCGCATGCGCGGATGGAGAGCTCGGCCCACATCGGCAAGATCGTGCTGACGCTGTGAGCGGCCGGGCGCCGCGGGACCCGGGGGAACGAGTCTCGACAAAAACGGTTAAGGGAACGTGACCGCCGGGGGCGGCGCGCGAGATATTTCTCGGCTTGAAACTGTCATAGGAATCAAGCACATTAGTGCGTGCGACGACGCGGAGAGCCTGACTTGATGAGCGTAGCGACGAACTCCGGTTCAGAGTTTCGCCTGCCCCCGTCTTCCGCGCCGCCGCGTACCCTCCTGCATCCCCATCGTGAAGAGTTCGACGTCCGGGCGCCTCGACGCGTCGCCCGGGCGCGTGATCCCGCGTCGGCCCGTCAGAAGGAATTTGCCCTTGAGCAAGCGCTTCGAAAAGCAAAAACGCCGGAACGGCCGTTCGTTTGCGACGGCTGAAATCATCGAACTGCATCGGCCGGACAAATTCGAAACCGAACGCGCGCTTCCTCCCATCAAGGCTCTCAACCCGACTCAAGCCGACTATCTCGACGCGCTCCGCCGCAGCCCCCAGGTCGTGGTGCTCGGCCCCGCCGGCACCGGCAAGACCTGGATCGCCGCCACCTACGCCGCCGACCTCTACCGCAAGAAGCGGATCGGCAAGATCATCCTGACCCGACCCAACGTGCCGTGCGGCCGTTCGCTCGGCTTCTTCCCCGGCTCGCTCGAAGAAAAATTCGCGCCCTGGGCCGCCCCGATCGTCGATACGATCAAGGAGCGCATCGGCGCCGCCGCCTACGCCATCGCGCTCAAGCGCGGCGACATCGAGATGGTGCCGTTCGAGGTGATGCGCGGCCGCTCCTGGAAGGACGCCTTCGTGCTGCTCGACGAGGCGCAGAACACGACCCCCGCCGAGATCAAGACCTTCCTGACCCGGATCGGCGAGGATTGCTCGGTCGTCGTCAACGGCGACGTCAGCCAGTGCGACCTCGGCGAAGCCTCGGGCCTGCGCGCGGTGCTCGACCTCATCCGCGCCCGCGGCCTGCCGGTGCCGGTGATCGAGTTCACGCTCGACGACATCGTGCGCTCCGGCATCTGCGCGATGTGGGTGCGGGCGTTCGAGGAGGCGCGGATCTGAGGCGGGGGGACGCGAGTCCCGCGTCAGCGCCATCGACCCGTTTCACGGCGCGCGCACCCGCGTCCTCGCCGGCGTCCGTTCAGGCCCGCTCCAGGTGCCGGAACATCACCTTGCGCGCCGCGTCGTCGACCGTCGCCTTGAACGTGAACCGGTCCTTCAGCGCGACCGCGCGCGCGGCGGCGGGACGGGCGGCGATCTCGTCGTGCAGGCGCTTCAGATTCGGGAACTTCGCCCAGGCGCCGTCGCCGAGGATGAACGGGATCATCCGCGCCCAGCCCCAGACATCCATGTCGACGATCGTATAGACGCCGCCGACCATGTAGGGCGCTTTGGCGAGATGGCCGTCGAGGACGGCGAAATGACGCTCGGCCTCGAACTGGTAGCGGGTGTTGGCGTAAGCCTCCGGCGCCGGCGCGAAATGCTTGAAATGCACCGCCTGGCCGCAGAAGGGGCCGACGCCGCTCGCCGCGAACATCAGCCAGGACAGCAGCCGTCCGCGCTCGGCGGGCGTGTCGGCCGGCAGGAACCGGCCGGTCTTTTCCGCGAGGAACAGCAGGATCGCATTGCTGTCGAACACGACGACGTCGCCGTCGACGATCGCCGGCACCTTGCCGTTGGGATTGACCTCGAGAAACCCTGGCGCGAACTGGTCGCCCTTGCGGGTGTCGACCGGGATCGGCTCATAGGCGAGCCCGGCCTCCTCGAGGAACAGCGCGACCTTGGTCGGGTTCGGCGAGCCGTTGAAGTAGAATTTCAGCACGGGAGGGCTCCGTTCGAGGCGGCGGCGCGGGTCATCGGCGCCGGCGATGCGGCTTCTACCTCAAGCGGGGGCGGCGTCCAAGCGCCGTGCTCGCGGGTTTGGACCGCGGCTATCGCTTCGAGCGCCCGCCGGTCGCGGAGCGCTTCGGCCCGGTCAGGAAGTCGAAGTCGCACCCTTCGGGCGCCTGCTGGACGCTGCGGGCATAGAGCGCGGCGTAGCCGCGCGGCGGCGCCGCCGGCGGCGTGCGTTCGGCGAGGCGGCGCGCGATCTCGGCGGGCTCGACGAGCAGATCGAGGCGCTTGGCCGCGACCGAGAGACGGATGCGATCGCCGCCGCGCACCGCGGCGAGCGGCCCGCCGACCGCGGCCTCGGGCGCGACGTGGAGCACGATCGCGCCGAACGCGGTGCCCGACATGCGCGCGTCGGAGATCCGCACCATGTCCTTGACCCCCGCCTGCGCCAGCTTCCTGGGAATCGGCAGATAGCCCGCTTCCGGCATGGCCGCGCCCTTCGGCCCGGCGTTCTTCAGCACCAGAATGTCGTCGGCGGTCACGTCGAGCGCGGGATCGTCGATGCGGGCGCTGAGATCGTGCAGATTGTCGAACACGACCGCCCGGCCCTCGTGCTCGAACAGGGCGGGCGCGGCGGCGGCGCGCTTGAAGACGGCGCCGTCGGGCGCCAGCGTGCCGCTCAGCACGACGAGGCCTCCCTTCGTCGAGACGGGATCGTCGAATGGCCGGATCACCCGCCGGTCGACCCAGTCGAGCGGCGCGGCCAGCCGTTCGGCGAGCCGCGCGCCCGTCACGTCGCGTGTGTCGAGATGCAGCAGCGGCTTCAACTCGCGCAGCGTCGCGCCGAGCCCGCCGGCGGCGTAGAAGTCCTCCATATAGCCCTCGCCGACCGGCTTGAGATCGACCAGCACCGGCGTCTCGTCGGAAATCGCGTTGATCCGCGCGTTCGACAGCCGGATGCCGAGCCGGCCGGCGATCGCGGCCAGATGGATCACGGCGTTGGTCGATCCGCCGATCGCCATCAGCACGCGCAACGCGTTCTCGACCGAGCGTTCGGTGATGATCTCGGAGGGGCGGATCGGCTTGTCGATCAGGGCGACGGCGGCGCGGCCGGCTTGCTCGGCCGCGACCAGCCGGGCGGCATGGACGGCGGGTATGGCGGCCGATCCGGGGAGCGACATGCCGAGCGTCTCGGCGATGCAGGCCATCGTGCTCGCCGTCCCCATGACCGCGCAGGTGCCCGCCGTCGTCGACAGGCGGCCCTCGACCGCCGCGATCTCGCCGGCGTCGATCGCGCCGGCGCGGAACCGGCCCCAGTAGCTGCGGCAGTCGGTGCAGGCGCCGAGCCGGGCGCCGCGATGCCGACCGGTCATCATCGGGCCGGTGACGAGCTGGATCGCCGGCGCATCGGCGGAAGCGGCGCCCATGAGCTGCGCCGGGACCGTCTTGTCGCATCCGCCGATCAGCACGACCGAGTCCATCGGCTGGGCGCGGATCATCTCCTCCGTGTCCATCGCCATCAGGTTGCGGAACATCATGCTGGTCGGATTGAGGAAGACCTCGCCGAGCGAAACCGTCGGGAACGGCAGCGGCAGCGCGCCGGCGGCCAGGACGCCGCGCGAGACCGCCTCGACCAGCTCCGGCATCGTCCGGTGACAATTGTTGAAGCCGGACGGCGTCATGGCGATTCCGACGACCGGCGCGCTCAACAGTTCGGGCGAAATCCCGGTCGAGCGCGCGAACGAGCGGCGCAGATAGAGCGCAAAATCCGGATCGCCGTAATTGGTGAGGCCGCGGGCGAGGCCTCTGTCGGCCGCTGCGCGGCGCCCCGGGCCGACGTCCGTCATCTTCGACCTCCCGCGCGAAATCGCCGAGCCTCCGCTAGTCCCCGCAGGCGAAGCTGGCGGCGAGCTTGACGTCGCCGCCCGCGTAATGCGGCCATTGCGGCCATTCGCACAGCGGACGGGCGCGAAGCACGGGAAACGACGGCGCGAATCCCTGTTCGACGAGGGTGAGGTCCTGCGGCGGCCTGCCGCGTTCGACCCAGTCCGCGAGCGCGCTCAAAATATCGACATTGGCCGGCGCGCCGCTGCCGACATGGTCGACGCCGGGGGCGGTGTAGAGGCGCGCGAAGGCGCGAACCGCGTCCTTGCCCAGCCGCGTCTCCACGGACTGGAAATAGCCGATGCCGGCATAGGGGCTCTGCGCATAGTCGGCCATGTGCTCGAGCATGATGAGCTTGCCCCCATGCGCGGCGAAGGCGGACAGATCCGGATTGGTCGAATCCATCAGCGCCGAGACCGCGCGGACCCGATCGGCGTGGTCTTCGGGCCGGTAGCGGGCGACGTCGAGATCGGGATCGCGGGCGAACACATAGCGCATCCCGCCGCTGCCGAAGACCCAGGCGATGCCATTGTCGGGCGCCGGCGGCAGCGTCGGCGCGCTGGCGCCGAGCCACCAGGCGCTCCAGCCGCCCGTCGGTCCGAACGCCGGGGTCGCCTCGCCCGAGACGCCCCAGCCGGGATATTCGGTCACGCCATTGGCGAGCGGGAACGGGAACCGATAGGGCGAATGCAAGGCGTCGACGGCCGCGGCCTGCGCGGCGCTGAGGCAGCCGTCGCCGCTCTGGCCCGCCGCGCACAACAGATGCGCGGAATCGAATTTCCCGCGGCAGCCCGCCGCGTCCCCGACGATGCCGTCCACCGCGCCGCATGCGGCCAGAACGGCGTCGGCGACCAGCCTGACCTGCGCGGGCCGCAGCCAGGCCTCGCCCATCGTGGCCAGACCGTCGCGGGTTCCCGCATGCTGCAAGCCCGTCCAGCTGATGACCGGCACGCGCGCGAAAACGCCGTCGAAGTCGTCGGGATAGCGCTGCGCCATGGTCAGCGCCTCGCGCCCGCCCTCCGAGCTGCCGAGAAAGTACAGCTTCTGCGTACCCTCGCCATAGGCGCGCTTGATCAGCGCGACCGCCACGTCGCGCACTTTCTTGTACGAGGCGTGGCTGAAGTTGAGGAAGGCCTCGTCGTTGAGCGCAAAAACCTGCGGCGGCTGTCCGGGCGCGGCCTGATGGCCGGAATCGGTTCCCACCGTGACATAGCCCCGCGCCAGCGGCGCCGGTTGATCGAAGCGGCCGGCCGGCGCGAGGCCGAGGCCGGTGATCAGGACGCCGTTGAACCCGCCGCCGCCATATTGCACCGAACGCCCGTTCCACTGGGCGGGCAGGTTGACCTCGAACCGGATCGGCGGCGCCTTCGGGTCGAGCGGCTGGATCTGTCCGAGGACCTTGCAATAGGCTGGCAAAGCCGGGCTGACGCGCGAGGCGGGCGTCGGCGCGCGCTCGGCGACGGCGAGCGGCGAACCGGGCGAATAGGTCGCCGAATCGATTTCGGCCGCGCCGCTCGGCAGGCCGATCGCGGTCGCCGGAATCGGCGCCGTCAGCGCGGCGCAGGCCTCGGGCCCGAGGGTCGCAGAGGCCGCCTCGGCGCTGGCCGCCATGGCCGAGAGCGCCAGGATCAGACCGCCGGCCTCGAGGGTCCGCAGCGTCGCGCCGAACAGTGAAATCATCCTCGCCATCCCGCGCTCCCCCTCTATTTCATCCGACGCCGCGACGGTCAGCCCTCCGTCGCCGCGGCCGGCAGGACGACGCCGGTCAGCCTGGCGATCATCCGCGCGACCGAGGCGTCGTCGTCGCGCCCCATGCCGGCGGCCGCGGTCGCGATGAACATCTGGAGCGCGGTCGCGGCGAGCTGGAGCGGGAACTTCTCCTGCCGGCCCATGTCGCTGACGATGCCGAGATCCTTGGTGAAAATGTCGACAGCGCTGCGCGGGCTGTAATCGCCCGCCAGTATGTGCGGCGCGCGATTCTCGAACATCCAGGAATTGCCCGCCGCGGCGGTGATGACCTCGTAGACTTTCGGCAGGTCGAGCCCGAGGCGCGCCGCGAACGTGATCGCCTCGCATGCCGCCGCGATATGGACGCCCGCCAGCAGCTGGTTGACCATCTTGAACGAAGCGCCGATTCCGGCGGCGTCGCCGAGCCTGTGGACGGTCGCGGCGATGGCGTCGAGGATCGGCGCCGCCCGTTCGAACGCCGCGGGCGCGCCTGAAGCCATCACCGTCAATTGTCCGGCGGCCGCCTTGACGGCGCCGCCGCTGATCGGCGCGTCGAGGTAGGGCAGGCCCAGCGCCGCGGCCCGGTCGGCGAGCCGCACCGCGTCGTGGGGCGCCATCGTCGCGCAGGCCACGATCACGCCGCCGCGCTTCATCGCCGCGGCGGCGCCGCCGGCGCCGAACAAGACGGCGTCCGTCTGAGCCGCGTTGACGACGACGACGACCAGCCCGTCGGCGTCGCGCGCCGCCTCCGCGGCGCTGGCGGCCCCGCCGCCGCCGGCTCCGACGAGACGGGCGACCGCATCCGGATCGAGGTCGTAGCCGGCCACCGCGACCCCGCGCCGGGCCATGGAGATCGCCATACCGAGCCCCATCGAGCCCAGACCAATCGCGCCGATCTTGATGGGTTCGTCCGACGCCACGATGCGCCTTCGCTCTCCCGCGCCGCCGGCCCGCGACCCCGATGGGATCCGGAGCGGGCCGGCGTCGCGCCGGCCTTGTCAGTATGACAGCGCTGTCATACTATCATTAGCAGAGAATTTTGGCGGCAAGTCAACGCCGATTTCCGTGTCCCCCGGCCGTCACAGGCGGAGCGACGATGCAGGAGAAACGGCCGTTGCGCCACCGTCGGCCGACCGTCACCCTCGCCAAGGTCGCGAGGCTCGCCAATGTCAGCGAGATCACCGTGTCGCGAATCATGCGCAACAAGGGCCCGATCGCCGATCAAACGCGCGCAAGGGTGATGGAGGCGGTGCAGGCGGTCGGCTATGTGCCCAACCGGGTCGCCGGTTCGCTCGCTTCGGCGGACTCGAACCTGATGGGCGTGATCATACCGTCGCTGTCGAACATCGTGTTTCCCGAGGTGCTGCGCGGCGTCCATGACGCGCTCGACGAGTCCGGCTTCCAGCCGGTCGTCGGCGTCACCAACTACGATCTGCAGTCAGAGGAGAGCCTCGTGCGGGCGCTGCTGGCCTGGAAGCCCGCCGCGATGATCATCGTCGGCTTCGACCATACCGACGCCACCCGCCGCATGCTCCAGGACAGCGGTGTCCGCGTCGCCGAACTGATGGACATCGATTCGCCCCCGATCGACATTGCGGTCGGGCTGTCGCACCGTCGCGCGGGCTATGATTCGGGAAAATATCTGATCGGTCGCGGCTACCGCCGCTTCGGCTATGTCGGGCACGACTGGAGCCTCGATCGCCGCGCGCGCCTGCGCTACGACGGACTCGTCGCCGCTCTCGCGGAGCGTGGCTTGTCGATTGCGGCCGAAGCCCGCGTCGCGGGTCCGAGTTCGACGCTGGCGGGCCGCGCCATGCTCGCCGACCTGCTGGCGCGTTCGCCGGGCATCGACGTCGCGGTCTTCTCCAACGACGACATGGCGGTCGGCGGGGTCTTCCATTGCATCGCGTCGAACATCAGGCTGAAGGACGAGCTCGCCGTGTTCGGCTTCAACGGCCTCGAGATCGGCCAATCGCTGCCGACACCCTTGTCGACGATCCGATCGAACCGTTATCTGATCGGCCGGATCGGGGTCGAGAGGATCGCCGAAAGTCCCTATCGGGGCGCGACGCCGCTCGTCATCGACGCCGGCTACGAGCTCGTCTCCGGGGCCACCGCCTAGATTCCGCGCGCGCCGCTTGGCGAGCGCGGCTCAATACCTGGAAGCCGAGCCATGCTGTTGGGCGCAATCGCCGACGACCTGACCGGGGCCACCGACCTCGCGCTGATGCTGTCGCGCCAGGGCATGCGGACCGTGCAGGCGATCGGCGCGCCGGCTGACGGCGATTTCGGCGACGCCGAGGCGGTGGTGGTCGCGCTGAAGTCGAGAACCATCCCGGCGGCGGATGCGGTGGCCCAGTCGCTCAAAGCGGCGCACGCCTTGCGCGCGGCCGGCGCGCAGCAATTGGTCTTCAAATATTGCTCGACGTTCGATTCGACCGATGAGGGCAATATCGGCCCGGTCGCCGAGGCGCTGCTCGATCTCGTCGGCGCCGACCTCACCATCGCCTGTCCGGCGTTCCCGGCCGCCGGCCGGTCGATCTATCTGGGCCATCTGTTCGTCGGCGACGTCCTGCTGTCGGACAGTGCGATGAAGGACCATCCGCTGACGCCGATGCGCGACGCCAATCTCGTGCGCGTGCTCCAGCGCCAGACGCGCGCCAAGGTCGGCCTCGTCCCGCTGGGCGTCGTCGACCGCGGCGTCACCGCGATCCGGGCGGCGTTCGCGGCCGCAGTGGCCGCGGCCGAGCGGATCGTGATCGTCGACGCGATCGGCGACGAGCATCTGCGCGCGATCGGGGCCGCCTGCGCGGATATGGCGCTGGTCACCGGCGGCTCCGGGGTGGCGATGGGCCTGCCCGACAATTTCCGCGCGGCGGGCAAACTGGACGCGAGGCCGCCGGCCGCCACGCTCGCGGCGCCGCCCGGCCGGTCGGCGATCCTCGCCGGCTCCTGCTCGACCGCGACCCGCGGCCAGATCGAGCGCGCGATCGAAGCCGGGGTTCCCGCTCGGCGTCTCGACGCCATGGAGATCGCGGCGGGCGCGACGAGCGCGCGCGCGGTCGCGGACTGGGCGATCGGCGCCGGCGGCGCCCATCCCCCGCTGATCTATTCGAGCGCCGACCCCGAAGTCGTCCGCGCGGTTCAGGACCGGCTCGGCGCGGCGCGCGCCGGCGAACTGGTCGAGACGATGCTGGCTGATGTCGCGCGGCTCCTGCTCGCCGGCGGCTTCACCCGCTTCATCGTCGCAGGCGGCGAGACCTCGGGCGCGGTCGTGGCGGCCCTCGGGGTGTCGGTTCTCCACATCGGTCCGGAGATCGACCCCGGCGTTCCCTGGACGCGCAGCGCCGGCGCGCCCGATGTCGCGCTGGCGCTGAAGTCGGGGAATTTCGGCGCGCCGGACTTCTTCCTGAAGGCCTGGACGAAGCTTGATTGATCGCCGGGCGGGCGAGGGAGCGTTCATGAGCGAGGAAACAAAGGCGCGCGAAGCGATCTGTCGGGTCGGCGCCTCGATGTTCCAGCGCGGTCTCACCTTCGGATCGACCGGCAACATCAGCGTTCGCCTGACCGACGGCGCCTATCTCATGACCCCGACCAACGCCTCGCTGGGCGAGCTCGATCCGGGGAGGCTGACCAGTTACGACGCGCAGGGCCGCTACCGCGCCGGCGACCCCGGCACGAAAGAGGCCTTCCTCCACTTCTGCATGTATGGCCGGCGCCGGGACGCCGGCGCCGTCGTGCACCTGCACGCCACCCATTCCGTGGCCGTCAGCATCCTCGCCGACGTCGACCCCGAGGACGTGCTGCCGCCGCTTACGGCCTATTTCGTCATGCGCGTCGGCCGCCTGCCGCTCGTCCCCTATTTTCCGCCGGGCGACGCGGCGCTCGCCGAGGCGGTCGGGGCGCTCGCGGGCCGACATCACGCGGTGCTGCTCGCCAATCACGGCCCGGTCGTCGCGGGATCGTCGCTGGCGAACGCCCAGTTCGCCGCCGAGGAACTCGAGGAGACGGCGAAGCTGTTCCTGATGCTGCGCGCGACGCCGATCCGGCCGCTGACGCCCGAGCAGGCGGACGCCCTGCGGCGACAATACAATCTCTACTGATCGACCCGGCGGGGCGGCGCCCTCCGATCGACGCCGCAGCCGCGCCGCGGCATCGTTGACAGCACCTTCCATGGCGCCCAGAAGGTTCGGCGCGCCGGCAAGTCGGCAGATCCATCCGGACGAGGGCGCGCGGCCCCAACCGCGCCGAGCGACGAGGAGCCGTCGATGACGACCGCAGAGCAACCCGCAGAAACCATCGGATTCATCGGTCTGGGCTTCATGGGCCACGGCATGGCCAGGAACATCGTCGACAAGGGCTACCCCCTGACGGCGATGGGGCGCGGCAAGCGCGCGGCGATCGACGATCTGGCGGGCCGCGGCGCGGCGATCGCGACGACCGCCGCCGAGGTCGCGGCGCGCTCGACGATCGTCTTTCTCTGCGTCACCGGTTCCAGGGACGTCGAATCGATCGTGCGCGGCCCCGAAGGCCTGGCGGCGGGCGCGAAGCCGGGCTCGGTGATCGTCGATTGCTCGACTTCCGACCCCAATTCGACCCTCGCGCTCGCCGCCGAGCTCGCCCCGCGCGGCGTCGCGTTCGTCGATGCGCCGCTCGGCCGCACGCCGAAGGAGGCCTGGGAAGGAAAGCTCGACACGATGGTCGGGGCGAGCGCGGCGGTGTTCGCGCGGCTGGAGCCGGTGCTCGCGACCTGGGCCGGCAAGATCGTTCATATCGGGGCGGTCGGCGATGGCCACCGCATGAAGCTGCTCAACAACTTCCTGTCGCTGGGCTACGCCGCGCTCTATGCCGAGGCGCTGGCGCTTTCGCAGAAGGTCGGCATCGCGCCGGCCCGGTTCGACAGCGTCATTCGCGGCGGCCGGATGGACTGCGGCTTCTACCAGACCTTCATGCGCTGGACGCTCGAAGGCGACCGCGACGCGCACAAGTTCACCATCGCCAATGCGTTCAAGGACCTGCGCTACCTCGAAGCGATGGCCGACGCGGCGGGCCTGCCCAACCCGATGGGCAATGCGGCCAAGAACGCCTTTGCGCTCGCGCACGCCGCCGGCGGCGCGCAGGACTATGTGCCGATGTTGCCGACCCACATCGGCCGCATCGCCGGCGTCGACCTGGCGCCCAAGCCGGCCTAGATCATCGGCTCCGCCCCGAATGCCGGGGCGGCGCCTGGGCGCCGGTCCCGCCCACGCGTGGCTCGCGTGGTCGGGAGGCGCCTCGACCCGAGCCTCAGGTCTTGTTGGCGGCCGGCGGGGTCGCTTCGTGATGGTGGCGGTGGTGATGCCAGTGATGCCAGTGATGCCAGTGATGATGATGGCGCCAATGATGATGAACCTGCGGCTTTGGCGTCGGCGCCGCATCGTCGGCGCGCGCGATGCATGGCGCCGCGACCGCCGCCACGGTCAGCGCCGCCGCCAGGATGAGTTTCTTCAACATGATTTCTCCCCATTCGCTGACCTGAATTCCGGTCGACCCTTGATCCCATCCGGCGGATGAACGCAGGGTGAATAAGAAGACTCAGTCTATGGAAATTATAAGATAATCAGCCCCCGGGACGGGCGAACCGACCGCGCCGGGCGCGGCGGCAAACGCTTCGAGACGCTCGCCTTGCACGGCGGCGCCTGGCGCGCCGATCCCACGACCGGCGCCGTCGCCGTGCCGATCTACCGCTCTCTCGCGGGGCGCATCCGGTCTCGCTGATCAACTATCGCGCGGCGGCGTTCTGGATCGGCGTCGCCGCGCTCTCGGCGAGCCTGATCGCGTTGGCGCGCAGCGGCGAGCCGGCGAGGCTGGACTAGCGGCGCGCCGGCCCGGGCGCGCCGCGCGGCGAGGAAGGCCGACGAAACCCACGGATTGCGCGGGCTCCCGCGACGCGCTCGCACCCGCTCCGGCGATGTCCTGGGAGGGCGAACTCCCGCTCGCGATCGAGGCGTTGCCGTCGAAACGGCAAATGATCAATTTCCACTTGGCCAAACGCCTCGCCTTGTCGTAGCTTTCAGGCGGGGCAGGGGCGTTGCAAGCTTTCGCCGGGACTTGGAATCGTATCGGGGTCGGACCGAAGCCGGGTTGCGCTCGACTTCGCCGTTTCGCGCCTCGCGACGAACGGGAGCGGTTTGACGTGCGCCAGCGCGGGCGCGTCGCGCCCATGCCTGGAGGCGTCGGCGAAGCGGGTCGGGGCCGGGAGCGATGGATGTCGAATGTCGCAGGCAAATCCTACGGGATGAATGTCATCACGCCGATGAGCCCGCGGATGACGTGGGTCAACCGGTTCCTGTTCATGGTCGCGCGGGCGGCGCCGAACACGCTGGCCGGCCTGCTCGGGCTTTCGATCATCCATTTCGCCCGCTGGGTCGTCATCGAGCGCAAGAGCTGGCCGGATTTCGGCCAGGGTCCGCAGGCCCTCGACAACGACTACATGCTGTTCTGCAGCAATTTCAACGGAACCTGGGATCAGTATATCGACGCGTTCTCCGACGGCATTCCGAGCGGCCTCGATCTGCTGTGGTACGCGAGCAAGCGCTATCCGCACTCGATCCCGATCACCGCATTCAAGGACTATATCCGGGTCAACCAGATCGACACCGACTATTACTACAATGCGACCCCGGGCGCGGCGCAACGCGACATCAAGTCGGCGCTGCGCGTCCGCCGCGCCGTGCTGGCGCTCGCGGCGCGATGGACATCGGTCTCCCCCGTCGATTTCCGCGCGCTCTACGTCGCCGCCCTGACCGGCGTTCAGAACGACCTCGGCTATCAGGGCTACGCGCCGGTGGCGAGCTGCGACACCGAGAATGCGGACGAGAACCGCGAAGACTTCCTTCGCAATCAGGGGAAAGCGGCCGACCTGCTGGTTTGAGCGGATCGGCCGAAATCGCGGAGGTCGAGATGCCGACGTTCGACGGAGGCCATTATTTTCTGACCTGCCTCGTCCCTGTCCTGACCGGTCCGGTTCGCGAGGCGGGCGTCGAAACCTCGCCCGCGCAGGCCTTGCGCAAGCGGCTCGCCTGCCTGCCGACCGCGGCGCAGACGCCCGAGCGCGGCGGCGGGCGAAGCCCGTTCGCGCGCAATGCGCGCACCCATTTCGCCCGCTTCGTGGTCATCGAGGATGTCGCCTATAACGGGCGCGACCTGCGCGACACGCTCTGGTCGGCGCTGCGGCGGGACAGTCTGACGCTCGCGCAGCCGCAGGATCATCTGACCTGCCCGTTTCTGCTGTTCGCCGTCGATTTCGACGCGGCGAGCGGCGCCGAGGGCGAGCGCGATTCCTATCTGGCCGAACTCTGGAGAACGGCGGGGCCCGAGCTGCGCGGCATTTTCGGTCTGTGTCGCGGCTTCGGCGAGGCGGTCAAGGACGAACGGTCGTTCGCCGCCTATCTCGCCCGCGCGCAGCTCGAAACGACCATGTCGTTCAACGACTATTACGTCGATCCAGCGAACCTGCCGGTCTGGGCGACCGGCAGGTTCAAATGGGCGGCGATCGCCAGCGCGGCCGCCTTCGCCCTGGGTCTGGCCGCCACGCTCGCGCTGTTCGTCGCCGAACTGTTCGGCCGGCCGATGGTCTCCGAGCTGCGCTACGCCGTCGGCCTGACGGTCCTGGGCGCGGCCGCGCTCGCGCTCGTCGGCGCGGCCGCCTACGCCAGCGTGATGGCGGCGGGCGCCAGGCCGTTTCCGGCCGCGCCCGACGCCGATCTGCCGAGCGTGCTCGAGGCGCTCCACCTGCAGCGGCGGTTCACCCGGTTTGCGATCGACCGCCAGGCGCAGGCGGCCGGCGACGACCCGGCTTCGGCGCAGCGGCTCTACGACGAGTTTGGCCGATTCATCGCCGAGCACCGGCCCGGCGAACCCGGCGCGGCGCGGCAGCCGGCGGGCGTCATCGGAATCTAGAGACCATCATGGCCGTGAACCTCGATCTCGCCGACATCCAGGGCAACATCCTGACCGCCTATGGCAAGCTGGGCTTTCCCAAAGGGCGCTTCATCCTGCTGCATGTCGACGACGGCGCCGCCGGGCGCCGGTTCGTGACCGCCGTGCTGCCCTCGATCACGACCGCGCTGCGATGGCCGTCGCTGCGGGCGAAGATTCCCACCGGCGCCCACGTCGCCGAGCGACCGCAGGTCGCGGCCAACATGGCCTTCACCTTCTTCGGCCTGCTCGCGCTCGGCGTGCCGGTGCGCACGCTGCGCGGCATGCCCGACGAATTCATCGACGGGATGATGGCGCGCGCGCCGATGCTCGGCGACGATTTCGACGGACGCGATCCCGGGCGGTCGTGGGACGAGGTCTGGTCGGCGGCCGGCAGCGGCCGCACGATCGATCCGGACGCCGTGCACATCCTGATCGCGCTCAATGCGCAGATGAACGCCGACGGGAGTCCCGTGGCGGCGCTCGACGAGGCGACCGCCGCGATCGAATCGCTGTGCCGCTCGCTCGGCGGCGTGCGGGTGCTGCCGGGCCACAATCCCCGCGGCGGGCCGTCGGCGCGCTACCAGGAGCTGTCCGCGATCACCCGCCTCGACAACGGGACGAGCACGCCGCTTCCGACCGAGCATTTCGGCTTCGTCGATGCGATCGGCGATCCGGTGTTCGCGGGGCAATATCCCGAGCGCTACGAGAGGCGGACGCTGGCGGGCGCCGGGGCGGTCGACGGATCGGGCAATTGGCGCCCGCTCGCGACCGGCGAATTTCTGCTCGGATATCCCGACGAGGCGCAGGAGATCGCCGGCGCCGCCATGCCGCTGCGGTTTTCGCGCAACGGCACGTTCATGGCCTATCGCAAGCTGCAGCAGAACGTCGCCGCATTCCGCGCCTTCGTCGCCGAGGCGGCCGCGGGCCTCGGCGCCGTGTTCGGCATCGACGATCCCGCGCAGGCGCGCGAGACGCTGAAGGCCAAGATGGTCGGCCGCTGGTCCGACGGCGCGCCGCTCGCGCGCGCGCCCACTTTCGCCGACTGGCAGGCGTTCCAGCGGCAGTTTCCCGCCGCTTCGCCCGAATCGGATCATCCCGGCTACATCGCGCGCAGCGAGGCGCTGGCCAAATTCTCCTATCGCGACGATCCGGCCGGCCTCGCCTGTCCGCTCGGCTCGCACATGCGCCGCGCCAACACGCGCGACGGGATGGCGCCGACCGGCCGCGAGGGCTCGGTCCTCAACAACCGGCGCCGCATCATCCGGCGCGGCCTGCCCTATGGGCAATCCCCCGAAGGCGTCTCGGATGCCGACGAGCACGGCGTCGTCATGCTGATCATCTGCGCGAGCCTGTTCAGGCAGTTCGAATTCGTCCAGCAGCAATGGATCAACTATGGGCTCGACGCCCGGTCCGGCAATGATTCCTGCCCGCTCGTCGGCAATCATTCTCCGGGCGGCAAGGCCGGCCCGAAAGCCAAGTTCGTCGTGCCGGCCGATCCGAAATCCCGCCGCCCGCCGTTCATCGTCGAGGGCATCCCGCAGTTTGTCGAGGCCCGCGGCGGCGAATATTTCTTCGTGCCGAGCATGACCGCCCTGCGCATGATCGGCATGGGCGCTGTCGACCCCACCTGAACGCGCCGCCGCCTCAAGGCGCCGCGGCCGCCCCGGCCTCGAACGTCATCATCAGGTGGCGCGGGTAGGGCCCGGCCCAGGCGATCCGGCCCGCCGCGCCGGCGACCGGGCGGAGCTGTTTCTGCGCCAGCAGCGCGGCGAAGGCTTCGGTGATCTGGGTCAGCGCCACATATTTGCCCAGACAGACATGGGCATTCACCCCGAATACGAGGTCGGCCGCCCCTGAAGCACGGCCCAGCCGGAAAGCGCCGGGGTCGTCGTTCGCCCGCCGATCCCGCAACGCCGACATCGTCGCCACCATCAGCACCGAATTGGCCGGGGTCGCCCGGGCGCGCGGGGTCCCCTCGGCGATCGTCGCGGGCTGGTTGGCGTAGCGCCACTGGCCGGGAGCGAGCGCCGGATTGAGCCGCGCGGCCTCGACCAGGATTTCCTGCAAGCCCTTGGCGTCGCTGCGCCCCGCCGCTTCGACGGCCGCGCGCATCGCCGGCGGGCGATCGAGCAGCGCCTCGAGCATCTTGCCGGCCGCCAGCGAATTGGTCGGGATGAAGCCGATGACGAGGCCGGTGATGATCGCGCGTATCGTCTGTTCGGTCAGCGTCGGATCCGAATTGCGCAGCGCCAGCAGACGGCCCAGGACGGTGTCCGGATTGGGCGCGCCGCGCTGCGCCGCGATTGCGCCGTCGACGACGTGCCGGACCCGCGCGGCGGCGAACAGCGCGCGGCGGCGCGTCGATTCGCTGCCGAACGGATCGGCGAACAGCAGCGCGGACATTGCGATCGTCCAGTCGGCGAAGGCGTCGAAGTCCTCCGGGACGAGGCCGAAATAGCCGCAGCATGTCTCGGCGGCGACCCTCGTGAGGAAGCCCTGCATCACGTCGATCCGCCCGTCCGCGGCCCTGATCAGCGCCGCCGACGAGCGCCGGCTCAGCAGCCGGATCCGCTCGGCGTCGCCGGGAAGCATGACCGCGCGGATCGTCGCGTTCTGCGCGTCGTGCTGCGGGCCGTCGAGACCCAGGACGAAATTCGCGCCGCCGGCCAGTTCGGTCATTTCCAGGCCGAAGGGGACGCCGAACGTGTCCGACCGCGCCAGAACCTCGCGCACGTCGGCGTCCCGGCTGACGAGGACGAGCCGGCCGATCCGGGGATTGGGCCAGAATTCGCGCATCAGCCAGAACGCCGCCAGCAGCGCCCGGTCGCGCAAGCCGGCGGTCGCCTGCGAAAGCCAGCCGGAAAGTCCGCGCGGGATGAGATCGTCGAGATCGAACCGCACATCCGCCGCGGCCGGCGGCGACGGGGGCGACGACTGCATCCGATGAATCGTGGCGTAATATTTCAGCGTCGGCATTGGACCCCCCTCAATCGCCGTGGCGGCGCGGCGAGAGTGGACGCGGCGCCGTCAGGCGGGCTCGCTCAGCGCGTCCCCGGACGACGCGACAATCCGACCGGCGAGTATCTCTGTCAAACCCTGCGACAGATGGTCGATCCACTTCTTGTCGAGAAAGGGGATCCATCCGAGGTAATCGAGGGTGAAGTTCGGCTTGACGCTCAGCAGTTCCTGCATCGCCGCGCCGGCCTCGCGCGTGTTCCCGCTGCGGCCGAGCGCATTGATCTTGATGACATGCGCGTACCAATAGGCCGGCCGGCGCGCGAGCGCATGCTCGGCATGCTCGACCGCCTCCTTCCACATGCCGAGCATCAGGAACGCCATCGCCATTTCGGCGAGGTAGAAGAACAGGTGGACGTCGTTGGGGCTGAGGCGCAGCGCCGTTCTGATGTGCTCGAACGCCTTGGCGGGCTCGCCGGCGAGATTGAAACTGCAGCCCAGGACCGCATAGGCCAGCGCCAGGCTCGGATTGAGGGCGATCGCCTGCTCGAACAGCGCCCGCGCCGCCAGCGGCCGCCGGAGCCACATTTCGGCGATGCCGGCGAGCATGTGGCCGCGGCCGTCCTCGACGTCGGCGCGGATCGCGCGCTGGGCGAGCTTCCTCATGTCGAGGATTCGCGCCTGGGACGCCCGATGCGCCCACAGCGACCAGGCCAGCGAATAGGTCGCCTGGATCAGCGCTTCGGAGGAATCGGGGTCGAGCGCCAGCGCCTCGTCGAACAGCCGCTGCGCGATCCCGCCGTCGGTCTGGGTCAGGCGATTGAGATGCCAGCGGCCGCGCCAGACGATGTCCTTGACGCTCGCCTTGTCCTCGCGCCTGGCGCGCGCGCGCATTTGCTCGGCGTGATCGATCCGGCTTTCGAGCAGCGCAGCCAGTTCGTTGGCGAGCCGGTCGAACGAGAATTCGCCGTCCGCGGACCGCATCTCGAATCGGTGCGACCAGATCGTGTAGCCGCTGACGCAATCGGCGAGATTGGCCGAGATCAGCAGGGCGTCCGGAGCGGCGCGCACCCGTCCGTCGAGCACGTAGCGCGCGCCGAGCCGCCGGCCGATCTCGTTGGGATCGCTGTTGGCCGGGAATGAAAAGCTCGAACTGCGTGCGATCACCGGAAGCCAGCGGATGCGCGAGAGATGGTCGATGAGCTCCTCGCCGATCCCCTCGGCGATATAGTCGTTGACCGGATCGTCGCTGAGGTTCTGGAAGCGAAGCACCGCGATCGCCGGATTGGCGTCGAACCCGGTCGGCGGCCGGCTGACGTCGACGATGTGGGTCGGCAGCGCCGCCGCCTCGATCGTCTCGGCGCGCGCGTCCTGCCGGCCTTCGAACGCCTGCGCCTGCGCGACCCGTCGCTCCTTCTGCCGCCGCAGCGCGGCGCGCTGCTCGCGCAGCCATTGTTCGAACCCGTCTTCGCCGGCGATGTCGAGGCCTTCGAGGAATTCTCCGAACTCGACGTCCTGCCGGTTTCCGGGAAAGCCCTCGGTGATGTCGAGATAGCGGACATCGACATCGACGAGATCGAGATCCAGTTTCACAATATCTCGACGGCAAATAAGCAGCTCGGCGGATGCGCGATTCAGGCGTTGGCGCAGGTTCGACAGTTCCCGCCGCAGGCTGGCGCGCGCCTGGGTCGCCTGCCGGGTTCCCCACAGCCGGTCCTGGAGCCAGCCGCGCGTATGCTCGCCATCCTTGGCGGTCGCGAGCATGGCGATCAGCGCGACGCCCTTCTTGCTCGGCACCTCGATCCGCTCGCCGTCCGCGCCGAGGAGGCGAAACGGACCGGCAAGACCGAGAGAAAAACCTGGGGCCGCGACTGCCATGCCCAATTCGCCCGATCCGTGATCGACAATAGCATTTTTCACGAATTTTTCACCTTCTTTTCACAGCACGACGACGCTTCCATCGCAACTTCCAGACGGGGGTTCGGCCAGATTTCGGCCCGTTGAGCACAGGCCGGTCGGGCGACCATGGCGGCGAATTGAACGCCGCGATCCGACGGCTTCATCCAAGCAAGGAGCAATGCCGTGTCGAACTCCCGGATCAAGGCGAGCCCATTCCCCAGACCGCGCGGGCTTCCGGCCCCCGGCGCCGCCGATCCCGTCGTCGAGGCCGCCTGATCGCCGATCGCGCCGAGCCTCGAACCTTCGGTCGAGGGCCGGCAGGCGCACCCGAGCCAATGACGATCTTCTCCTCGGCAACCCGGTCCCGGCGCCCCGCAGGATCGGATCGAGGATGGGAAATTGGCTCGCGTCCGCAACGGCGGAGGGGGCTCCGCCGCGACCGACCCGAGAACCGAGAGGAGAGGCGCCGCCTCCCAGGCGCCTCTCCTCGCCCCCTCATTCGCGCAGCCGCGCCGGGAGCGGACGCTCCGATCGCGCGCGCTCGCCCAACGAAGACTGGAGCCGGCCGAAATGAAATGCGCCGCGCAGCCCGACCGAGTCGACCTCAGCGTCGGCTTGCCCGGCCGAGCCATACCGTCCGCAACGCGCAATCGTTTCGCGACGTCCCTGATCATCGCGATCGCGTTGTGTGCGACAGCGGCGAGAAACGGGGCGACCGGGGCGGCAGCCGGCGGGATCGCCGAACCGCACAAGAGCATTTCCCTGCTCACTGCGGACGATCCGATCGCGCCGAGCCCCGAAACCCGCGCCGGCGTCCTCGTCGCCGAGACGCTACCCTCGCCGGCCGCCGGACTGATGCGGGCGACCGGGCTGTGATCGGCGGGCGGACCCGCCTCGCCGTCAGCTTCGGCGAATCGGCGATTTCCGCCGCCGCGGCGTCGGGCAAGCCGGCGATCTCGTGCATCGGCGCATCGGCTCGTCGCCGGGCGGACATGATCGGGGTCTTACGGTCTGCGGCGACTGGTCGAACCGCCATGCTCCGCCCAAGCTCGCGCCGAAGCTCCGCGCTCCGCCCGGCCGACCATTGTGCGCCGTGCGCGGGCGCCGCTCGACCTCGATCCGGAGCTTTTGCCGAAACACTGGGCTTTTGCCCATTGCAATTTGTGCGGCGCAGGATATAGTCGCGGCGCGGTGATTCGTCGCCGTATGCCCTCCTTGGGCGTTTCCTCCCTAGACTCGGGCCGCCGTGGCGACATGTCGGCCTTCTTTTTGCCTGGGCGTTGGCGCAGGGCGGAAAACCGCCGGAAGACGCTCATCCCGCGCTTCGCGCCACCTCTCGGGGGACGCTTCGCGTTCCCCTGACGCCCGCAAGTGCGAAGGAAGGGTTTTCCGCGCTTGGCGTCGATGCCGCGCCGCTCGCAATCGCGTCGCGATTGGGGTAAGAACGGCGCCGCCCGTCCGACCGCGCATCGGCAGCCGGAATGCGCGACGCCTCGGGCGAGGCCCCGCGCGACAGGGTCATCGGCGAGCGTCGCCGCCGCGGCGGCGACCAGCATGTGGGGATGGGACTCATCATGGCGGGCGCTGCAAATCTCATCGACCTCGACCAGCGGATCGCCGCGATTCGCAGCAATATCAGCGAACTCGCCGAGCAGGCGGCCGCGTTCTCCGGCGCCGGCGACGAGGCGCGCAACGCCGATCGCATCGCCGAGCAGGAGCGCTTGCTCGCCGACCTCCTGAAGGAGCGCCAGTCGCTCGCCGGATCGCACGCGCCGGGCGCGCGCTGACGCCCGAGCCGGGCGAATGCGCGCCCGCTTCGGCCTAGCGGCGCCGCCGACGGGCTTCGAGATCCGTCGCCAGACGGCGGTCGCCGCCGTAATCCCGGGGCTGATGTCCGCCATCTCACGGGGAGGCCATGCCGTCGAGCCCGAATCGGATCGGGCAGATCGCGCTGGCGGTCAGGGACGTCGATAAGGCCGAGGCGTTTTATCGGCATGTCCTGCGGCTGAGATGGCTATCTCGCTTTGGCGGCCCCGCGTCCTTCGATTGCAGCGGTGTCCGGCTGATGCTGGAGAAGGCGCGCGAGCCGCGGGCAGCGATCCACCGCTCGCCGATCTACTTGAGCGGTACGGACATCGGCCTCGCCGTTCGCGAACTCGAACAGCGCGGGGTCGCCTTCGCCGGCAAACCCCGCCGCATCGCCCCCATCGAGGAGCACGACCTCTGGATGGCGTTGTTGCACGATCCGGACAGCCATACTCTCGCGCTCTTGCCCGAAGCCCTCAAGGGCTATGCGCCGGCGTCGGCCTGAGCGACCGCTGGGGCGAGGAGGCGGAAATGTTCGGCCAGCCGGGGCGACTCCTTTTCGCCGACATTGACCTATAGCAACCGATCGCCGCCCGCGCCGTGCGAACGTGGTCCTCGCGAACCCAAGCCCGGCGCGGCGGCGTTCGTTCGGGCGAGCGCGGAGGAATTTCCCATGGCGACACTGCTTTCATGGACCAGCGTTGGAATCGGCGATCTCGACGTCTTCATCCCGTCGCCGCCCTGCCTGGTCGTGTACACCTCGTACGTCGACGACCAGCCGGAGAGTTCGGTGACCTATTTCTCGCAGGACGAGAAAACCGGCATGCTCGATCACCAGCTGCTGTTCGTGGCGCCGGTTCCCTTCGAGACCGCGCTCGCCTGGGCGCAGGAACATGCGCCCACGCGCCAGATCGAGCGCATCCATGTCAGGCACGCCAGGGTCAAGAAATCAGCGGAGCGCGAGCCGGCGTCGAAGCCTGCCGGCAGGAAGGGTGCGGCCCGGAGAAAGGCGGTCAAGAAGGGAGCGCCCGCGAGACCCGCGGCCAGGAAGGGAGCCGCTGCGAGGCCTGCGGTCAAAAAGCCGGCGCCTGCCGTCAAGCGCGGGGCGGCGAAGGGTCGACGGAAACAAGCCGCCAAGGCCGGCTGAGCCGGCTCTTGGTGCGCGGCGCGGCGGCGCGTCCGACCGCGCCCGGCGCCAGAACTGGCCTATGACATCGCGTTATGTCGTGAATTGAGGTCGGGGCAGGGCTCGCGCTTCGCGGTGGAGCCATTCCAGCGGAATCCGAAGCGCCCCCGGCGCAGGATGATCGCAGCGAACCGCGGCGCGCGGCGCTTTGTCGAGGGCTCCCGGCAAATCGCCGCGGCCGCGTCCGCTACGGTCGCGGCTCAGCAATTGGACTTGGTTCTGGTCACGGTGTTGCCGGCGCTGTCGGTCGTGGTGACCGACTTGGTCGCGCAGCCGTCCGGCTGCGGCTCCGGAACGTCGGCGGAGCGGCGTTCGATCACGACCGGCGGCCGCTCGTCGTCATTGCCGAGAATGCAGCCGCCCAGCGGTCCGATATGGGCGCCGACGGCGCATTCGACGGGTTGAACATAGGCCGGCGCCGCGCGCTGGACCGGGAGCATCGCCGCTCCCGCACCGGCGACGGAGACGAGGATCGATCCCGCGCCGACGATGGCGGCCGCCGAACAGCCGAAGAACAGGTTGTGAGACATGATGTATCCTTCCGTGTGCGCCGAAGGGGCGCCGGGGTGATGCGCGACGGCATGCAAGCCGCCCCACCCGACAACGCCGAGCCGTCGCAAAGGCTCCGCGCCGATCCGGCGGGGCCCGTCTCGCGCCGATCACCCCGGCCGCCACGGCGCCGCGCGCGGCCTCCTCCACCCCCTCCGCCTTGCCACCGGCCGCCGCTGAAATCGATCGCGCAGCGGCGGCGGCGGGAGAGGGCAAGCGGGACGGCGGCCTGCCGGTCCCTCATCGGCGCGCGTCGTCCGGCAGCCGCGCCGCCGAGTCGTCAGCAAAAGAGAAATATGAGAAATGACTTTCTATATTCCAGAATATAGGCTATGGCGCCAGTTCACATCGCGGCAACAGGAGCCCCGCCATGGCCGACCCGGCAACACCCGCACCCCCGCCCGCCGCCCGCGTCAGCACGATCGAGCGGGAAGTCGGCCGGCATCGGATCATGGAGCGCGCGCTGCGCGGATGGCGCTGCGAGTCGATCGCCCAAGGCGATGATCTGACGCGCCGGCGGGTCGGCCAGATCGTCAGGCAGACGCTCGAACTGCGCGAGTCGATCCGGCGAGGGCCGCCACATTCGACGCCAGGCTCGACGAACTCGCGACCGGGGTCGCGGAGGACAAAGCGCGGGCAGTCGCGGCCGGCGCCGGACGGCGGCAGGACCCGGAGCCCCGCGGCGGTTTCATTTTGCCTGCAACCCTCTGATTTCCTTCGATCGGGCGAAAATTCCAGTTCCAAATGTTTCCGCCCCGAAAGGATCCGTCGCGCGCCGCGGCCGGCGCCGGGACGCTGTCCTGCGGACTGTCTCCCGCGGGCTCGTCGATGCGCCGGGCCGGATTTGACAAGGCGGCGCGAATGCAAAACCCTGCGCCTCGGCCGAACGCGCGGGGGGGCGTCCGGGCGCCGCCGGGGGGAGCCGGGCCGATGCTGATCCGCGACGCGCGCGACGACGACCTGCCGCAGATCCTGGCGATCTACAACGAGGTCATCGCGACCTCGACCGCGGTCTACGCGACCGAGCCGGTTCCGCTCGCCGAACGCGCGCAGTGGCTGGAGCAGCGCCGGCGGCTCGGCTATCCCGTGCTGGTCGCCGCCGAGGGCGAGGCGGTGCTCGGCTTTTCCTCGTTCGGCGCGTTCCGTGGGGCCTGGTCGGGCTATCGCCACAGCGTCGAGCACAGCGTCCACGTGCACGTGGACGCGCGCGGCCGAAGGCTCGGCGGCCGGCTCGTCGAGGCGCTGTTTCCGCCCGCCCGGGCGCTCGGCATGCATGCGATGATCGGCGCGGTCGACGCCGCCAACCAGGGCTCGATCCGCTTCCACGAGCGGCTGGGCTTTGCCGAAGTCGGCCGGTTCCCGGAGGTCGGCCGCAAGTTCGGCCGCTGGCTTGACCTCGTGTTCGTGCAGCGCTTCCTCGACCCGCCAGGCAGCCCACGCTAGCGCGCGGCGCGCCCTTCTCGGCCCGCCCTTTCTCCCCCTATGCGGGAGAAGGGTTCGGGCTGGCGGCGCGCAGGCCGATCAGGTGGCAGATCGCGAACACCAGATCGGCGCGGTTCATAGTGATGAAATGGAGATCCTGGACGCCGCGGTCGATGAGGTCGAGCACCTGCTCGGCGCAGACGGCGGCGGCGACCAGCCGGCGGGTCGCCGGATCGTCGTCGAGCCCCTCGAACCGTTCGGCGAGCCAGGCCGGCACGCTGGCGCCGGTGCGGCGGGCGAAACCCGCGGTCTGGCGGAAGTTCTGCATCGGCACGATGCCGGGCACGATCGGAATCGTGATCCCGGCCGCCGCCGCGACGTCGAGAAAGCGCAGGTAGACGCTGTTGTCGAAGAAGAACTGGGTGATCGCGCGGGTCGCGCCGGCGTCGACCTTGCGCTTGAGCAGATCCATGTCGTGGAGGATGTTCGGGCTGTGCGGATGCTTCTCGCAATAGGCGGCGACCGAGACCTCGAAGTCGCCGATCGCCCTCACGCCGGCGACGAGCTCGGCGGTGGTCTGGTAGCCGTCGGGGTTCGGCAGGTATTGCGCGTCGGGACCGCCGGGCGGATCGCCGCGCAGCGCCACGATATGGCGCACGCCGACCCGCCGGTAGTCGGCGACGACCGCGTCGACCTCGGCGCGCGAGGCGCCGACGCAGGTCAGGTGCGCCGCCGGCCTCAGCGTCGTCTCGCGCACGATGCGCTCGACCGTCGCATGGGTGCGCTCGCGCGTCGTGCCGCCCGCGCCGTAGGTGATCGAGACGAAATTGGGCGCCAGCGGCTCGAGGCGATGGATCGCCTCCCACAGCCCGCGCTCCATCTCCGCCGTTTTGGGCGGGAAGAATTCGAAGGAGACGCGCACCGGCGAGCCGGACCGGCTGAGGCGGACGGGGCTGGCCATTCAGGCGGTCTCCGCAGTGTAGAGCGGCGCGGCGCGCGGCGGCGCCTCGGCGGTCAGGACGCGCGCGTCCTGGGCGAGCCAGATCGCGACCGTCAGCTTGCCGTCCTCGCCCGGGGTCGGCAGGATCCGGTGGGTCCGAACCACCGCGAGCCCCGCCTCGCGCAGGCAGGCCTCGATCTCGGCGAGGGTGAAGCCGAGATGGCGATGGGCGTAGTCCTGGCGCAGGGATTCGGCCTCGTGGGTCAGGAAGTCGACCACGACGAGCCGTCCGCCCGGCCGCAGCGCGCGCGCCGCCTCGCGCAGCGCGCGCGGGGGATCGTCGAGGAAGTGGAGCACCTGGTGGATGACGACGAGATCGAAGGCGTCGCGCTCGGCCGGCGGGGCGTAGATGTCGCCCTGGCGCAGCTGGACGTTGTTGAGGCCGCTGCGGTCGCTGTGGGCGCGCGCAAGAGCCAGCATCGCCGCGCTCTGGTCGACGCCGACCGCGCGCCCGGCGAGCGGGGCGAGCAGTTCGAGCATGCGGCCGGTGCCCGTGCCCAGATCCAGCATCGCGCGAAACGGCTGGCTTCCGACCATCGCCATGATCGCGGCCTCGACCCGTTCCTCCGGCGCGTGGAGCGTGCGTATGTGATCCCAGTCCGGCGCGCGCTGGGCGAAATAGGCCGCGGCCTGGCGCCGTCGCGCCTCGCGCGTCATGTCGAGCCGCGCCCGATCGGCGACCAGCGCGGGATCGGCGGGATCGAGCCGCGCGACGAGGTCGCGCGCCAGCGCCCCGCCCGCCTCCGCGATCCGGAAGAACGCCCAGGCCCCCTCGCGGCGGCGTTCGGCGAGCCCGGCCTCGACCAGCAGCTTGAGATGGCGCGATACGCGCGGCTGCGACTGGCCGAGGATGGCGACGAGTTCGCTCACGGTCAGCTCGGCCTCGCACAGGAGAGTGAGCAGGCGCAGCCGGGTCATTTCTCCCGCCGCCGCCAGGCCCGCGAGCAGACTCTTGATCCCCACCCGCGCGGGTTGGTGAGGGGCACTCGAACTTTCCAACATAAATGAATCTTTATATGGCTTCGTTTCGCTCCGCAACTCCCGCGGCCGTTGGCGCGCCCGGCCGATCGGGGGCGGGCGGTTGCGCCGCGCTTGTCTGAACCCTCGGCCTGCCTCTATAACGCCCCGCACCGCATTTCCGCGCCGGCGTCCACCCGATAGCGCCGCAACTTGTTAGAAAGAGAAAGATTTTGATCATGAAAATCGCCAGTCTCGCGACCGTCGCGGCGATCGCCGTCCTGCTGACGGGCGCCGCCGCCCGCGCCGACTCGGCGCCCGCGCTGGGCGCGCCCGCCAAGGGCGCCGCGCAGATCGTCCATTCCCCCAAATCGGTCGAATGCTACCGGCAGGCCGACGCCCGGCAATTGCATCACGCCGAACGCCGGAAATTCTACGTCGAATGCGTCAAGGCGAAGTGACCCGGCCCGCCGGCGGCCCGGCCGCGCGGTGGTGAGTCCGGATTGCGCCATGGCCTCGCCCGATAGATCCCGACCGGCGCCGCGCGAGAGGCGGCCCGCCGCCGCTCCCGCCGAAGCGGCCGACCGCGAGGAGATCCTGGCGACCTTCGTCACCCTGCGCGACCTGTTCCGCCTCGCGGTCAGCCGCTTCGCCCGGGCCGGTCTCGCCTACGGGCATGGCGCGACCAACGCCGTCGACGAGGCGGCCTTCCTGCTGCTCGAGGGGCTCGGCCTGCCGATCGATACGCTGGATCCCTTTCTCGACGCCCGCCTCACCCGCGCCGAGCGCGTCCGCCTGCTGGAACTCATCGAGGCGCGCGTATCGACCCGAAAGCCGGCCGCCTATCTGCTCGGGCGCGCCTATGTCCAGGGCGTGCCGTTCCATGTCGACGAGCGCATCATCGTGCCCCGCAGCTTCATCGGCGAATTGCTGTTCGGCGGCCTCGTCGGCGAAGGCGGGCTGCTCGACAACCCGGGCGAAATCGCCCGCGTGCTCGACCTGTGCACCGGCGGCGGCTCGCTGGCGATCCTCGCCGCGCTGGTCTTTCCCGGCGCCGCGATCGACGCGGTCGACGTCTCGCCCGACGCGCTCGTCGTCGCGCGGCGCAATGTCGAGGAACATGGCCTCGGCGCCCGCATCGCCCTCCATCAGGGCGACCTGTTCGCGCCGCTCGGCGCCAAGCGCTACGACCTCATCCTGACCAACCCGCCCTATGTGGAGACGGCGGCAATGGCCGCCTTCCCGCCCGAATTCGCCGCCGAGCCCCGCCTCGCCCATGACGGCGGCGCCGATGGCCTCGCCCTCGTGCGCCGCATCCTTGCGGCGGCGCCGGGCCATCTGGAGATCGACGGCGCGCTGATCTGCGAAATCGGCGCCGGGCGCGCGCGGCTGGAGGCGGATTTCCCCGCGCTCCCGCTGACCTGGCTCGACACGCGCGAGAGCGAGGGGGAGGTTTTCTTCGCCCGCGCCGCCGATCTCGCCCCGCCCGGGTCGCGCCGCCGCCGCGGCTGATCGGCTCGAGGCGCCCGTCGCCGTCGCCGGGATTCCAATCGGGAGTATCGCATGATCGCCTGGACGACGGCCGGCCCCGCAATCGCGGCTGCCTTCCTCGCCTCGCTGGTCGAGGTCGTGGAGGCGTTCACGATCGTGCTCGCCGTCGCCAGCGTGCGCGGCTGGCGGCCCGCGCTGGCCGGCGCGGCGGCCGGCGCGGTCCTGCTGGCCGCGCTGGTCGTCGGCTTCGGCTCGGCGCTCGCGCGGGCGCCGCTGCCTGCGCTGCAGTTCACGATCGGCGTGCTGCTGCTGCTGTTCGGCCTGCGCTGGCTGCGCAAGGCGATCCTGCGCGCGGCCGGCGTCCTGCCGCTTCATGACGAGGCGCGGGCCTTCGCCGCCCAACGTGAGGAACTGCGCGGGGAGGCGGCGCGCCGTGCGCGCCGCCTCGACTGGCTGGCCGGGGCGACCGCCGGCAAGGCGGTGGTCGTCGAAGGCGTCGAGGTCGTCTTCATCGTGCTCGCGGTCGGGGCCGGGCGCGGGCTGCTCGTCCCGGCGGGCCTCGGCGCGCTCGCGGCCTGCGCGCTCGTGCTGGCGATCGGCGCCGTCATCCGCCGGCCGCTCGCGCGCATTCCCGAAAACGCGCTGAAATTCTGCGTCGGCGTCCTTCTGTCGGCGTTCGGCGTGTTCTGGACCGGCGAGGCGCTCGGCGTCGCCTGGCCGGGCGCCGACCTCGCCGTCGTCGGGCTGATCGGCTTGTTTCTGGCGGCGGCGCTGCTGCTGGTCGGGGTCGTGCGGCCGCGACGGCGCCAGGTTTCGCCGTGACCGCGCTCGCCGCCGCGCTTCGGGAGATCCTCGGCCTGTTCGTCGACGACGAAGGGCTGGCGCTGGGGATCCTCGCCGTGGTCGCGGCCGCGCTGGCTCTCGCTTTCGGCGTGCGCGCGCCCGCGCCCGTCACCGGCGCCGTGCTCGCACTGGGATGCGTCGGGGCGCTCGTCGCCAGCGTCTGGCGCGGGCGCTGACCGAGCCGTTCAGGCGGGGCGCGCCGCGGCGCGCGCGGTCTCGCGGCGCAGTTCCGCGCGCTTGACCGCCTCGTAGGCGATCGCCCCGACGAGCGTCACCGCGATGATGACGACCGCCATCGCGCTGATCGCCGGCGTCGTGCCCGCACGCACGCGGCCCGCCAGCACCGTCGTCAGCGTCTTGTTGGCGAGGATCGCGAACGTCGTCGTATTGTAGTTCTCGAACGACGAGAGGAAGGCGATCACCGCCGCCGAGAAGATCGCCGGGCGCATGTAGGGCAGGAAAATGTCGAAGAACGCCTGGGTCTGGCTCGCGCCGAGATCGAGCGCCGCCTCCTCCTGGACGCGGTCGTAACGCTGCAACCGCGACAGGAAGATCAGCATCACATAGGCCGAGATGAACGTCGCCTGGCCGAGCGTGGCGAGGAACAGGCCGTTGAACAGGGATCGCGCGCCGGTGAGTTCGCTGACGTCCTTCCAGAAGATCACGGTGGAAATGCCGATGATGACGCCCGGCGTCAGCACCGGCGAGACGACGACGAGATAGTAGAGCGAGCGCGCGGGGGCGTAGATCTGGGTCATCACGATCGCGCCGGCGAGGCCGAGCGGCACCGAGAGGACCACGACGAAGCCGCCGATGACGAAGCTGTTGACGAGGCCTTCCATCAGGTTGCGGTCGGCCCAGAGCCTGGCGAACCAGTCGAGCGTGAAGCCTTCGAACGGCCAGACCTGCGGATAGTCGGGCGTGTTGAAGGCGGTCACGCTCATCACGATCAGCGGGCCGAACAGGAAGGCGAAGAACAGCCCGACGTAGAAGCCGAGCATCAGCCGCCAGATCGCGCGCGCGCTCATCGCGTGATCTCCGACAGCGACACCCTGAACAGCCGCATCACGATCGACACGAAAGCCATGCAGGCGAGCAGCAGGATGATCGCATAGGCGGCGCCCTGGGGCCAGTTGAACGCCTGGAAGAAGCGGTCGTAGACGATCGGCGTGAACCACAGCGTCTTGGGTCCGCCGAGCACGAGCGGGGCGGCGAGCGCGCCCGCGCACAGCATGAACACCAGCGTCGCGCCCGAGGCGATCCCGGGCTTGGCGAACGGCATCACCACGAACAGATGGATGTGCCACCAGGGCGCGCCGAGGTCGCGCGCGGCCTCGATCTGGTTGGGATCGAGGCTCTCGATCGCATTGTATAGCGAGAACATCATGATCAGCAGATAGGCGTAGGTGAGCCCCGCGTAGAGCGCGACATCGTCGCCGATGAAGTCGATCGGCGCGTGGAGGAGGCCGGCGGCGAGCGCGACATTGTTGATGAGCCCGGCGGAGCCGAACAGGATGCGGAACGCGAAGGCGCGCAGGATTTCGTTGATCCAATAGGGGATCACGAGCAGCACCATGAATTTCAGCACGGTCTGCGGCCGCGCCACGCGCGCCATGAAATAGGCGAGCGGATAGCAGATCGCGAAATTCACGATCGTGATGATCGTCGAGGCGAGGATCGTGATCCAGAAGGCGTTGAGATGGGTGACGTTCCAATGGTCCGTGGTCTGCGTCGAGCCGAACAGGAAATAGCGGTAGTTCTGCAGCGTGTAGAAATCCTCGGGCCCGCCCCGCTTGATCTGCGGCAGCTTCGGATGGAACGAATAGTCGACCATGTAGAGCTGGGGGAACACGATGAGGACCAGCGCCCAGAACGCGGTCGCGCCAATCAGGAAAATCGCGATCGGGGTTCCGTTGCGCTGGAAGAAGCCCGGCGCGCCGGTCGCGCGCGCCCGGCGCCGCTCGCGCGCCGCCATCGCCGCAAAGCCGAGGATGACGAGCAGCGGCAGGGCGAAGATCAGCGCGGCGGTGACGGGATTGGTCACCTGCGCACCCTCACGCGTTGGGCCGGATCGGCAGGGCGAGCGCGTCGGCCGCCGAAAACGTCAGCCCGACCGGCGCGCCGGGGGTCAGGGCGCCGGTCTCGGCCCCGCGGCCGACCGCCATGGTCAGCGCCAGGCCGTCGGCCGCGCGCAGGAACACGAGGGTGAAATTGCCTTCGAAGGCGGCGCTGACGAACTCGGCGGTGAAGGCCGGCGCGACGCCCGGCGCCGACAGCCGCAGCGCTTCCGGCCGGACGAAGATCGTCGCCAGCGCGCCGGGCGTCAGGCCGCCGCCGCAGCGGCCCGCGAGGCGTCCGATCGGGGTTTCGAGCGCCGCCACGCCATCGACGATTTCGGCGACCACGCCGCTGACGCCGTTGTTCTCGCCGACGAACGCGGCCACGAACGGCGTCGCCGGATCGTCGTAGACGGCGCGGCCGTCGCCGACCTGTTCGACCCGGCCCGCATTCATCACCGCGATCCGGTCGGACATGGCCAGCGCCTCGCCCTGGTCGTGGGTGATGTAGATGAAGGTGATGCCGACGCGCTTCTGGATCGCGCGCAGTTCGGTGCGCATGTGCTGGCGCAGCCGCAGGTCGAGCGCCGACAGCGGCTCGTCGAGCAGCAGCACCTTGGGCTCGACCGCGAGCGCGCGCGCCACCGCGACGCGCTGCTTCTGCCCGCCCGACAATTCGCCGATGCGCTTGTCGCCCTGATCGGGCAGCGCGACGAGGCGCAGCAGTTCGTCGGCCTTGCGCCGGCGCTCCGCCTTCGGCACGCCGCGCACGCGCAGCCCATAGCCGATGTTGTCGGCGACCGACATCAGCGGGAACAGCGCGAGATTCTGGAAGATCAGGGCGGTCGGCCGCCGGTTCGACCCGATGCCCGCCATATCCTGGCCGCCGATCCGCACCGCGCCTTCGGTCGGCTCGAGAAAGCCCGAGATCGTGCGCAAAAGGGTCGTCTTGCCACAGCCAGACGGCCCGAGGATCGAGAAGAACTCGCCGCCGGCGATTTTGAACGAGACGTTGCTGACGGCCGTGAAATCGCCGAACCTTATGGTGACGCGGTCCAGCTCGATGTCTGCGCTCATGCCGTCGTCAACTCGCTTCCGCGGCGGTCATGCAAGAGGGGCGCCGACCGCCGCCGCCCCGATCGTCGGCCTGACCAGGCCGCCGGTCACGCGGCCTTGTATTTCTCGGCGTATTGCGAGCGCAGATCGGCGAACCACGAGGGCTCGACCGGGCGCCACCACATCTTGTCGATCGAGGTTCCCGGATAGGCCTCGTTGAACACGGTGCGCGCCTTGTCCGACAGCAGCTTGTCGGCGCCGAGCGCGGAGGGATTGTAGCCGGAGCCTTCGGCGACCTTGGCCGAACCCTCGGGCGAATGCAGATAGTTGAGGAACGCATAGGCCTGGTCGAGATTTTTCGCCGCCTTGCTGACCGCCCAGCCGTCGACCCAGCCGATCGCGCCCTCCTTGGGCGCCTGGAAGGAAATCGGCTTGCCGGACTTCTCGAGGCCGATCACCGGACCGTCCCAGGTCTGGCCGATGACGACGCCGTTCGACAGGAAGCCCGACTTGGTGTTGTCGGCGGAATCCCAGTATTGCTTGATCCAGGCCTTGCGGTCGATCGCCTCCTTGGTCAGGACGTCGTAGATTTTCTTCATCTGGTCGTCGTTCTTGTAGGCGTCGAGCATGCGGTTGGTGGGCAGCTTGCCGGTCCCGTCGAGCCACAGGCCGATGCCGAGCAGCAGCGAATGCGGGCGGCCCTGCACCTTGCCCTTGTATTCGTCGTTCCACAGCGTGCCGAACGAGAGTTCGGCGGGGTCGATCTTGGTGAGGTCGTTGCGCCAGGAGATCGCCTCGGTTCCCCAGCAATGGGGCACGTGATAGAGCTTGCCGTCCCAGGTCCAGTTGGTCGTCGACGCCTTGAGCAGCGCGGGAATGACGAGGTCGAGCTTGACGCGCTTCTCGTCGAGCGGCTGCAGCACGCCGATGTCCCTGAACTGCGGCGCGCGGTCGTGGGTCGGCTGGCAGAGATCGAAGCCGACGCCGTCGGTCGCCTGCAGCTTGTTGATCTGCTCCTCGTTCTGCGAGAACGGCGTCGAGGTGACCTTGATGCCGGTCGCCTTCTCGAAATCGGGGATCACGGGATCGGGCAGTTCGTCGTCCCAGTTGAGGAGGCTGAGTTCGCCCGACGAGGAAAGCGCCCGGCTGACGATCGCCGGCGAGGCGACGGCGCCGAGGCCGACCGCCGCCGCCGATTTCAGGAACGACCGGCGGCTGACGCCCGCCAGCAACAGACTGTGGGTCGATTTGAACATTGCTCCGCCCTCCATGCGCCGGCGCCCCCGCGCCGAGAAGTCACTCGCGGGACCGGCGCCCGATGCGCCGTTCCGCGCCGCCCCGGCGCCGAACCCCCGAATGCGCGGGACACCGGGGAAACTGGCACAAGGATGCGGGTTTCACAATGACCCGGCGCGCGCCGACGATTGCCCCCCGGGCGCCCGAATTGCCAGGCAAGCGGCTGGAAACAATCTGGAAACAGGCTTCATGTGACACAAATCGTCATTTTGATGACGTGACGTCGGCCGCGCGGGGGCGCGCATTCGCGCCGCCCTTGACATGGACGACCGGCCGGCGCTCATCGGCGCGCTCGCGCCACGCCGGCCGGGCGAACGGGCCTCAACCCCTCGCAGCCATGCCGCGCTACAAACTGACGCTCGAATATGACGGCGCGCCCTTCGTCGGCTGGCAGAGGCAGGCCAACGGCCCTTCCGTCCAGGGGGCGCTCGAAGCGGCGCTGTTCGCGTTATCGGGCACGGCGGTCGTCGCCCATGGCGCCGGCCGGACCGATGCGGGCGTCCACGCGACCGGCCAGGTCGCGCATATCGATCTCGCGCGGCCGTGGGAGGGTCGTCGGCTGCGCGCGGCGATCAACGCCCATCTCGCGCCCGCGGCGGTCGCCGTGCTCGCGGCCGAGCCGGTCGACGAATCGTTCGACGCGCGCCATTCGGCCGGGATGCGCCACTATCTCTACCGGATCGTCAACCGCCGCGCGCCGCTGACGCTCGAGCGCGGCCGCGCCTGGCTCGTCAAGCGCGCGCTCGATGCGGGCGCGATGGCGGAGGCAGCCTTCATCCTCGTCGGCCGCCACGATTTTTCGACGTTTCGCGACTCGCAATGCCAGGCGACGAGCCCGATCCGGACTCTGGCGCGCCTCGACGTCGCGCGCGAGGCGGATCGCATCGAGCTGCGCGTCAGCGCGCTGTCGTTCCTGCACCGGCAGGTCCGCTCGATGGTCGGCTCGCTCGAGCATGTCGGCGCCGGCGCCTGGACCGCCGCCGATCTGAAGTCGGCGCTCGAGGCCGCCGACCGCCGCCGCTGCGGCCAGGTCGCGCCCGCCTGCGGGCTGTATCTGGCGGCGGTCGACTATCCCTGATGGAGGACTATTTCTTGGGGCCGAGCGAAAGGCCGGCGAAGCGCGAGTTGAACCGCGACAGGCGGCCGCCGCGATCGAGCAATTGCTGCGAACCGCCGGTCCAGGCCGGATGGGTGTTCGGATCGATGTCGAGCTGCAAGGTCGATCCCTCCGCGCCATAGGTCGAGCGCGTGTAGAACTCGTCGCCATTGGTCATGACGACCTTGATGACGTGGTAGTCGGGGTGGATGTCGGCCTTCATCGCACGGGTCCTTGAAACAAATGGAGCCGCCGGGGCGACCGTCGGCTCTCGCGTCGGCGCCTGCTATAGTGTAGGCCGGCGTGCGACACAAGCGCCGCCGGGCGACCGGCGCGCCTTGATTTTCAGCAAAGGGTGTTAGGCTAGCATCCGCAACCCTCGAACGAAATCCGGGTGGGAGTCGCCAGGGACATGAGTTTGTCTGATGATGCGGGGTCGAAGGCCTCGCGCGCCTCGCTCGAGGCTCTGCGGCCCTTGCTGCCCTATGCGCTGCGCTATCGCGGGCGCATCGCCGGCGCCCTGATTGCGCTCTTCGTCGCCTCGGGGGCGACCCTGGTGGTGCCGATCGCGGTCCGCAGCATGATCGACTACGGCTTTTCCGAGCAGCGCAGCGGGGTCATCCATAATTATTTCCTCGCGATGATCGGCGTCGTCTGCGTACTCTCGCTCGCATCCGGCCTTCGCTATTATTTCGTCATGACGCTCGGCGAACGGGTCGTCGCCGATCTCCGCGGCGATCTGTTCGCCCATCTGACCCGGCTCGATGCGAGCTTTTTCGACGCGGAAAAGACCGGCGAGATCGTCTCCAGGCTTTCGACCGACACGACCCAGCTGAAGGCGGCGTTCGGCTCGTCGGCCTCGATCGCGTTGCGCAACCTGTTCATGTTCGTCGGCGCGGTCGCGATGATGGTCGCCACCAGCCCGAAGCTCTCGGCCTATGTGCTGGTCGCGATTCCCCTCATCATCCTGCCGCTCTATGCGGCGGGACGCTCGGTGCGCGACCGCGCGCGCGCCGCGCAGGACACGCTCGCGCAGGCGACCGCCTTTGCGACCGAGAGCCTCGCCTCGGTCCGGGTCATGCAGGCCTTCCTCGCCGAATTTTCGAGCATCGCGCGGTTCCGCGCGGCGAGCATGAGCGCCTACGAGGCGGCGCGCGCGACGACGCTGTCGCGGGCGATCGTGACGGTGGTGGCGATTTTCCTGTCGTTCGCCAGCGTCGTGATCGTGCTGTGGCTCGGCGCGCAGGACGTGCTGGCCGGCCGCATGACCGGCGGCGTGCTCTCGCAGTTCCTCCTGTTCGCCGTGCTCGCCGCCGGCGCGCTCGGCGAACTCTCGCAGGTGTGGAGCGAAGTCTCGGCGGCCGCCGGCGCGGCGGGCCGCATCGCCGAGATTCTCGCGATCGAGCCGAAGATCAGGCCGCCCGCGCATCCGCTGCCGTTGCCGACGCCGCCGCGCGGCGAGATCGCGTTCCGCGACGTCGGCTTCGCCTATCCCGGCCGGCCGGACGATCGCGTTCTCGTCGATCTCGCCCTGCGCGTGGCGCCCGGCGAAGTCGTCGCGATCGTCGGCCCCTCGGGCGCGGGCAAGTCGACGATCTTTCAGCTGCTGCTGCGCTTCTACGATCCGACCGAGGGCGTCGTCGCGCTCGACGGCGTCGACATCGCGCGCGCCGATCCCGCCGCCTTGCGCGCGCGCATCGCCCTGGTTCCCCAGGACGCGGTGATTTTCGGGGCGAGCATCGCCGACAACATCGCCTATGGCGCGCCCGCCGCGACGCGCGAGGATATCCGCGCCGCCGCGACGCGCGCCGCCGCCGATTCGTTCATTCGGGCGCTGCCGCAGGGCTATGACACGCTGATCGGCGAGCGCGGCGTCACGCTTTCGGGCGGCGAGCGGCAGCGGCTCGCGATCGCGCGCGCCATTCTCAAGAACGCGCCGGTGCTGCTGCTCGACGAGGCGACCTCGGCGCTCGATGCGGAGAACGAGACGCTCGTCCAGCGCGCGCTGGAGGCGCTGATGGCCGGGCGCACGACGCTGGTGATCGCGCATCGGCTGGCGACGATCGTCAAGGCCGACCGCATCCTGGTGATGGAGGCCGGCCGCATCGTCGAGGAGGGCACCCACCAGAGCCTGCTCGCCGACGGCGGGCTCTATGCGCGGCTCGCCCGGCTGCAGTTCGAGGCGGGCGCGGCGGCGCTCGAGAGCGGCCGCGACGCGGCGGAATAGGGCGCCGACGCCGAGGTCACCGCTCGGTCAGCTTCAGCTCGATCCGCCGGTTGCGCGCCAGCGCGTCCTCGTCCTGGCCGGGATCGATCGGCTGGAACTCGCCGAACCCCGCCGCGGCGAGCCGCTCGGGCGGGATGCCCTTGGTGATGAGATATTGCACGACGGCGATCGCACGCGCCGACGACAGCTCCCAGTTGGAGCGGAACGGGCCGCCCGAAATCGGCTGCCGGTCGGTATGGCCGTCGATGCGCAGAATCCACGGCAGGTCGGGCGGAATCTCGCGCTCGAGATCGATCACCGCGGCGGCGAGATCGTCGAGCGACTGACGGCCGGCGGGGCTGATGTCCGCCCTGGCCGAATCGAACAATACCGAGGATTCGAACACGAAGCGGTCGCCGACCACCCGGATGCCGGGCCGCGAGCCGAGGATCTGGCGCAGGCGGCCGAAGAAGTCCGAGCGGTAGCGCGCGAGTTCCTGCACCTTCTGGGCGAGCGCGGTGTTGAGGCGCGAGCCGAGATCGGCGATCCTGGTCTGCGCGTCCTTGCCGGAGGCTTCCGAGGCGGCGAGCGCATCCTCGATCGCGGCGAGCTGCCGGCGCAGCGCCGCGATCTGCTGGTTGAGGACGTCGACCTCGGCGAGCGCGCGCGCGGACACCTCCTTCTGCGCGTCGAGCGCGGTCGCCTCCGCGGAGGCCTTGCCGCCGACCGCCTCGGCGTTGGCGGCGCCCTGCGCCAGCAGGCCCTGCAGCCGCGCCTGCTCCTGCTTGGAGGCGTCGAGCGTCGCGCTCAACAGGCCGAGGCTCGATTGCGCGTCGTTCTTGGCGGTGCGCTCCATCGCCAGCAGGTTGGTCAGTTCCTCGATCTGGCGATTGAGCTTGGCCATCGCCGTGTCCTTGCCGCTGACCTCGCGCGAGAGGAAGAATTGCGCGAGCATGAACACCGAGAGCAGGAAGATGATGACCAGCAGCATCGTCGAAAGGGCGTCGACGAAACCGGGCCAGTAGTTGACGCTGTCGATGCGACGCGAGCGCCCGAGCGCCATGTCAGACCTCCCTCGATGCGCCGGTCACCGCGGTTCGTGCTCCTTGGCCAGCCGCTCGAGCAGCTTGCGCACCTGCTCCTGCTGGGAGGCCTGCGCCTCGACCCAGTCGCGGATGAGCTGCTGCTCCTGGCGCATGTGGCCGACCAGGCCCTGGATGCCTTCGGCGAGATTGGCGAGCGCGGCGGCGCTCTTGCGCTGGTCGAGCGCGTCGGCGCCGGCGACGCGCTCGGCGAGTATTTCGATGCTCGGGGGCGGCGTCGTCTCGGCATGGCTGGCGAGGAAATCCTCGAGTTCAGTGTAGAAGCGGTTCTGCGCCTGGCCCGCCTGGAGGTCGAGAAAGCCGAGGATGAGCGATCCGGCGAGGCCGAACAGCGACGAAGTGAACGAAATGCTCATGCCGGCGATCGGCGCCGCGAGGCCCGACTTGAGGTCGTCGAACATGACGCTGGCGTCCGAGCCGGTCTGCATCGCATTGATGACGCCGCTGATCGAATGGACGGTCTCGAGCAGTCCCCAGAACGTGCCGAGCAGGCCGAGGAACACGAGCAGGCCGATGAGGTAGCGGTTGAGTTCGCGCCCCTCGTCGAGCCGGGTGCCGACCGAATCGAGGATCGCCCGCGAGGTGATGGTCGACAGGCCGCGCGCGCCGGCGCCGGCGTTGATCAGCGTCGCCATCGGCCCCAGCAGCCGCGGATCGCGCCTGGGCGGCTGGATGTGCGGCGAACTCAGCGAATTGACCCAGCGGATTTCGCGGAACAGGCGGATGATCTGGCGGAACGCGAACAGGGCGCCGATCAGCAACACGCCGATGATCAGCGCATTGAGGCCCGGGTTGGCCTCGAAGGCGGTCGCGATCTGCTTGTAGAGGATCAGCGCGACGAAGCCGACCAGCACCAGAAAGCACGCCATGCCGACGAGAAACACGTTCGGCGACGAGAGAGGCTTCACTTCCGAATTGACCGCCATGCCGCCTCAGCTATCGAGCGAAAGAGACTTTTGAAGGTTGTTCTAGCAGATGCGGGGGGGAGGACGCCAAGCGCATTCGGGCGCGGGCCGCGCGCCGCGCGCCCGTCGGCGGACCGCGCCGACTTGGCCGCGGTCCGCGCGCGACGCCGCGAAAGCGGCGCGCGCCAAGCCGGCGCATCGCGCCGGCTTGGCGGGAGCAATGATTTGTCGTAACTCCCAAGCTGGGGTGAGTCCCAAGAGCAACAGTGAACGGGAAAGTGTTGGAGGGCGCGTGATTCCGCGTGACGAGCGGGGCGGAAGTGTGAGTCAACATAGGGATGATTCTCCCCGCCGAGATTCGGGATCTGATTGAGACGCTGAGGCGCGAGATCGAGGTTTTGCGGCGGGAGAACGCGGCGTTGCGCGCCGAGAACGCCGATCTTCGGCGTCACCGGCCACAAGGGCGGCACGCTGAAGCAGGTCGCCCGGCCCGATTTCATCACGCGCCACGAAGCCCAAGCCTGCAGCCATTGCCATGCGGGACTGACGGGGGCGATGGTGGTGGGCGTGGAGAAGAGGCAGGTGTTCGATCTGCCCGAACCGCGACTGGAAGTCACCGAACATCAGGCGTCGATCTATTGCTGCGAGCATTGCCGTCGCCAGACGAAAGCGGCGTTTCCCGAAGAGGTGACTTCGCCGGTTCAATATGGCCGGCGCGTCCGGGCGACGGCGGTCTATCTGAACGTGCAGCAGCTCATTCCCGAAGACCGGGTCGCGCAGGCGATGAGCGATCTGTTCGGCGCGGGGCTTCTTTGCCCGGCCAGCGTCGTGGCCTGGGGCGAAAAGCTGGCGGGCCGATTGGCGCCGGTCGTGGACCATATCGCCGCGCTGGCGGCCCGCGCGCCGGTGCGCCATCTCGACGAAACCGGCTTCCGCATCGGCGGCAAGACCCAATGGCTGCATACGGTTTCGACCAACGCCCTGACCTCGTACCGGGTGTCGGCCAGGCGCGGCGCCCTGGCCGACGGCCTCGAGGGCGGCGTGATCGTCCATGACCACTTCAAATCCTATTACACCCTGCTCAACATCGCGCACGCGCTCTGCAACGCCCATCATTTGCGCGAACTCAAGGCCTTGATCGACATCGAAAAGGAGCCATGGGCCTGGCAGATGCGCGATCTCCTGCTGGAAGCCAACAAGGCCGTGCGCGAGGCGGTCGGGCTCGGCCAGAGCGCGCTGCCGATCCCCGTTCTGAGAGGACTGATCAAACGCTATAACGCCATCGTCAGGCGCGGCCTCGCCTTCCATCGCCAGCAAGAGCCGCTGGCCAAAAAGGCCGGAGCGCCCGGCGGGGGCCCGCGCCGGCCCGGAGACAATCTCGTGAGGCGATTGCATCAGTTCAAATCCGATGTCCTGCGCTTCGCCTATGACTTCGCCGTGCCCTTCACCAACAATCAGGCCGAGCAGGACCTGCGGATGATGAAGGTCAAGATGAAGATATCCGGCGGATTTCGCACCATGGCCGGCGCCCAGACCTTCGCCCGCCTTCGATCCGTCATCTCGACCGCCCGCAAGCAGGGTTGGAATATCCTCCAAACCCTCCTCGAAGAGCCGAGCCACCTCTTCCAAAGGCTCGCGGCTTAGGGCGGCTTGGGAGTTACGCATCTTGCGCCCCCGATGCGCCCGCGCCTCGGGAGTTACGCGGCAAAGGGCCTGCCGAGGCGCTCCCCACTTCGCCGCCGAGAAGCGCCATCCGCGGCGATCCCGGCGGTTGGCGACTCCGGTTCGTTCGTGGCGCCATTCGTCTTCGTCCTGTCGCTGCCGCCGGGGCTCAT
>JBEKEI010000016.1:0-63136 GCA_050013915.1 Roseiarcus sp.
GATCTGTCGCGGGCGATCGCATCCTGCGAGACGCTCATCACCTTGCCGTGCAGTAGACCGTATTTGGTGAAATTGAACGTGTCGACCTTGATCTGGGCGTCCTGCCCGACATAGACGAAACCGACGTCGCGGTTGGACAGCATCGCCTCGATCTCGATCGGGCTGTCGGCCGGCACAAGGACGAGCAGCGACTGCGCGGGGGTCACGACGCCGCCGATCGTGTGGACGGCGAGCTGCTGCACGGTGCCATCGACCGGCGCCCGCAGGCGCTGGAGCTCGATCTTCTGCTCGGCTTTGATCACATCCTGCCGGAATTCGGCGGCCTTGCGCTCGGCCTCCACCGCCTCAGCGGACAGGGTGCGCCGATATTCCGCCTCGGCCTGCGCGCGCTGCTCGACGATCGCCGCGATCGCGGCGTCGGCCTCGCGCGAGCGGCTCTTCTGGACCGCGAGATCCTTTTGGGATTCCGTCAGCGTCTGGTACAATTCAAGATAGTTTGCCTTCGAACCGGTGTCGTGAGCGAACAGCGTCTTGCGGATGTCGACGCGCTCCTGGAGGATCGGCAGGATCGCCGCGAGCTTCTCCTCGGTCGCCGCCGCCGTCGCGCGCTCGGCTTCCTTCTCGGTCTTCTGCCGGTCGAGCGCGGCGAGCTTGGCGCGATGCTCCTCGATCTGCTGGATGAGCAATTGCCGCTGCGCGGCGACTTGCGCCGCCGAAGCGCCTTCGGGCGGTCGGAAGGCGGCGAGCGGGTCCGTCCCCGCCGTCAGCGCCGCCGTGAGCCGGGCGGCTTCGAGCTCGGCGGCAACGAGGTCGCCCTGCTGGCGTCGCCGCTCCGCCTCGTTGAGGCTCGTGTCGAGTTCGATGAGTATGTCGCCGGCCTTGACGCTCTGGCCGTCATGCACGTGAATGTCGCTGACGACCCCCGTCTCGAACGGCTGCAGGACCTTGCTGCGGCCACCCGGCACGATCTTACCGGTGGCGGAAGCGACGATGTCGATCGTCCCGAACCAAGCCCAGACCAGTGCGAGACAGAACAGCGCGGCGATTGTGTAGGCGGTCGCGCGCCCGGTCGGCGAGGGCGGCGTCTCGACGATTTCGAGCGCCGCGGGCAGGAATTCGCGCTCTTCTCGCCCGACCCTGTCGGACGGCTTGCGCAGCGGAACGACCTTGCTAGATGACGTCATGGATCCCCGACTGGATTCGGTAGAGCGAGGCGTAGCGGCCGCCCGTGTTGATGAGTTCGTCATGGCTGCCGTCCTCGACCAGACGACCGCGCTCGATGGTGAGGATGCGGTCGGTGCGCCGAACCGTCGACAGCCTGTGCGCGATGATGAACACCGTCCGCCCCCTGGCGATTTCGTGCATGCCGTCCTGGATGATGCGTTCGCTCTCATAGTCCAGCGCGCTGGTCGCTTCGTCGAAGATCAGGATGCGCGGATCGGTGATCAGCGCCCTGGCGATCGCGACGCGCTGGCGCTGCCCGCCCGAGAGGGAGCTGCCGCGCTCGCCGACGATCGAATCATAGCCCTCCGGGAGCTCCATGATGAAGCTGTGCGCCCCGGCGAGCTTGGCCGCCGCGATGACGTTCTCGATCGGCAGGCTCGGATCGGCGAGCGCGATATTCTCGCGCACCGAACGGTTGAACAGGATGTTCTCCTGCAGAACCACGCCGATCTGGCGGCGCAACCAGGCGGTGTCAACCAGGGCGAGATCGGCGCCGTCGATGAGGACGCGCCCCGTCTCCGGTACGTATAGGCGCTGCACCAACTTGGTCAACGTGCTCTTGCCCGAGCCCGACGGTCCGACGATCCCGATGACCTGGCCGGGAGCGGCGCGGAAGCTCACGTCGTTAAGCACCTCCGGCCCGTCGATCCGATAGCGGAACTTGACATGCTCGAAGATCACTTCGCCCTGGATCGGCGGCAGGGCGGCGCGTCCGGGGCTGACGCTGGTCTCCGGCGCCGTGTTGAGAATGTCGCCGAGCCGCGCCACCGAAATGCGCGCCTGATGGAAGTCCTGCCATATCTGGGCGAGCCGGAGCACCGGCGCGCTGACGCGTCCCGCCATCATGTTGAAGGCGACGAGCTCGCCGACCGACAGCGAACCGTCGATGACGAGCCTCGCCCCGACGTAGAGGGTGGCGGCGGTGACGATCTTGCTGACGAATTGCACGCCCTGGCTGGCGATATTGCCGAGTCGCTGGACACGGAAGCTCGCCGTGACGTAGCCGGCGAGCTGTTCTTCCCAGCGCCGCTGCATCTGAGGTTCGACCGCCATCGCCTTCAGCGTCTCGATGCCGGTGACGCTCTCGACCAGGAACGCCTGGTTCTCCGCGCCGCGCCTGAACTTCTCGTCGAGCCGGCGGCGAAACAGCGGCGTCGCGCCGGCCGATATGCCGATGTAGAACGGGAACGACGCGACCACGATCGCGGTCAGCAGCGGCGAATAGAGGAACATCACCAACAGGAAGACGAAGGTGAAGAACAGGTCGATGACGAGGGTGAGCGCCGAACTCGTCAGGAAGTTCCTGATGTTCTCGAGTTCGCGCACGCGCGCCACGGAATCGCCGACCCGTCGCGCCTGGAAGTAGGCAATCGGCAGCGCCAGCAAGTGCCGGAACAGGCGCGCGCCGAGCTCGACGTCGATGCGGTTGGTGGTGTGGGCGAAGAGATAGGTGCGCAGGGCGCCCAGGACGGTCTCGAAAGCCGCGATCGCGACGAGGCCGATGACGATGACGTCGAGCGTGCCGAGGCTGCGATGCACCAGCACCTTGTCGATGACGACCTGGAAGAACAGGGGCGAGACGAGCGCGAACATCTGCAGGAAGAACGAGGCGATCAGCACCTCGCCGAGCATGTGGCGGTATTTGTGGATCGCGCCGAGGAACCAGGTCACGTCGAAGCGCCGGCCGAGTTCGGCGAGGCCGGCCCGCCGCGTCATCAGGAGGAGGCTTCCGTCCCAGATCGCCTCGAACTCGGAGCGCGTCATCAGCGCGGGCGCGGCGGCGGACGGTGATTGCACGATGACCTTTTCGTCGGCCGCCTTGGCGACCAGCAGGAAGCCGCCGTCCTTAAGGCCGGCGATCGCCGGGAGCGGGGACCTGACGAGGCGCGCCCAGCCCGTCCGCAGGGCCCGGGCCTTCAGCCCGAGCTCCTTGGCGCAGCGCAACATCCCCGAGGCGTCGATCGGCAGCCCGCCGCAGCGGTGCCAGATCTGCTCCGGCGCGGCGCCGATGCCGTTGAAACGGAGCATCGACACAAGGACATAGAGCCCGGGGTCACGCACGTTCACCGCTTCGTCCTCCGATCCGTTCGCCCGCCGGCGCGCCGCCCGTGCGGCCCGACCGGCCGCACGGGAACGCAAGAGGCGCGCGGAACTCCCAAACCGGCGGGAGGCGCGCCGCCGACGATTGCGCCCCTACGACATCGGGGTAAACATCTAACACAACGGCGCCGGAATCGCGACCCGATCCCGCGCGCCGGGCCGCCCGCCACGCAGCGTGGCCCGGGTCCGCGCCGCAGCCCGCCGCGGGCGGCGGCGCCTGTCCGGCCGCTCCGGTCGCGATTGGGGATCGCGGCGCTCGCTTCCCAGGAAAATCGGGCGGGATTCCCGCCCCGCGTCGGGCCCGCGCGATCGCCCCGATGCTTCACATGCGCCCGAAGCGCCGATGCGCCGGCTGCCCTGCCGGGTCTCCGCCCGGCTCGGGCCCGATGCGGGCCGCAGGCGCCGCGTCAAACGGGGAGCGTGCGCCGCCGTCGTCGACGGCGAGGCCATCTCCTCACCCCCGGTCCAGCCTTCGAGGATCCGCAGGGAATCGATGAACCGCCGCGGATCGAAGCGAATCAAGACATGGCTGAGGGATCGGCCGAGCCGCAAGCAGCGATTCTTCATCGAGCGTGCGGCCCGGAGCCGTCTCTCGGCCCCCACCGCCTCGCGTCGACATCCCCCGCCCCCGCAGCGCTCACCTGTCGGCGCTCGCGACGGGATCATCCATTTGCGATGCGGAAATCCGGTTCGGCGCTGTCCGACATGACCAGCCGCGCGTTCGGCAGGTCGTTGCGCTCGAGCTTTTCGATGATCTGGTCCGCGGTGAGCCGGTGGCGCCGCCATCGCGCCGTCAGCCGCTCCCGAAGAGCTTCGACGGAGGTCTCGATCAGAACGGTGACGTCGAACAGCCCCGAGAGATCCGACCAGGGTTCGCTCCGCAACAGGAGGTAGTTTCCCTCGACCACGATGACGCGCGTCGCTTTCGGGATGACCCGCGCGCCGGCGCGCGCGACCTCGAGCTCGCGATCGAATGTCGGGACGGCCACGCTCGCCTCGTCCGCGGACCTCAATCGCAGCAACGCATGCCGGAGGCCGCCGACATCGAACGTGTCGGGCGCTCCCTTGCGCGGCCGCAGGCCTCGTGGAATCAGGTAGAGATCGTCGTAGTGAAACCCGTCCATCGGCAGGACCGCCGCGCTGTCGGAATCATCCGCGTTTAGTCTCTCGACGAGCGAATCGGCCAGGGTGGATTTGCCGGAGCCGGGCGGGCCGGCGAGCGCAATGACGAGGCGGCCGCCGACGCCACGCACGCGCAGCACATGCTGGAGCTCCTCGAGTCCGATCCTTACGCTCGTCAAGGCCGTCTCCTTTCAGGACTTCGAAGCGCAGGCGCTCAGCCGGCGCCTGTAGGGCAAGTTGGGCCGCTCGCCCCTTCGCATCGAAGTTGCGGGCAGTCGCCTTGTCGGCCAGCGGATCGGGTCAGCCGCCGGCCGCTGCGGTTCCGGCTTCCAGCTTGTCCTGCGTCCTCGTTTCGAAGTCGCTGGCGTCGTGTCGTTCGTGCAATTGATCAGAAAGCTCGCCGAAGGCGCAATTGACCTTGCGCCCGCGTTGCACCGCGGGCCGCGCTGCGACAGCGTCGGTCCATCGCTGGACATGGGCGTAATCCTGCACCTGCAGGAACTCGCCCGCCCCATAGACCCAACCCTTCGCAAGCGCGCCATACCAGGGCCAGACTGCAATATCGGCGATCGTATAGCGGGGCCCCGCGAGATATTCGGACTGCGCCAGACGCCGGTCGAGCACATCGAGTTGACGCTTCACCTCCATCGCGAACCGATCGATGGCGTATTCGATTTTCGTCGGCGCATAGGCATAGAAATGCCCGAACCCGCCGCCGAGATAAGGCGCGCTGCCCATCTGCCAGAACAGCCAAGAGAGACATTCGGCGCGGGCCGCGCCGCCGGTCGGCAGCAACGCGCCGAATTTCTCGGCGAGGTACAGCAGGATCGCTCCCGATTCGAACACCCGGACCGGCGTTGGCCCGCTCCGATCCATCAGCGCCGGGATTTTGGAGTTTGGATTGACCTCGACGAAACCACTGCCGAATTGATCCCCATCTGAAATCCGGATCAGCCAGGCATCGTATTCCGCTCCGGGATTGCCGAGCGCCAGCAATTCCTCCAGCATCACTGTGACCTTCACGCCGTTTGGCGTGGCGAGCGAGTAGAGCTGCAAGGGATGACGGCCGATCGGCAGGGCCTTTTCGTGCGTCGGTCCCGCTATCGGGCGATTTATGGTTGCGAAACGACCGCCGTTTTCCTTGTTCCATCTCCAGATTTTCGGCGGCGTATAGCTCGGCGATTCGGTCATTCCTGCACTCCGGGGTGCTGCGCGGCGATGTTGCGTCGGCGCCGAGAGTAGTCGATGTCGCGGCCGAGGACAAAAGACCCGCTCCGCCGCGCGCCGGCCGCATCGCCCGGCCGCCCTCGGTCTGGAAATCGAGGCCGTCCGCGCCATCGCTTCATTCGTCGCGGGATGGCGGCCTGGACTGACCGGTGGCGCTCGATCCGGCGGAGCGGCGCCGCTGCTGGCCGCCTTCCCCGGCGCCTGCTGCAACGTCGGCGCCGAGGTCCCCGGATGATCGCGGGGCCGCTCGCCATCGCAGGTCGGCGGCGAACCACAACCTGCCGGGTTCGACGCCCGCGTGCAACGCCCGAGTCCGGCGATCGAGGCTTGCAGCGAACGATCTATGGGGGTATCGAAATAGGGCGATATTGGAGGATTACTTGATGGCTCTATCCACACACGAATCTGCTGATCCGCTCGATTTGACGGGCGATGTCGTATCGGCCTTCGTCTCCCGCAACTCTCTGCCGCCGGCCGACCTGCCCGCACTGATACAATCGGTGCATGCGGCGTTCGTGAGGCTCGCGAACGGAGCTGTCGCCCCCGAGGCGGCGGAACCCGCGGCGCCGACGCCAGCGGTGCCGGTCCGCAAGTCAATCACACCGGACTATCTCATCTGCCTGGATGACGGCCTCAAATTCAAATCTCTGCGCCGACATCTGTCGATCCTCGGAATGACGCCGGAAGAATACCGCGCGAAATGGAAACTGGCAGGGGATTATCCGATGGTGGCTCCCAATTACGCGGCGGAGCGATCCGCGCTGGCCAAGAAGATGGGGCTTGGTCAGATCCGCAAGAGCGAGGAAGTCCCCAAGATCGAGAGCGCCAGCAAGGGCAAGCCGGGCCGGGGGCGGCCGCGCAAGACGCCTACCTGATCGGCGTCCGTGGCTTCGCACGCCTGCGCCGCCCTGGCGCGGGGGCGTCGTGGCCAATCGGACCCGCGGCCGCGTCCGCTGAGGACGCCGCCGGCGGTTCCGGGAATTCGTCGTGTTCGGACCGGCGCAGCAGAGCGACCTCGAGTCGTTGCGGCCGGGCGACATGCCGCACACGCGCGGACTCCTCGCCGGCGTTTCGGCCCGGCGCCGCCCCGGGTCCCGGCGGATCGACAGCCGGTTGCGACCGACCTGGATCCAGTACGCGCTCGGGACGCATCGAAATCGTCGGAAATCCCGCCCCGAACGGCCGGTTGCGCGACCTCTCGGCGTCCTGCGCGAGATCGCGGACTTCGCTTCGCCGTGGGCGCGCCGCTGCGGCGAGCTGCCCCGCGGTCCACGCGAGCATCCTTCGGCGGCCCGACGGCTCATCATTTCAGGCCGCGCCGCGATCGGCTTCGGCGAGTCCGGCCCGCTCCGTCCAAATGCGTCCGAGATTGCGGTGCTTGGCGAGAGCCTTCTGATCGAGCAGGTTCGCGCATTCGATCGCCCTGAGATCCTCGTAGGTCTTCAGGGGAAGCTCGACCTTTCTCTTGTCCCGCTGTTCGAGGACGACCATGTCGTGTTTGAGCTCCTGCGGGGATTCCAGCGTGCCCGGTCGGTCGAGAACCGAGAAGAGGTAGGCGAGGCGTTCGGCTTCGGCGCCGAACCGGCTCGCGATCGTCGCCCGGTCGGCCGGCGTCATCAGTGCGTGCGCAAAGGCGTTCGTGCCGTAGATCGCGTGCAGGCCGCCGCCGAAGCAGACCTGTTCTTCGAAGCCGCGCGATTCCAGGATCGAGAACGTGCGGACCAGGTGGTCGTGCAGCGATCCCTCCTGGTGGGCGATTCTGGCTGCGCCGCGATTCGAAAGAAAGCCGCTCAGCTTCTCGAAATTGCCGCTCCTGCGCTTCCTCACCTTGAAGATCAGGGTCTGGCGCAGCGCCATGCATTTCCTCGAGACGCCCCGGCCAGCGTGGCGCATGCGGGCGGGAAAGATGATCGCGCGGTTTCTCCTGGGCAGGACCGCCCTAGCGATGTCGCCGCGCTCGTCGAGGAACACCGTTTCGCCCGCCCAGTCCGGGTCCCAGCTCTCGTTCATGAACAGGATCGCCGTGTGCTCGTCCGCGCGATTCGAATCGGTGTGGAAATAGCCGTCGGTCCCGTAGGTGTAGCCGTTCAGGTAGCAGCGGATGAGCACGCCGTTCTTCAACCGGGTCAGGTTGAGGAATTTCCACGCGACGTTCACCGCCTCGAGCGCCTCGTTGGCGTCGAGCACGGGCGCGACGTCGGCCAGATTGTGCCGGCCCGCGGCGACGAACTTCCGGCTCCAGTGACCGTGCGGGTCGGTCTGGGAATTCGAGCGAGAGCCGTAGGCCATGGATTCGTTGGCGACGAGTCCGGCCAGGTTCTCGTAGACGTCGGGCGGCAGGAATTCGTCCAGGACCAAGATTTCGTCGCGCAAACCCCCGCCCCCCTGGTCCGCCCCTTCGGCGCCGCGCCCCATGCGATCGCAGCGCCCAGAGGCCCCGCACGCAGCTTCCGTCAAACCCGTCCCTCGATCAAGGCTGACGCCGAGCGCGGGATTTGACGCCGATCCGCGACGGTGGAGCCTGGCGACCGCCGCGGCGGCGGCGCTTGCCTCGGCGAGCGCCCGGGTCGACACTGCCCCGACCGTCAGCTTTGCGCGAGCGCGCATGGAAGCCCTGTTCGCCAGCCTCCACGGAGGCGAAACTCTTCGCGGACGCTTGCTCGGCCTCGTCGCCGAAGCTTCGGCTCTCGCCGCCGCCAACAGGGTCGACCTTCACGTCATGACCTTCGCGTTCACCGACGAGGAACTCGCCGAAGCCCTGGCGCAGGCTGCGGCGCGCCGCCCGACCCTGACCGTCCGCATCATCGCCGACTGGAGCCAGCGCACCCGCGCGCGGGGCCAGCAGGTCGGCCGCCTCACGCGGCTCGGCCTGTCCAATCTCGACATCCGCTACAAGAAGGACCAGCCCTACGTCTGGGACGCAGCGGCCGGGCACATGCGCTGGTCCTACAACGTCAGCCGCGGCCTCCTCCATCACAAGACGCTCGGCGTGCTCGCCAACGGGCGCCCGTGGCGACTGGCGTGCGGCAGTTTCAATTGGACGGCGAGCGCGGCGCGGAGCTACGAGAACCTCATGATCGTCACGCCCGAGCGGATGGGCCCTCGCCGCCTGATGGCGCGCGTCGAACTCGAGTTCGAGGCGCTGTGGTCGAACGGCGGCGACACGCTCTCCGCCGAGGAGGCGGGCCGACACTACCAGGCGATCGTCGATGCCTATCGCCGCGATCCGTCGATCGCGCCGGTGGCGATCCAGGGCGTTACAGGGGCCGGGGCGGCGCCGCTGCGAATTCTCGATCCCGAGGAGTTTCCTACCGGTCTCGAGAGCGAATGCATGGAAAGTCCGGACGAGCCGCCGCGCCCGGGCCGGCCTCGGGTCGAGATCGCATTCAGCGCCCGAGGTCCGGAAGAGACCAAGGGTCGGCGCGGCTACGCCGACTGCAATCGCGCACAGCGCTTTCTCCTCCGCACGGCGTCGGGCAAGGCGAAGCGCGTTCCGCTGACGATCACCAACCTCGCGCTCGACACCATTTTTGGCGCGGCGCCGGGACAGACCCTCAAGATCGCGATGTACGGGCTGTCTGCCCGGGTCGCTGAGTATAACGCGCTGCTGGACGCTGCGCGGCGCGGGGTCCGCGTCCTCGCGCTTCTCGACCGGGCCGTCGGATCGGACGTCGTCGCCCGGCTCGCGGCGGTCGGTCGGCTCGAGAACCTGACTGTCGAGGTCCGCACGGCGGGCCGCATGATGCATCAGAAGTATGTCGTGCTTCCGGAATCCTCGACGGTGCTGACCGGGACGGCGAACATGACGACCGACGCCTCGGCGCGCCACTCGGAACATCGCATCCGCGTCAGCGGCGACCCGGCCCTCGCCGCACAATTCTCGGCGGATTTCGACACGATCTGGAATAGATTGAGGCCGATGGCCGACAGCTCCGGCGGCGCGTCGCAGGACCCGCAACTCGCACGAAGCCAGGATCAGGCGCCTGAAAATAAAGACAGAGAGGGGGCCGAAACCCTCTCTCTGTTAGCAGCGAGGTCGACGTGAAGCCGCCTCGTGACCATGGATTTAATCAAAAAGGCGCGCGTGTGTCAACGAACGGTTCGATGCGAATCCGTGCGTGTCGAACCGTGCGATCCCATCCCGCAGCGCACCGACCGGCTTTGCTCGGCAATGCGGCGGCGCGCTCTCGGTCGGCGATCGTCCCTGCCCGTCTCCGCCCCGGGCTCCACACCCCCGATCCCGTAATTTCGCTTTTGCGCGTGCCGATTTGGGCGCATATTTCTACCCTCGCCGCCCGGTGGATGCACTTGTGGCGGCGCGCGGCGGCGGGGTTCTCCGAACTGGCCGCCGGGTTAACTGGGGAGGTCCCGATGAGAGTCAACGTGATCCGGACCGTCGAGGAAGCGCGGGCGCACGATCGGCGCAGGTCCGCGCTCGTCGAGGTGCCGGGTGAACTGGTGCCCGTCGTCGTCGCGCTGACGCGGGTGCTGCGCGCGCCGATCGAGCGCGATCCGGGCCGAAGAGCCGGGCCGCGTCGTCCCTCGCCGCGTCCCGACCGCGATCGCCGTCCCGGCGGCGTCGTCGTCACCAATATCGGCCCCGGCAGCCAGGCCGCAAAGGCCGGCATGGCGCGCGGCGACATATTGCTGCGCTACGATGGGGTCCCGATCGATCGGCCGGGACGTCTGAAACGCCTCGCCGAACGCCTCGCGCCGGGCGGCGGGGCGTCCGGACGTGTCGTGATCGAGGGCATGCGCGGGCCGACGGAGCTGCGCTTCGAGGTTCGCGGGGGCCCGCTCGGCATGACCGTCAGCGCCCTGTACCCTTCGCGGCGGACCGCATAGGGAACGCAGTCCGAGGACGTGCGTGCATGACTGCGGGCCGCGCGAAGGCGCCATGGCGCGGATGGCGCGCGACGCCCAGCCTGCTGCGCATGCAGAGGCAATTGTTCGGTCCGCGCGCCCGGCGGATCGGGTCGGTTTCGGACGCCGCGATGTGGCGTCTCCTGGACGCGTTACGGGCGGCGCCTGAACTGGAGCCGTTTCGAATCTGGCTGGTCGGTTCGCGGGTTCAGTCCGGCAGGGCGGAGTCCGACATCGATCTCGTGCTGTCGTCGCGCGACGGCTTGCCGCCCTGCGACGAAGGCGTCGAGCGGGCGCTGTGGCACTGCCGCAATCGTGGGCTGTACGCGTCCAATCCGGTCTGCATCGTCGATCCCTGCTTTCGGCCCGACGGCCCGCGGACGACGGTCGCGCCACTGCCGCCGCGATCGATTCTGAAGGGCGTCAAGCTGCTCTCGCCGAGGCTGCTGCGCGAGGCGCTTGCGGGCGGGCTCGAAGGGTGTCGACCCGTCGGGCGGTTCAGCGTCGAATATAGCCGGCGCGCGGGCGATACGAACTACTATCGCAAGCTTCCGATCGGCCCATTCAGCGATTCGCAGTCGCCGTATCTGCGACCGGCGATCGAAGTCGCGCCTGCTGGCGCAGCGCGGCGACGGGACGCCTGATCGCCGCCGGCGAACGCTTGGTCCACCGTGCGTTTCTCGTTCGGGAATCGGACGCCGCCGCGTATTTCACCTGTAGGGATTGACTTTCGATTCGAGCCGTCTGTAGGCTTGAGACTGTGGTGGCGGGGTGGAACGGCTGGGGTCATACTCTGTTCCTCGTCAGCTTGTTCGAGAGCGGCCGTCGAACTGACGAACCCCGCGTCGGAGGCGCCGTGAGCCGCGCTTGCGGCGCTGCCCGAGACTCGAATCGGCCTCTGGCATTCCGGGGCGCGCGGCGGGGATGTGAGAGTGGACACCCGGCTTGTTGGTCGCCAAGGCTCGCGTTCGCTGTCGATCTCGCTGGTCGGGGCGGACCGCTTGAGCGAGTTGCGGCCGGTCTGGGCCTCGTTGCACGAACATCACACAATGCTGCAGGCGCGAGGCCGGACGCGCTCGCTCGGAAGCCTGCGCGACCTGGAATCCTCGTGGCAGGCCCAGCGCGGCTTTTGCGAGCGGGCGCTCGGTTCGAACAATTCGTTCCTGGTCCTGGCGGAGGCCGGCCCGATGCCCATTGGCTATGCCTTGGTCTCGTGCCGCCGCCATCCCATCTGGTCCGAGCGGAGCTTCGGAAGCGTCGAGGTGCTGTGCGTGCGCGCGACCGAGGCCGGATTGGCGAGCCTGGGCTCGCAGCTCTCCCGCGGCCGCGTGCTGCTCGCGCTCTTGAGCGCATCGCTGCAGGAAGCGCGGCGCCGTGGCCTGTCGCAATGGTCGGCGGTCGTCATGGAAGCCAATTCGAGCATGCGCGCGGCGATCGAGCGGCTCGGCGGCGAGCCCGCGCTCGTCACCTACAGGGGCTTCGTATCGGAGACGGCGAGCCGGCTGGACGATCCGAAATCGTTCCGGCGCGCACGCGCCGTCGGCGAACCGCGGCCGCAAGGCCGTCGCGAACAGCGGAGGAACAACGTGAGCGACCAAATCCATGGAACTGGACGACCGCACGCGCGGGAGCATTCGGCGATCGGCCCGGAGGATCTGGCCCATCTGCGAAAGATCCTGCGCTTCTATCCGGGCGCCGAGGAAATGCTGCATGTCGTCCGCAAGGTCTCGCCGATCGGATTTCCCATCAACAGTTTCGCCGATCTCGAGGACGGCTTGGGCGGCGGCGAAGTCAAGATCAGGATCGGCGGCCGCGAGACGCCGCTGCGGACCATCCGCCGTTTCGTGCCGATGCACTACTTTCCAGTCGCCAACGAGAACGACCTGATCGCCAAATTCGCCGAGCTCCGGCGACGCGCGGCATCGGCCGCGCGACAGGCGCGCGGCAGGCGCGGCAGGGCGCCATAGCTCTTCGAGGCCCGAAGAGCCGATCGAGGAATCACCCGTCTGAGGGGATGGAGACGCAAGATGGCTGGACCCGAACTCGACCTCGCCGCTCATGAACTCTCCGCTGGCGACGAGGTCGTCGGATCGGAAGAGTGTTTCTGCGAATGCGGGCTTCCACCGGGCGAGGAATGCTATACCTGCTGGGACTGCACGGCGGTCTGCGACGCGGGCGGCGGCACCCGATGCCTTTGCTATACGTGCCTGTGCGAAGCAGGTTGCGTCGCCAGCGGCGACAGCGACGGCTCCAGCGACGGCGCGATCGCCCAGAACGATGACGGCGACGACGATGGCGGCCCCGACGGTGGCGGCGACGACGGGGGAGCCAGCGAGAGTGTATGAGGAAAGCGCGGACGGTGGGGGGTCGACAGCGCCGCCGATATGGCCGTCATGCGTCGACCGCGTCGTCTCCGGTCGAGGGGGGCTGGTTTCGTCGACCAGAGCGCTCGAGCCGCCGTTCGGCCATCCCCGGCTGAAGGTCTATTCTGCATTCCTTGGCGATGTGGGGCGTCTTCTCGGCGCGCATGGCGCCTATCAGGAAATGCGCCCCAGCGCGACCGGGCGGTCGTTCGACGACCGTATCGCACGCAGCATCGCCATCGCCGAGGCCGTCGAGCGCTACGCCACCTGCATGTATTCGGGTCATGAAATCGTGACCGCCTCGGCTTCGGAGCTCGGCTCGGCCGCGATCGATCTCGACGCCGTACCGCGCAGTTCCGCGCGCGAGCTGGAAGATCCGCGCTGCCGGGTGCCGCCTCCCGATCGCCGCGCGCCGATGCGATGGGTGGAGTGCGTCGAACTGCGGTCGGGCCGGCGCGTCTTTGCGCCCGCGGTGATGGCGTTCATGCGAATGCATCCGCTTCCCAGCGAGCGCTTCTGGCTTCAGATTTCGACGGGTTGCGCCGCCCACACCGACATTCGCACCGCGCTCGCCGCGGCGATCTGCGAGGTGATCGAACGCGACGCGGTCGCCCTGACCTGGCTTCAGCGGCTCCGCCTGCCGCCGCTCGATCCGAACGCCGTTCCCGCCGCCGCCCACGAAATCATGGCGTGGTGCGAACGCAATCAGGTGCGGACTCATCTGTTCGACGCCACCTCCGACCTCGGCGTCCCCACCGTGTACACGGTGACGGTCGCGCCGGCGGACCCGCGGATCGCCCAACTCGTCGGCTGTTCGACCAGCGTGACCATAGAGGACGCCGTCGACAAGGCCGTCACGGAATCCTGCGTCGCCAGGATCGCGGTTCAGGGCGCCGGCGCGCCTCCCGACGAAATCGCCGACTTCGCCAACGTCCTCGACGGCGCGGTCTATATGGCGCGGCCGGAGCGTCGGCACGCCCTCGATTTCCTGCTGGAAGGGGTCGACACGCGGGCGAAGGCGATTCCTCGCGCCCTCGTCGAGCGCCCCGAAGACGCGCTGGACGCGCTGCGATCCAGGCTCGACGAACGCGGGATGGACGCCTATGCGGTCAACCTCACCACCCGGGAGGCCGAGGCGGCCGGACTCTCGGTCGTGCGGGTGATCATCCCCGCATTGCAGCCGCTGACGTTCCGCCCGCTGGCTCAGTATCGCGGCCATCCCCGCCTGTTCGACGCGCCGGCCGCGATGGGACATACCGTTCATGCGGAGCCCGATCTGAACCCCTGGCCGCAGCCCTTTCCATGACGGCCGGGAATCTGATCGCGGGGGGGGCGGCCGACCGCGCGGAGCCGAACTTGAGTCGCCAGGGTCGAGTTGCATGAAATGAAGCGCAGCATTCTGACCTGCGGCGATTTCGGCCGATCGATGGCGGCCGTCCTCCGGGGCTGGAGTTCCGTCGACCTCGAAGGGCCCGCGAACGTCGCCGATCTGAGACGGAGACTTGCGGCGACGGTGTCCAGCAGCAGCCTCGTCGTTTTTGCATCCTGGCGCGAGCGGCAGGACGTCGCCCGCCTGCTCGACAGGCTGTGCCACGAGGCCGGCAGGCCTTGGATCGCCGTCGTCGCCGAACATCCCTGGGTCAGGGTCGGGCCCGGAATCGCGCCGGGACGGACCCCCTGTTACCAATGTTTCGGGCTTCGGCGGCTGCAACACGACGGCAACGCCCAACTGTCCGTGGCCTTGCAGGGCGACTATGCGAAGGACTTCCAGAAAGGCGTGCGCGGCTATCTACCGCATCATGTGACGATCGCCGCCGGCCTGACGAGCTGGATCGAAGGTCGGCTGACGCCGAGCGACGATCGGCGCTCGCCCGTCTTGCTCTACAACACCCTGCGCAACGAGATCGCGCTCGACCACGTCGTGGGCGTCCATGGCTGCAATCTCTGCGACGCGAAGTCCGCCGGCCGAACAAACGACCCCATCCTCGCCTGCCTCGCGCCGCTGGCCCGGGGAAGCTCGGTCGCCGGGCCGGCGACAGCGGAAGGGCGGCGCGAATGACCGATCTCGTCACCGCCGATTCCATGGCGCGCGCCGTCGCGACCGACCCGGATATCGTCGTTCCAGGGCGGCCGAAGCTGTGCGAAGGCCTCTGCCTCGTCGCGGTGCGCGATGGCCTGCTGATCGAAGGCGCCGCCGAGCGCCAGTACCTCACCGGGCGTGCCACCGTCGATCTGCTGCCACGGCTCCTTCCGGCCCTCGACGGGCGGGCGGATGTCGAGGGCGTCGCGCGCCGGATCGACGCGCCCGTGGACCATGTGCGGGCCGCCGTGGCGCTCCTCTACACGCGCGGGCTCCTCGAGGAGGGTGGCGGACCGCCGCCCCGCAACGAAGCGGATGTGTTTCTGTCGCGCGCGACCGATTCGACGGCGGTCAATGCGAACGGCGCCGAAGCGAGGGCGCGGCTCGATCGCTCGAAGGCCCTCATCGTCGGCGAGGGCCGGTTCGCGGCGGATCTCAGCGACTTGCTGCGGCGGTCCGGCGTCGGGGATTGTCGCCTGGAATCTGCGGCGCCCGCCGTCCGGACCCTCGCCTCTTGGGCCGCGTGCGACGGCGCCAATGCGATCGTGCTGGTCCTCGACGCGCACGCCGCGCCCGAGGTCGACCGGCTCTGCCGACGGATCGAGACGCCGTGGATGTGGGTCTCGCGCGAGCGCCGGGAACTGGGGCCGGTGTTCCAGGGCGCGGCGGGCGCCTGCTGGCGCTGCGCGCGCCTGGCGGGCGTGGCGGCGGACGACACCGGAGTCGCGGCCGATGAACCGGGAATCGACGCGCTCATTCTCGGACTGGCGGCGGGAAACGTCGTCCACTTCCTGTCGCGCGTCGGGGCGATCCCGGCGCTGCGGTTCGTCTGCCGATTCGCCACCGGCGACCCGCGTCCAGGCGCCGAATTCGTCGCCCGCCAATCGGGTTGCCCAACCTGCTGTCCGCTGCCGTCGGGAGAACCCTGGTCGGCCCCGAGATCGGCGGCGCTCGTCTACGAGGAATTCGTCGAAGCGGCGCCGCCCGACCTGCTGAACCCGCGCGCCCATCGAATCCACTACGTTCCCTCGAACATCGCGCTGCAGCGGGTCGAGAAGCAGCGCCCGACCCTGCCCACGATCGCGCTGCCCGCCGCGCCGAGCCTCGGTGGGTCAGGCGCGCCGGACGCGGCGGGCAATCCCGGCGGGCCGCGGCTCTCGCTCGGCGAGGTCGCCCTGATTTCGGAGCGGATCGCGGGATTGCGCAAATCCGCCGAGGGCAAGGGGACGCGATGGGCGCCGACTGGCGGCAATCTCGGATCAGTGCAGCTCTACTGGGCGGTCCGCGACGTCGTCGGGCTCGAGACGGGGCTCTTTTTCTACGGCGCCGCCCAGCACCGGCTCTCGATCCTCGGCGGCGCTGAGGCCTATGACGGCTTCCTCGCCGCGCTGCCGCCGCGGTTCTCGGAACACGCCGCAGGATTCCTGCTGTTCACCGCGGCGCTCAATCGAGTCAGCCGGAAATATCAGGCGAACGCCTACCGTCTGGCGGGGCTCGACGCGGGATGCGCGCTGGGGCAGTTGCGGTTCGTGGCGCGCGCGCTCGGCTTTCGCCCGAGCGTTGCCTCCCGCTGGGACGAGGATCGGATTCGCGATCTCCTGTGCGCCCAATTCGGCGCCGAGCCGGTGACCGCGGTCGCGGCGCTCACGCAGGAGCCCTTCGCGTGAGCGAGAATCGGATCGGAATGGCCCTCGTCGCCGACCTCCTGGAGGCGAGTCGGATCGGCGCCGCCGGGGCCGCCGAAGCGGAAATACCCGCCGCGCTGCGCGGCCATCGGCTCGGCGCCGGTTCGGCGGCGCGCGCGCCGGCGCCGCTGTCGCCCGCGCGCGTCGACGCCGTGCTGCAGGCGCGCAAATCGGTGCGGACCTTTTCGTCCCGCCCGGTTCCGGCGGGCGCCATCGGCGCGAGCGTCGACGCGGGAATCGCCGCCGACCGCGAATTGTGGCCCGAGGAAAATGCTGGCGGCGTCGACATCGAGCTCGTTCTGGTCGCCTGGTCGGTCGATGGGCTCGAGCCGGGCGTCTATGTTCGCGAAGGCGAGTCGTTCCGGTTCGTCAAGCAACCGCCCGAGCGCGGCGCGCGCGGTTCGGTGACGCTGCAGCGCGGCCTCCAGGCGGCGCCCGCGCTGCTCCTGGCCTCCGGCAACCTGCTGGCGTCGTGTGCGCGCCACGGCGACCACGGCTACCGCCTGCTGCTGTCGCGCGCCGGCGCCGCATGCCATACGGCCTGGCTCGCCGCGATCGACCAGGGGCTGGCCGGCGTCGCGTTCGCCGGATTCCAGCCGGCGGCGGCGCGCTACATATTCGGCCCTTCGATGGCGCGGCGCCAGCTGTTCGCGCTGGCGCTCGGTTGTCCCCCGGCCGAGGCGACGCCATGACGGGGCGCCCGATGGCGCGCGATTCCGGCTACGCCGAGCTGATGCGCCAGCTCATGACGACCCGGCTCGTCGAAGCAGGCCATATTCGCACCGACGGCGTCGAGCGCGCCTTCCGGAACGTGCCGCGTCATTTCTTCGCGCCCGACATCGCGATTGCGGAAGCCTATCGGGACCGGCGCATCGCGCGGATGGAGGGGAGTTGCCTCACGCCGCCCTCGCTCGTCGCCCAGGTTCTCGAACAGCTCGAGGTGCGGCGGGGCCAGCGCGTTCTCGAAATCGGCGCGGGCGTGGGCTATCACGCGGCGCTTCTGGCCGATCTCGTCGGGCCGTCGGGGCAAGTCGTCACTATCGAGATCAGCCGGCGCCTGGCCGACGCCGCCCGACGGCATCTCGCCGAGACCGGCGCCGGCAACGTCCATGTCGTCTGCGGCGACGGCGAGTTTGGCTGGGCCGAACGCGCGCCCTACGACCGCATCGTTCTGACCTGCGCCTCCGATCGCGTGTCCCCGCACTGGCAGCGGCAGCTCGCCGGGGACGGCCGCCTGCAGCTGCCGATCGTGCTCAGCGGCAATGTCCAGAAGTCGGTCGCCTTCGTGCCGGCCGGCGGCCGGACTCTGTCCTCGGCGTCGGTGGTCGACTGCTTCTTCGTGCCGCAGCGAGGCGCAAACGACGTCTGGAGCCGGTCGTGGATAAGGCTCGACCCCGGCCAGCGACTTTCGGCGGCGTCGGACGACCGCGCGCTCGACCCGGCGCAACTGCGCTCTTGTCTGGGCGCCCCATGGTCGGACCTCGCGACTGGCGTGGCGGCGCGCGCCGCGGAGATCGGCTCCGGACTCTACGCCTGGCTGGCGACCACGGACGAGCGCTGCGTCACGCTCCTGCAGTTCGCCGCGGCGAACGGGCCGACCGCGTTCGCCGACCTTGCGGGCGGCGCCGAACCCGGCGCGGCGACGATCGGCCTGTTCGCCGAGGGCCGGCTCGCCGTGCTCGCGCCCGTTCGCGGCGGCGATCGCGAAAGCCTCGGCGCGGAAGGTTCGATCGAACTGGCGTGCCGCGCCTATGGGGACGCCGGAGATCTTGCCCACAGCCTGCGCGAGCTCGTCCGATGCTGGGCGGCGGCCGGTCGGCCGAGCGGCGACCGGCTGGCGATCCGGGTCGCCCCGCACGGGGACGACCTCGGCGCGGCCGGCCATGGGCGCATCGTGGAGCGGGGGTCCTGCATCCTCCGCTTCGACTGGGCGCCCGCGCCGACGAGGGAGTCTGCATAGGGCGCGCCCACTCGAGGCGCGGCGCTAGCCGCCGGACGCGGCCCATGCATGCGCGCGCTCCCCGGCCTGAACGGGATCGGCGATCCCGTGATATTCCAGCAGGAAGCGGATCTGGCAGTAGAACAGCAGCAGATAGCGCAATTGCGCGCGCAGGTCGGGACGCGTCCTGGCGAGCGTGGCGAACGATCCGACGAGAGCGGCCTCGTCCGCGCCGTAGCGGCCGAGGCGTTCGGCGAGCAGCAGTTCCGGCCGGGTGAATCCGATCTCCTCGGCGTCGGCGCGCCGTTCGGGGCTCGCCTCGACAAAGGCCTCGAGCCGGCGCTCGAACGCCCGCGGCGCGTAAATCCGGTCGAGCAGCCAGGCCGCGCCTTGCGTGAGCTGCGCCCCGGTCATCAATTTCGGACGGAAGTTGGCTTCGAGGAATTCGCCCCCGCCGACGCGGCCGTGGGAGACGATCCGACCCTCCGCCAGCATCCGCGCATAGAGCGGCGTCGCGAAGGGCGCGACGAGCACGCTGAGCGAAATCGCCGGGACCGGCAAGGTCTCGATGAAGGCGGCCTGGCGGTCGAAGATCGCGAGATCGTCGTGATCGAACCCGACGACGATGCCGCAGGTCACCATGACGCCCGCGCGGACGATTTTCCGGACCTCGGCGGCGAGGTCGACCCGCATGTTCTGCCGCTTCAGCGTTTCGGCGAGACTGTCCTGATTGGGCGTCTCGATGCCGACGAAGACGATCCGGAGCCCGGCGTCGGCGCATTGGTCGAGCAGCGTGTCATCGCGCGCCAGATCGATCGAAGCCTGGGTGGAAAACCGCATGCGGCCCGCCGGCCGCGTCCGGTTCCATTCGGCGACGCGCGCGAGCAGGGCATGGGTGCGACGGCGCACCACGGTGAAGTTGTCGTCGGCGAAGAACACGCCTCGATAGCCGAGGCTGTAGAGGACTTCGAGCTCGCCGAGAACCTGGTCGGGCTCCTTCCAGCGCTGCTTGCGGCCGAGGTACTGGATGACGTCGCAGAACTCGCATTCGAACGGACAGCCGCGCGAGGTCTGGATCTGCGCGGTGAGCGCGGCGCGGCGCGGATAGAGGTCCCAGCGCGGGATCGGGCTCCCGGCGAGGTCGGGCCGCGCGCCTTCGTAGTCGCTGTCCCATCGGCCGGCGCCGATATCGGCGAACAGACGGTCGGCGATCCCCTCGATTTCGCCGCGCACGACGATGTCCGCGTGCGGCCGGAGATCCTCGGGGTTCAGGGTGACGTAGGGACCGCCGAACACGACGAGCTTGCCGCGGCGGCGGAACGCGGCGGCCAGTTCGATCATCCGGTCGCGCTGCGACACCTTGCCGGTGATGCCGATGACGTCAGCCCCGGTCTCGAAATCGACGCTGTCGATCCGCTCGTCGCAGATCGCCACGCCCCAATCGCGCGGAACCAGCGCTGCAATCGTCGTCGTGGACAGATCGGCGAAATTGACCGCCTTTGCGATTCCCCACGCTTCGAGCACTTCCAGGCTATGGTAGCCCGGAGATCGCTCGGCGGGGTTGATCAGGTAGATCGATGGCGCCAAGGCTCAGTCATCCAGGCGAGCTGTCGGACTTTCGATGAACGATCCGCATTTGCGTAGCAGTCGGGGCAAATATCGTCAACGCGCGGCGCGGGATCGGACTCGACGCCGCGGTTCGCGTCGCGCCATGAAATCCCTGGCGCGGGACGTACCTCGCGCCCTCGGCGGCGCGCAAGAGTCGCGGGCGTCACCCGGGGGGGGGACCGGCGCGTCAGCCCGCGCGCATTTCCGCCGGCGGCGCGGGCGCCGGTCCGCGCGCCAGCAGCTTGCGCGCCCGCCATTCGCCGGCGGTGTCGAGCGTGGCGTGAAATTGCGTTTGCCCGCCGGCGAGCGAAGCGACGAGCAACCCGTCGCGGTAGAGGACGCGATTGCCGGCGAGCGCGGCCAGTTTCGGTCCCGGCGTGAGGACGCCGATCAGGTTCAGCGGATCGGCGCCCGACAGCGAAACCCATTCCTCGGATCCGTCGCTTCGCCTGCTCGCGCGGAGCAGGCCGATCGCCTCCGGCAGCGCGAACTGCTCGCCGGAAAAGCCGGCGACGAAGCGGCCCCCGCGGATTTCGCCGCGCGCTTCGAGCCGACGGTAGACGCGCAGCAGGTCGCGCCACGGCGGCAGCCCGCCCGCCTCGCGTTCGAGCGCGCGCCAGAATACGACGCCGTAGCGGCGCAGCAGCGTGCGCGCGACATGCTCGACCGCCTCGGCGCCCGCCTCGCGCCCGGTCCGGACGGCGCGCACGAGCGCCCAGCGGCCGGCGCTTTCCATGCCATGGGCGACGGCGCTCCGGCGGCGGCGCGTCCCCGGGCTCGTCTTGCGTCGGCTCGAGGGCACGAGCAGCGCGCGCAGGCCGCCGAAACTGTCGGAAGTCACCAGGCCGAGCGCGACGAGTTCGGCCAGCGAATCCTCGACCTGGGAGCGCAGCAGGCCCGCGCCAGCGAGGATGTCGTCGAAGAATGAGGCGCCTTGCCCGGCGATGAACTGGGCGACGGCCGTCGCGCCGCCTCCGGGGCGAGCGCCTTCGCCGCCCGCCGACAGCGCGCGCCAGAGCGGCGCCTGGCGGCGCGCCAGCAGCGCGATCGGGGTCGTGCGGATGGGAGCAGCCGTCCGCTCGACGCCGTCCTGGGACGCTCCACGCGGGCGCAACCGCGCCCATGAGACGCGGCCCGCCAGACACTCGTCGTCGAGCCAGGCGGGCTCATAGTCGGCGACGCGCGCCGGGAGGATCTCGCTCTCCCAGGCCCCCGCCGGCGCCTCGAAGCCCTCGAGTTGCAGCACGGTCGCCGCGAGCGCGTCGGGACCCTCGAGCCGGGTCTCGGCGGTCACATGCTGCCAGGCGAACAGGAACCGCAGGAAATCGCGGGCGGCGACCGGTTCGATCTCGGCGCGCAGGCGGTTGACCGTATAGCGATGGATGCGCGCGAGCAGCCGTCGGTCGCACCATTCGTCGGCGTCGACGCCGGGCGTGAATCGTCCGCGCATCGCAAAGCCCTCGGCCTGCAGCGCGGCGAGCGCGGCGGCGATCCCGTCGGGCCCGAGGCCGAGCGGCGCGGCGAGCGCGCCGGGCGTCACCGGACCCAGGCCTTCGAGCCGCCCGCGCAGGATCTCGACGAGCGCCGCATCGCGCTCCCCCGCCGGTTCGGCGCCGGCGGTCGGCCACAGCGCCCGAAACTGGGCCGCGCGTTCGGCGGCGATCCAGATTTCCGCGCCGGGCCCGTGCACGAGGATCGCCCTGCCCTGGCCGGCGAGCGCGTCGAGCCGCTCGCGCCAGCCCGCGGCTTCGCCTGCGGCGAGAAAGCCGAGCCAGGACAGCGCGTCATGCGCCTCGTCAGCGTCGACCGGATCGGGCCAGGCTTCGGCGCGCACGCGGTCGATTGCGGCGGGATCGAGCCGGCCGAGGTCGGCGGCGCTCTGCGGATCGAGCCAGCGCCGGCTCATCACCGCTTGGGTTCGCCGCTCCTCGAGGGGCGCGTCGTCGAGGAAGGCGTAGGGCTTGGCCGAGAGAACTTCGAGCGCCAGCGGCGACGGCTCGGTGAGGTCGCGCGCGGTCACGCCGACCTCGCCCGCCTCGATCCGCCCGAGCAGCCGCTCGAGGCCGACGATGTCCATCGCCTCGGTCAGGCAGTCCCGTATCGTCTGATCGACCAGCGGATGACTGGGAACCTCGCGTTCGCCGACCAGGTTCTCGGCGCAGGCGATCTGATCGGGAAACACCGCGCCGATCAGATCCTCGGCCTCCATCCGCGCCAGCTGCGGGGGGACCTTCCGGCCGCCGCGCATGCGCGGCAGCGCGAGCGAGACGCCGGCGACCCAGCGCCAGCGCGTGGCGAACATCGGCGCGTCGAGCATCGCCTGGATCAGCACGCCGCGCACGCTCGCCGAATGCAGATAGCGCGCGGCGTCGCCGAGCTCGAAACTATGCGCGGTCGTCAGCGACAGCACGATATTGTCCTCGGTCGCCGCCGCCTGGAGCTCGAAATTGAACTTGCGGCAGAAACGCTTGCGCAGCGCCAGGCCCCAGGCGCGGTTGATCCGGCTGCCGTACGGGGAGTGAATCACGAGCTGCATGCCGCCGGCTTCGTCGAAGAAGCGCTCGAGGACGATTTCCTCCTGGGTCGGCAGGCAAGCCAGCGCGGCATGGCCGGCGAGGAGATAGTCGGCGAGCTGCGCGGCGGCCGTCGCGCCGACGCCCGGCCGTGCGGCCAGCCGCTCGACGATCCCGCCGGCATCGGCGCCCTCGCGCAGCCAGGCCGCGACCGCGCCGCGCAGCCGCGACACCGAGCGCGAAAGCTCGTCGCTGCGGCCCGGCGCCTCGCCGAGCCAGAACGGGATCGTCGGCGCCATGCCGCGCGCGTCCTCGACGCGCACCAGTCCGCGCTCGACCCGCCTGATGCGATAGGAACTGTTGCCGAGCTGGAAAATGTCGCCGGCCATGCTCTCGACGGCGAAGTCCTCGTTGACCGAGCCGATCGCCTGATCCTCGGGCTCGAGCACGACCCGGTAATCGGCGGTGTCGGGAATGGCGCCGCCGGAAGTCAGCGCCGTCAGCCGCGCGCCGCGCCGGCCGCGCAGCATGCGGTTGACGGCGTCGTGATGCAGCAGCGCGCCGCGCCGGCCGCGCCGGGTCGAAAAGCCGTCGCCGAGCATGCCGACGACAGCCGAGAAATCCTCGCCCGACAGCGCGCGATAGGGCCAGGCGCGGCGGATAAGCGCCAACAATTGGTCCTCGTTCCATTCCTGCGCCGCGACCTCGGCGACGATCTGCTGGGCGAGAACGTCGAGCGGCTGTTCGGGGACCCGCAGCCGATCGAGTTCGCCGCGATCCACGCTGTCGAGCAGCGCCGCGCATTCGACGAGTTCGTCGCGCGACAGCGGAAACAGCCGGCCCTTGGACATGCCGGCGACCGCATGGCCGGAGCGCCCGACCCGCTGCAGGAAAGCGGCGATCGAACGCGGCGACCCGATCTGGCAGACGAGATCGACGTCGCCGATGTCGATGCCGAGCTCCAGCGAGGCGGTCGCGACCAGCGCCGTGAGCGCGCCCCGCTTCAGACGCTGCTCGGCGTCGAGCCGAAGATGCCTCGCCATGCTGCCGTGGTGGGCGGCGACGTGTTCCTCGCCGAGCCGCTCCGAAAGCTGCCTTGCGACCCGCTCGACCATCCGCCGCGTGTTGACGAACACCAGCGTCGTGCGGTGAGCCTGCGCGAGACCGGCGATCCGGTCGTAGACCTGTTCCCAGACTTCGGCCGACATCACCGCTTCGAGCGGCGAAGTCGGGAGCTCGAGCGCGAGGTCGCGCGCGCGCGCATGGCCCTCGTCGACGATCGCGCAGTCGAGCGCGCCGCCGGTGAGGAACCGGGCGACCGTCTCGATCGGCTTTTGCGTCGCGGACAGGCCGATGCGCTGAACGCGCCCGCCGCACAGCGCATCCAGGCGCTCGAGCGACAGGGCGAGATGCGCGCCGCGCTTGTTGGGCGCCAGCGCATGGATCTCGTCGACGATCACTGTCCGGGTCGTCGCCAGCGCTCTGCGGCCCGATTCCGAGCCGAGCAGGATGTAGAGCGATTCCGGCGTCGTCACGACGATGTGCGGCGGCCGGCGGCGCATGCGGTCGCGCTCGGCGGTCGGGGTGTCGCCGGTGCGGACCCAGGCGCGGATTTCGAACTCCGGCAGGCCGCGGGCGCGCAATTCCTGCCGGATGCCGGCCAGCGGGAGATCGAGATTGCCCTGGACGTCGTTGGAAAGCGCCTTCAGCGGCGAGACATAGACGACCTGCGTCTCCTCGGCCAGACGCCCCTCGACGCCCTGCCGCACGAGCGAATCGATCGCCGCGAGAAAGGCCGCGAGCGTCTTGCCGGAGCCGGTCGGAGCCGCCACGAGCGTGTGGCGTCCCGCCTGGATCGCCGGCCACGCCCGCGCCTGCGCCGAAGTCGGCGCCCCGAACCGGGCGCCGAACCAGGCGGCGACCGCCGGATGAAACAGGCCCGACGAAGCGGGGACCGGGGTGACGAACAAGGAACGCGCCTCCTCAACGCTTCGGCGGACGCCCACGACGCGGAACCCGGGCGCGAACAAGCCGGCAGCGTCGGCATGTCATACAGATAGTCCGGCCCGACCGGAAATTCATCGCCGCGCCGGATTCGCGTTTCGCGCATGACGGCCCGGCGAGCGCGCGCTCACGCCGGGCTTGCGGACGCGGGCTGCGGATTTGATTTCTCGTTTCGATCAATCCGAAGGGATGCGGTCCCGAAACGAAAGCCCGTGAAGGCATTCTATTCTGCCCCCTGCTGCTGGTTCAAAGGCTTGCGGCCAAACGAGCGCAATTTGCAACTCCCAAGAAAGCCCTTGCTCTTCGGGCGCTCGCGGGGCCCCGGCGGCGGTCGGCGGTGGAACAAAGCCGAATGGCGCCGCCGAGCCGATCGGCGCACTCGGCCCGCCATCCCTCCCGAGTCGCCCGGGCCCGGAGGCCGGCGGAAACTTTTGGAAATTTTTGGAAACCTTTGGAAGTCTTTGGAAGTCTTTCGAAGTCTTTGGAAGTCTCTGGAAGTCCTTGGAAGTCTCTTATTGCCGGGCTCCCATTGCCGGGGCTCCATGGTATCTCTTTGTATTTCAATGGCTTGCGAGAGGCCGGAAGTTTGACCCCCCGAGGCTCCCGCGCTCCCCGGGGCTGCCGGAGGGCCCGGCGGGGGCCAGCGATGGCGCAAAGACGAATGGCGCCACGAACGAACTGGACTCGCCGACCGCGAGGAATGCCTCGGCGCCCGCTCTTCGATATTGAAGCAGGAGGCGCCCTGGGAGTTAGACAAAGATCGGCCCCTTCGGCCCCTTTCGAGTTCCAGTCGCCGTTCCCACCCCATCGCCGCCCCGCGCCACCGCCCGCGTCCTCGCAATCTGTGGACTATATCCCGGGAGCTGGACCCTGTCCACCAGAAATTCTGAAAATCAGCATAAACGAGGCATGACGGCCGGGAGCGGCGGGCGGCGCCGCCGGAAGGACGGGCCGATCCGCGCCCGCCCCCGCAGGACGGCCTGCCAGGACCGTTCACCCCGGGTCGAGCGCGCCTCGAACTGGCGCAATTCGTCCTGTCCCGCGCCGACAAGGCGGTGGACGGCCGATCCGGTCACCGCCGCTGGTCGTCGCCCTCCGGTCCCGGCTCCGCCGCGCCCGCGCTCTGGCGGCCGCGCCGCACGGCGATGAGATGGCTGAGGCGCGGTTTTTCCGCGAGCAGCCGGCGAATCTGATCCTCGACGATGCGGTCGGCGTTGGTCACCCGTTCATGCTGATGCATGAGCTCGAGCCACGAATCCATCCGGAACGTCTCCAGAAAGCGGCCGGGCTCGGCGGGATCCTCGAACAGCCCCCAGGCGAAGGCGCCGTCGCGCTTGCGCTCGTGGCCCAGTTCATCGGCCGCGCGGGCGAAAGCGGCGCGATTTTCGGCGACGAGGCGGTATTCGACCGTGACGAGAACCGGCCCGTGATCGTTTTCGATCCTCTGGGTCGCCACCGGCGCGCGCCAGTGCATCGAGGGGGCCAGATCGAGTCCGGCGGCCGTCTGGAGCTTCCAGCGCCAGGTCAGGGGAATCGCCAGCGCGACGCCGGCGGCGGCGATGAAATGGGGCGTCGACAATCCGGCGACGCTCGCGACCTGTCCCCAGACCAGACTGCCGACGGTCATCGCGCCGAATATCGCGGTCAGCAGGATCGCCAGGCCGCGTCCCCGCACCCAGTCGGGCAGCGAGACCTGGGCCGACACATAGAGATTGGTGAGGACCACGGTCCACGACGCGCCGGCGATCAGACAGGCGCCGATGGCGACCGCCGGGCCGCGCGCGACGCCGAACAGCGCGAGCGCAGCCGCCGTCGCGAGCGCGCCCAGCGCGACGCCGAGATCGGGGCCGAATCGGGCCTTCACCCCGCTTAGCGCGAACGAGCCGGCGATGGCGCCGGCGCCCAGAGCGCCCATCAGAACGCCATAGAACTGCGGTCCCTGGGTCATCTGGCTGCGCGCAACCAGCGGCAGCAGCGTCCAGTAGGCGCTGGCGAAGGGGAAGAAACCCAGCGATCGGACCAGGGTCGCACGCAGGTGGCGATTGTTCGCCGCGTGGCGGACGCCGATGCGAATCGCGCTGGTGAATCGCTCGGCGGGCAGGCCCTGGATGGATTTTGGCGGGGTGCGCCACCACAGCAGTGCGGCGATGTTGAAGAGATCGCTGGCGGCGCACAGCCAGAACGGCGCCGCGATCCCGAGTCGGGCGATGACGATGCCGCCGAGCGCGGGGCCGATTGCGCGGCTGATGTTGAAGGCTGCGTTGTTGGCGGCGATGGCGCCCGCGAGCGCCTCGCCGGGCGCCAGCAGCGGCGTGATCGCCATCCACGCGGGCGCGCTCAGCGCGCCGCCGACGCCGAGCGCGAAGGTGGTCAGCAGCAGCGCGTCCGGCGTGACGAGGCCGAGGGAAACCAGCGCCGCGAGGATCGCGGTCGCCGCGGCGTTGACGCTCTCGACGACGATCAGCAGCCGCCGCGCCTCGACGATATCGGCGAGCGCGCCCGCCGGCAAAGTGAACAGGAAGATCGGCAGCGTCACCGCCACCTGGATCAGCGAGACCACCATCGGATCGGCGCTGAGGTCGGTCATCAGCCAGCGGGAGCCGGTGTCGAACATCGCCGTGCCGAGGCTGGCGATCTCGTTGGCGACCCACATCGTCGTGAATGCGACGTAGCCGAACGCGCCCCATCTCTTGGCGGGCGCAGCCCGGCCCGGCCTGGATACGCCCGGTTCCGCCGTCACGCTCTGCTCCTGTCAGCCAGCCCGACGCCGCCCGGCGCGCCGGCGCGCGCCTGCGATCCTGAGCGGCGGTCAGGCGCCGAAGTTCGCCATGTCGCGATCGGCGGCGGCCTTCTTGATCTTCGCGATTTCCTGCGCGTAGTCCGAGCGCGCGGAGGCGAGCGCGACGTCGGCCGCCGCCTTCGCCAGCTCGAATTTCTCGTGGGCGGTCTCGAGGTCGGCCAGTTGGGTCTTGAGGTCGGTTTCGCGTTTCAGAGCGGCGGCGAATTCGTCGTTCTTGACCGCGGCGAGCGCGCTCGCCGCCTTCAGATCGGCGTCGGCCTGGTCGAGCGCAATCTTCAGCTTGTCGAAATGATCGGTCGCCGCCTGGACCTGCCCGTTGGTCTCGTTCAGCACATTCTGGCAATGACGGCGCGCCTTGCCGGCGCCGTCGAGCAGCTGGACGAAGCGCTCCCGCTCGGCGCGCGCCTGCTCGCGGTCCCGTTCGGCGTCCTGGAGCGCCGCCGCATGTGCGGTGATCGCCCGGCGCCGGGCCAGTTCCGCGGTGGCGATCGCCGCGGCGTCCTTCGCCTTGTTCGCGTGCAGGGCGGCGTGCTTGGCCTCCAGCGCCGCCTGCTTGCTCTGGTCTTCCGCGCTGCCGGCGTCGCGCTTCGAGTCCTGTCCATGTTCGTTCATCGCAGAATCCCCGTTGCAGAAATCGTCGGCGCGAAAGGGTTCGACCGAGGTCGCGCCAGCCCGACGGCTTCGACGGCGCGGGCTCGGGCCGCGATCGGAGTTCCGGCAGGTCTGGGCGACGCCGACGCCTGCGCCGGGCGAAGCTCCGGCGATGCCGCGCTGATGGCCGGCCGGACATCCTGGTCTCCGCCCCAGGCTCGTCGCGCGCCGATCGGCACGGGGCCTCCTCGGCGTCGCGAGCCCGTACCTTGGCCGCGTGAAAGCGTAGCTACTTGTCCATCGGATATCAAGAGCGCGCCCGCCGCGCGCGACGCCGTGCGTCCGGCCCCGGACGCCCTGAATTCCGCGCCGCCAGCGCCGCTCATGACTTGCCGGTGTCGACGCCGGTGATCGCGGGCGCGCGCGCGACGATCTCGCCCTTGGCGATCGCCACGGTCCGCAGCTTCAGCATGAACGAGGGCAGGTAGCGGGAACCCTGGATCGACCACAGGCTGTTGAGTTCCTGCAGGCTCAGATTGACGAGTTCGACGCTGAGCCGCTCCAGGCCGGCCGGAAAGCCCGGCGAATTGGTCGGCGTCATCACGGTCGAAGACTGAAAGAAGCCGAGCGCCCCCGACAGGAGCTTCACCGCCTCCGCGTAATTGTCGCCGAAATTGGCCGCCACGAGAATATAGAGATTCACGTTGAGCGGCGGCGAGGTCCGGTTGTAGCCGGTCGCGTCGGGCCGGACGTTCACGGGCGACTGCGTTCCCGTCTCGCGTTCGATATTGGCGATGGTCAGGACGATCTTGCTGTCCACCGTCGCGGAGGCGGGGCCGCCGAGGGCCGCCGAAACGGCATGCGGCTCGCCGGCGGGGAATTGGTGCTGAAGCGCCGCGTTGAGGCGATCGAGGATGAAGCCGAGCGCTTTGTCGATCATGGCGATCCCTTCGGTCGTTTCGTCTCCGGCGCGCCGCGTCGGCGGCGGATCTGCGGGCGCCGCCCGCGCCTGCGGGGCTCGTGGCGTGCGCCCGGTAAATTGGCGTGGCCCGCGGATTTTCCTCCCCCCCTTGTGGGGGAGGGAGAAGGCGCGAAAGCCCCGCAACTCGTGTGACGCACGCCACTAGGCCGTCTTTCCGCTCTTGAGGAATTCCCGTCGAATCCCGCGATGGAGGTCGCGCAGGGCGAGGGTCGAATCGCCGCGCCGGCACGCCATCAGCAGCGCGAAATGGACGACGTTGATGATCGCCCCGCCGCTGACCTCGAACTCCGTGGCGAGCGCCTCGACGTCGATCGCCGGATCCAGGATCTCCGGCTCGGGCAGGATTTTGCGCCACAATCGCGCGCGTTCCTTCTGGCTGGGCATGCCGAAGTAGATCATCGAGTGGAACCGGCGCGCAAACGCCTCGTCGAGGTTGCTCTTCAGGTTGGAGGCCAGAATCACCAATCCCGGATAGTCCTCGATCCGCTGCAGCAGATAGGACACTTCCTGGTTGGCGTAACGGTCGTTCGCGCTCGCCGTCGCCGTCCTCCGTCCGAACAGCGCGTCCGCCTCGTCGAAAAACAGGATCCACTCGCGGGTCTGGGCAATGTCGAAGATGGCGCTGAGGTTCTTCTCGGTCTCGCCGACCCATTTCGAGACGACGATCGAGAGATCGACGCGGTAGACGTCGAGTCCGGTCAGCTTGCCGATCAGGCTCGCCGTCGCGGTCTTCCCGGTCCCCGGCGGGCCGTAGAACAGGGTCCGGTAGCCGGACTTGATCGAGCGGGCGAAGCGCGGATTGCGCAGCAGCGCGTGGCGATGCTCGAGCCAGGCCCGGATCGCGTCGAGTTCCTCGATCGCGGCGGGCGCGAGGATCAGATCGTCCCATTCGAGCTCGGTTTCGATGCGGCGGGCGGGAAAATTCGCGCCGACCGGCGGCTTGCGCATCAGCCCGCCGGTCAGCCGCGCCAGCGCGGCCGGCTCCGTTTCGAGCGCGGTCGAGAATGGCGAAGCCGACGCGACCGCGTCGAGCCGGAGAACCTCCTCGCGACGGAACGCATGATCGCCGTCGAGCATGCGCAGCAGCGCGAGCCGGGGCGTCAGGTCCGTGTCGGCGAGGATGAAGGCGGCCGTCTGCAGCGTCGGCCGGAACCCGTCCTGCGGTCGGTCGTAGACGCCGCCGAATTCGGTGAAGATGCGATCGGTCAGCGGGTTCTTGACGAGGAACGGGTCGAGCAGCTGCGGGCGCAGATGCGGCGCCAGCGCCAGACAGAGGACGAGCAGTTCGTCGAACGCGAGCGCATGGCGGGTGACGAACTCCGCAAAGACCGATCCGTCGCCGGCCATCGACGGGGCGGCGATCTCCCGCACGTCGGCGATCGCCAGCTCGCCGCCGAAGCGCAGCCGCAGGCTCGCGTCGACGACCGCGCCCAGCCAGGCGAGCGCGCGTCCCAGCGCACGCGCCTCGATCGCGAGCGCGGCGTTCATCGCCATTCCACCCGCACCAGACTGCGCATCCACTTCGCCTTGAGGAGCTTGTACGGCCAGGGCATGCTGTCGAGCAGCATGTCGTAGGGCTTTGCCGCCACCTTCAGGATCCATTGCTCTGCGTCCCGTTTCAGCAGGCCTTCGCGCTGCAGGAAGGCTTCCCGAAGCGTCGCGATCGAGGAGTTCCTCAGCGGCGTCCAGCTCTGGGTGATCGACCGCAGCAGGCCGTCGCAGGTCACGCGGTCGGTCTCGCCGAGTTCGCGGCCGGCCGCCAATGGCTCGCCGAGCTCCATGCCGCACAGAATCTTGTCGAGCGCCAGCTCATATTCCCGCGTCTCGACGGCGCCGAAGACGAGATGGCGCAGCAGGTCGATCGCGGTCGCCTGCGCCGCAGCGTCGCGGAACGTCCCGCCGTCGAGCAGGTCGAGCCTGTCGAACAGCGTGCCGAAATGCGGCCCGAGCAGGACGATTCCGGCGTTCGCCACCGGAATCGTGGCCTCGCCCGGCGTCCGCCGCGGGGCGGCGGCACGCGGCGGGGAGCGGCGCGCGACGACCGGCGCCGCCTCCAGGCCGCGCAGAATCCGAACCGCCGCCGCGCTCGGCGGAACGAGCCGGGCGAGCGCGGCGCGCCATGAGCGGAGCGCTGCATCCGCGTCCCGCCCTTCGAAGGCCGCGACATCGGCGAGGACCTCGCGGATCAGGGGCTGCGGCTGCGCCGCCCGGCCCATGCGCGCCGCCGCGCGAAACAGCGCCTCGTGGACGACTGCGCCCGAGCCAGGCTCGGGCAGGGCGCCGGCGCGGAACAGATCGCTGACGAATTCCAGCGCTAGTCCATTGTCGCCGAACACGACGAGTTCGCCGATCCGGCGCAGCGCGGAGCGCGACAGCAGCGCGGTCATGTTTCGCCGCGGCAACGGGCGGCCGATGGCCTCGAGGATCAGGCGTCGGGCGGCGGTCGGCGAGGTCGAGAACGCCAGGTCGAGCCGGGCTTCCAGGGCGTCGACGCCGGCCGAGCCCGGCGGCAGGCTGCCATAGCGCAGGAGATGGCGCAGCAGCTGCAGCGGGTCCGGCGGCGCCGCTTCGAACAGGATCGGCGCCCCGAACAGGGCGGCCTCGTCGCCGGCGCGCGCGCCCGCCTCGCGAGCGGACGGCGTCGCCTGCGGGCGGCGCTCCGCCGCCGGGGGGTCGCGGAGGAGGCTCTCGACCGCGCCCCGCGGGAGCCCGGGCTCGCGCGCGATCCGCGCGTTCATCGCCTCGACGAAGCGGTCGAACCGGCCCTCGGTCCGGTCGGACAGCAGCGTCTCGACCCCGATCCGCCAGGGCGTTTCCGCCAGATCGGCGCCGAATGCGCGCGCCCGATCGCTCGCGATCGCGACGAACCTGATGAACGGCTCGGCGAGGCCGGGCGAGAGCTGGTCGACGAGCCGGCGCAACGCGCCGATCGGCGCGTAGCGCACGAGCGCGCGCGCCAGCCGCGGCCGCGCGGCGCCGCGCAGCGCGGCGAGCGTCGCCCGCGGGTCCCGCTCCAGCGGGTCGAACAGCGCCGATTGGATCGTCGCGCCCGCCCGGGCGGCGTCCCACCAGGGCCGGTCGTCGAACGCCACGACATGCGCGAGGACGGCGATTTCGCGGTCGAACGCGCCCGGCGATTCCCCGCCGCGCGCGGCCGTGGCTTCCGCCGCCCCGGGCGAGCGGTCCGCCCGCGCCGCCGCGGCCGCGCCCGGCGGCGGACGCGCGAACAGCGCGAGCAGCCGGTCCGGCGCGGCGTCGGGATCGGCGGCGACGAGCGCGAGCAGCGCGTCGAAATCGGCCGCGGGACGCGCCAGCGTCCGGAACGCGATCGCGCGCAGCGAGCGCCGCGCGTCGTCGCTCGCCTCGGCCTCCCCGCGCAGGTGGCGCAGCAATCGAATTCCCGCCGGCGTCGGCGCATCGTCCCCGCTCGCCCGCCCGCGCGCGGCTTCGGCGCCCGCGCCGGCGCCGAGTTCCCGGTGGACCGCGCCGAACAGCCAGCGCAGGCGCGCGGCGAAACCGGGCCGCACGCCCGCCTCCGCCGCCGGTTCGCGCCAGGCCGACCATAGCCGGTCGTCCCGCCATGACCGCACCATCGCCGTGACGCGCCGCAGGAAGGCCGCTTCGTCGGGCCAATCGGGCGAGGCGGGAAGCGCAGCGCCGCGCAGGAAACGGGCGACCGCTTCGGCGTCGCGATCGGGCTGGCGCGCGGCGGCGGCGCGGTCGCGCGCGGCCGCGGCCGGCGACCCGGCCGTCCCGCCCGGAACCGGGCCGGGCGCCTCGCGACCAGCCGGGAAGCCCGCCTCGCCGTCGTTCCGCCGCCGGGCCTCGCGCGCCGCCGCCGCGGGCGAGGGACCGGGTTCGACCCGCGCGGGCGCGGCCGGCGCCGAAGCGCGGATCGCCGCGATGATTTCGACGAGCGGCGCGTGGCGCGGCGCGGTTCCCGCCTGCGACCGCGCGCGCTGGTCGAGGCGATCGAGATAGGCCCGCGGCGGCAGGGATCGCGCCGCGGCCATGCCGGCAACCATTCTGGCGACGAATTCCGGGAGATCGAGAGGCGCGCCGCCCGCCTCGAGAACCAGCATGAGAGCGAGCCGCCAGGCGCCGCGAGAGTCGGCGCGCGGCGGCGACAGTTCGTCCTCGACCGCCGCGACCGCGATCAGCACCGTCTCGACGAAGCCGGCAACGGCCGGGACGAGCGCGCCCAGGACGCGCGGCAGAAACCGCCGCGGCCCCTGCTCGACGAGGCCATCGATCATGTCCTTGCGCGCGCCCGCCGCCCGCAGGCGAGCGGCGACGGCGGCCGCAGCCTCGCTCCAAGGGGCCCGGGCGGAGCGCCCGGCTCCCCGCGCCAGGGCCTCGACTTCGCGCGCCGCTCGCGCCGTCGCGATTCCATGCGCCCGATCGCCCTGCCCGGCCGGGGCGCGACCCGGATCGCGCCCCGGCGCGGCCGCGGCCTCGAAATCGGCCGGCGAGGGCGCGCCAGCACGGACGAGCGCGGCGCGCAGCGCCGATCCGACCGCCCGGAGATCCCGGCCCGATCCGGCGGCGGCGTTCTGCACGGCGCCGGCGAGATCGGCGAGGCTGGGCGCGGGCCGGCCCTCCATCGCGGCGCCGAGGATCCGCTCCCAGGCCGCAGCGCGGATCGCGCCGTTCGATCGCGCGGCGGGTCCGTCGCCGAGCGCCCGGGTCAGCGCTTCCATGATCGCGGCGGCGACGCGCGCGCCGGCTTCCGACACGGCGCCGACGAGCCGGCCGAGCGTCGGATCGGGAAACTGGCGCGCCAGGCGCACGCGCAGATCCGGCCGGTCGCGCCACCAGGCGGCGAGGAATCCGACCATGTCCGGCTCGCTTTCGAGCAGGGCGTCGAGGAGCGCCGCGGGCGTGGCGGGTTCCGAAGCATCCGCCGGCGCCGCGAACAGGCCGAAATCGAGGAAGTCGAACAGGCGCTGGCGGCGGCGCTCGGCGAGCGGCGTCTCGTGCGCCGCCGTCGGTTCGCCGGTCGCGCGCGCGTGCCGGGCGGCGAACAGCGCGTCGGCGAGCGCCCGGGCGAACCGCGACGGCAGCTGCTCGGCGAATTCCCGCTCGGGCACGGCGCCGATCTGCAGATCGATCCGGTCGAAGACCAGAACGCGGTCGTCAGGGGCGAGTCCGGCGAGGCACTGGTCGAGGATCGCCGGCAACGCCTCCGCGGCGAACCGGCTCACCGCATCCTGCGCGCGCACGGCCTGCGGCCGCGACCCGACCCTCAGATCGAAACGGATTCGATGAACGACATGGTTCGACATCCCTAGGGCCTCGCGATGCAGGGATGCTCGGGGCGCGGCCGGGCCCAAGCCCGCGCGGCGCCGGGTCGCGGCGCCCCTACGATGGGGAACCGCGCCGAGGGTCCCTGAGAAATTCCCGCAGCGCGCGCGATCGCCCGTCGAGAGCCGTGCAGTCGGGGCTGCCGGCTCGTTCGAAGGCCTGCGCGCAGGCGCTGCGCCAATCGGCGTAGAGGGTCCTGAAAGCAATCATTTCGGATTCCGCGAGGTAGACGAAAAAGGTCCCGATATGCGCGGGACAATTGTCCTCGACCGCATGCTCCACGAGCGGCCGCAGCGCCGACTGGCCCCCGATGGAATCGGCGCAGACGACGCTGAGCTTGAGCGAGTAGAAGTCGGCGAGGTCGGCGTCGAGAACGTCGAGGCGATTGCGCAGCAGAACGTGTTCGACGACATAGAGTTCGGAGATCCCGGTCAGCAGCTTCACCCGCCGTTCGAGCCCGGCGCCGGGGCAGGTTCGCTGCACAGATGCCGGATCCTGCTGGTCGGATTCGGACGCGCGCGGCTCGGCGGCCAACCGCTCCGCGCCGCCAGCAGGGGAATAATCCAGGCCGACGCCGCGAAAGCCGCCGACGAACACATAGTCGCGCAGGAACTCGGCCTTCACAGCATTGCGGCGACTCTTCATCTGGCGGATGTCGTCGGCCGTCGTGCACCCGGCTTCCCAGGCGCGATCCAGTTCGCTGTCCTCGAAGCCTTCATTGAAGCGCGCCAGCAGATGGTCGAGCAGCCGCTGCCGACGCTCGATCGCGGTGTCGTGCTTCTCGACGAGGGCGCTCAGGCTGCGCGGATAGTCGGCGGGCAGCAGATCGCCGATCGTCGCGGGCGCCTGCGCGTCCCGCCGGTCGGGTTCCAGCGGCTGCCAGAAATAGGTCGCCCGGCTCGCCGCGTCGCTCAGCGAGAACAGCAGCGGAATATTGGCGAGCTGGGCCAGATGATTCGCCATCACCTGTTCGAATAGCAGCAGATAGGCCTCGAGCTGCCTGATCTTGACGGCGCGGGCGCGCCGGTCGGCGACGACCGGCCGCTTCGAGACGAGGAAGTCGCGCGGGGCGCCGTAGCGCCCCAGACCGTAGATCATCGGAAATTGCTCGCGGATCGACGTGTAGACCTCGGGCGAGCGGAAAACTCCGGTCGGCGGCTCGTTGTAGGGATCGGAACGGATCGCGCGCGTCGTCGAGAGAACGTCCTGACGGTCCATGAACTTGCGGTGCAGGATGTTGTTGATGACGCGTTCGACGTCCAGATTCTGCGGGGCGCCGGCCTGTCTGAGGACGAAATCCGGGGCGCCGCCCTCCCTTGGGCGGAGCGTCGACGGCACGCTGATCGTCGGCACGACGTCGGAATCCCACTGGATGATCGAATCGGAATCCTGCAGGCCGTCGCTTTGCGCCCGCAGACCGAGCCTGCGGATTCTGACGACGCCGCCCGCGCCTCTGGCGATCCTGGCGAACTCCGCGATCGCGAGCTGGCTCGGGCGCTGGTCGGGCGAGGCGTTGTCGATCATGACATTCATCGCCGGCCCCTCGAATATCTCGTCATAGGGCCGCCCGGCCTCGCGCATCACATGAATCGAGGTGTACGAGGGCGCCGGGATGAGGTTCGACTCGAGGCGGGAAAAGATGTTGGCGGCGATGTCGTTGGCGGTGTCGGTGGCGTCGATGTCGATGTCGGCGCTGATCGCGATCGGGAGCGACTTCAGGATCCGGATTTCGCCGACGTCCTCGCACAGCGGCCGCGTCCGCATGTAGAGGCGCATGACGTCGCCCCGGGGAATAGCGATATCGCCCACGAACGGCCGGTAGAGCTGGACGTCGACGTCGTACAGGCCCTGGATTCCCCTGGAATCGGCGGATTTGCGGAACCAGGCGTTCTCGAGGTCCTCGACCTGCGAATAGATCAGGCTGCGAAAATCCCGCGCCGTGACCGGCGCACAGGTGAGGATCTCGGGACCCGTGAACAGCGGGCTCTCGCGCTGCCCCGAGGGATTCGACGCGTTCGCACGGTCCGGCTGCGGCGGCTCCTCCCGCAGGGTCAGGAGGTCCGCGACCGGCCATTGCGCGCGATAGCCGATGTCGGTCAGCGCATAGCACAGCTGCTGGAGCACCGTGACGCCGGGGTCGTGCAGGTTGTAGTCGGTCCAGATATCGGCCGACATGATCTGGGTCAGGCGCAGGCCCGCCGCGAACAGCGTCGCATAGTCGAGCCCGTTGTCCATCGTTCCGATCGGCATTGAGGAATCCCCGACGGCCCCTATCGGCGCGAACCCTAGCGCTTGCGCGACGCGGCGCCGGCTAGGCCCACAGCCGGGTGATCTGGCAGTTGATCTGAACCTTCTGCGTCTTCGATCCGTAGTCGCAGCCGCTGCGGATCACGAGATCGAACTTCCGTTGCGGATCGAACCAGCGGCCGGTCGACTGCCACTTGATCGTGATCGCGCGCCGATCGCGGACGATCAGGCCGACCGCGATCCCGATCAGGCACAGGAGCCCGAGGCCCGCCACGATCGCCGGCGCGCGATCGGCGGCGGCCGCGGCGGCCGGGGCGGCGAGCGCGCCGTCGATATACGCACTCAGCATGAGCCGCGTCAGGATCGCGATGCAGACCAGCGCTGCGACGGTCAGCGCGGCCAGGATCCACGGCCAGCGCCATTGCGAGAAGGATCGCGTCTGCCGCACGTTAGGACGCGAGCGCGTCGCGCCGATCACCGCGATCGCATGGGTCACCGCGGCGAACGGCGAGGTCTTGGTCTTTTCGATATGGGCGAGTATCTCGTACGCCAGGATCGAGTCGACGCCGGATTTCAGGACTTTCCAGGCGCCGTCGGCGTCGACCAGCAGCGTCGCCGGCATCAGCGCCTTCTGCTCGACCGCGCTGGTTCTGGCGCTGAGCTGCTCGATCTGTTTGGGGAGCGGCGACACCTCGTCCTCATGGGCGAGCGAATCGATGAGATTGGCGAAATCGGTCGCCGTCGGAATCGCGCCGGACCGGAACGCGTGCTTCAACTGCTCTCTGCTCTGAACCATACGGAGATTTCCTTGACGCGCCGGGCTCGGACGAAGGACCGAAGCCGACCAGGGTGAACTTGAACTTACCGAGACGACCGCTGAAAAACAAAAATCCTCCGGCGTTTCATCCCACCAGGAAATCGTCCTGGATCGCGAGGTTGCCGATTCCCGCCTGGACGAGGAGATCGACGTCGACTTCGAGATTGCCGATCCCGGCTTTCGCTGGCGGCCGGTAGGCGTCGTGGGCGCTCCAGCCGACCACGAAGTCGTCCTCGAGGCCGAGCACGTCGATGCCGGTCGGCCCGTCGAGCAGCTGGAAGCGGTGATCGGCGGCGGGAACCAGCACCGACCAAGGCCACCATGGCATGCGCTTGTTCTGGTCGAATCCAGGCCGCGCCGAATCCCGCACCCGGTTGAAGACCACGGCCTGGCTCTCCAGCGGGGTCAACGGCGCGGGATCGCGATAGAAATGCGCGAGCGACAGACCGCGCACTTCGGGATCGCAATCGAGGTCGCCGAGGACGGTCAGGAGATCGGCGAGATCGACCTGTCCGACGCCGATCGGCAGGGCCAGCGTTTCATCCTCGCGCCAGGGGGCGATGCGACGATCGACCGCGCGCCGCACCTGCTGGAGGAGTTCGGCCCGGCCGCCCGGCCCGAAATCCAGCCAGGCCGAGACCCGGACCGGCTCGTATTCGGGATTGCGGACCCTGATCCGCTCGACCGACGCCGGGCATCGGTCCAGGAGGAAGGCCCCGATCTCGCGCAACAGATATTCGGGGGCGCGCGGCTCGGCGACGCCGGCGCCCCGGATCCTCAGCGGCGCGACGACGATCACGACGTCGCCGGAGGGGGCGCCGTACCAGCCGGCTTCCTCGCGGGTCAGGCATTTGGCGTCGCCGATGCCGGGGAAGTTCTCGAGGATCAGCGATTCGTAGTCGCGCGGCAGGACCGCCCTCTGCTTGTGACGCAGGCGCTCGCTGACGCGGATGCGGAACTGCCGCTCGTCTTCCGCGAGCCGGCCCCGCTCGGTGGCGAATGGCTGAACGACGGCCAGAATGTTGGCGTTCTTGCGCACCAGGCCGGTGATCGCGTTCGGCGGCAGGATCGGCGACCCCGCGCCGGCGGCCAGCGCGCCGACCCGCGTCGCGGTCGCCGCCTGGCAACGGATGTCGATGATGCGCCCGTAATGTCCGGGCCGGTTCACCGAGATCTGCAGCCAGATCAATTGCTCCAGGCCGGGCGCCGGGGACCCGGCGGCGTCGAGGGGAAGCTGGAGGCCGATGATTCCCGAACGGCTGAGCGATTCGGTCGTGTCCTGCGTGACGTTCGAGGCCGCGAACTCCTTCCAGGCGAGACCCGAGAAATAGCGAAGCTTCAGGACCGGGTTGGCGCCGGTCTCGTCCGCCTTGTTCCGCGCCGTGACGAAACAATCGGCCGCGCTCGCCTCGACATGGAACAGGAGCGAAACGGCGCGCGAGGGGGGGAGACGCGCGACGCCGATCAGCAGATAGCCGTCCTCCCCGAAGTCCGGGAAGGCGAGGAAATCGACGATGTCGGTCCGCAGCCCGAACGGGCCGAAGCTGTAGACGCCTTCGTCGCGTCCGGGATCCTTGCCGGTCGGCGCGCGCTCGACGGCGAGTTCAGCGCGGGAAACATAGTCCACGGCGATGGCGGCGACCGTCGGCGCGATCGGCGCGGCGGGGAGCGGCTTCGGCTTGCTGTCAGGAGCGGCCGCGTTCTGCATCACCGTCGAGGTCAGGAGACCTGGGTAGACCTGCTGGCCGAAGCCCATCGGCGGATCGGTCAGCGTGAGCCGGTAGAAACCCGCCCTGCACGTCTGATCGTAGACCAAGGCCCGGGCCGGTGGCGCGGCCGCCGCGAAGGCGGCGAGGCCGAACGACCACGACGTCGGCTGCGCGAGGCCGTTCCCATCGAAGTCGAACAGGGGAAAGGAGGGCGAATCGCCTTGCGCCGCGCCCGCGGGTGCGACCGGCGTCCAGCGATAGTCGGACAGGACGCTCAGGGATCCCCGGAAACTCTCGGACGTCAGCCCGCCGGCATAGCCCGCGTAGACGGCCTCGACCGTATCGGGCGGCGCCGGCAGGCCCGACCACTGGAGGTTGAGCGTCAGGGTGTCGATCGTCTTCCAGAAGAGATCGGGATGGTGGAAGACCAGCCACGCGCCGCAGGGCGCAAGCGGGCCGAACGGCAGGAAGGGCTTGCTCGCATCGACCGCGCCGGCCGAGGTCTGCAAGGTCAGCGGCGCAAGGCCGCTGACCGCGACATCGAGCCCGACCGCGGCGATCCGCAGGCCGCGGAAATGGCTATAGGCGAAGACGCGCGTTTCGCTCGCCGGGTTGAACGTGATCCGAAGCGCGGGAAAGGCGACCGGTGCGCCCGGCGCATTGGGCTGGGCCGGACCGGCGAGCGGCGGCGCGGCCGAATCGAACGTGAACACGAACGCAAGCCGTCCGTCGGCGATCCCGGACAGGTTCGGCGCCGCTTCGAGCCGGCGATCGTCGGCGGTTCCCTCGAGCGTGAACCGGAACGCCGAGGCGACGATCGCCTCGTCGGGGATCGCCTGCGCCGCCGGGCCGCTCAGCGCCTTCCGGGTCGCGGCGACATAGTCGCGCACGCTCCGGGCGAGCGCGGCGCCCGAGGCGAAATTCAGCGTCACGGTCAGCCGCCGCGCGCCCGCGCGCAGGAGCAGAAACCGCGAGCGGATGATCAGCCCGATTTCGGCCTGGACCGAATTCTCCGCGGGGCCGCGGTCGGCGCCGACTCCAAACGGAGACCAGCCCGCGGCGGGATCGGCGAGCGGCGCGCCGAACCCGTCCTCGGAATTGGCCACCGGTCGCGCCAGGATCGACGCGACGGCGCCGGGCGCGTCGCCGTCGCCCTGCGTCCGCTCGAGATACAGCGAGGCCACCCGCGCGACCTCGACGGCGCTGATCTCCACGCCGTGGTCGAGTCCGAACAGAATCGGCGCACCGGTCGCGTCGCTGCCCGCGCTCAACTGCGCGCCGCGTTCGAGCACGAACGGAGCGGCTTGCGGCGCCGGCGTGAAATAGACATGGGCCCGGTCAGGCTCGGACGGCCGCTCGGACAGCCGCAGCACCGTCCGGAAGTAGTAGTCGAGATGCCGGCCGGTGATCCGGTTCGCATCGGCCTGGACGCGCGAGAACAGGCTGAGGAAGCTCAGCATCAGGGCGGCGTGCGGCGCATGGTCGGATTGTTCCAGCGACGCCTGGAGCTCGACCTCCGCCCGCTCCGCGATGACCCTGGTCGTGCGGTTGAACAGACCGTAGATCTCGAGCGGACCGGGCGGCGTGAAGGGATTGCGCTCCGGCCCGGTCGGCTCTGGCTTCCAGTAGTCGTTGTCGACTCCATCGTCCTTCCTCAGCTCGTTCCAGCGCGGATAGTCCTTGTTGCGGCCATTGCTGTCGAGACAGCCGACGAGCACGCGCAGATCGCTGGTGCCGAATTTGTCGTCGCCCTCGATCAGCGATTCGACCACCGCATAGAGGGCGCGCTCGACGCTCTTTTCGCCCTTGCGCACCCGGGCCAGCGCCAGACCGTCGCGCCAGCGATTGAGCCGCTTCAGCGAATGGTGGATCGGCTCGAGCAGCGTATCCTGCCGCACTTCGGCCAGCCGCCCGACCGCGTCGAGATATTCGCCGCTCGCATCGACGCTCGCGATCTCCGCGATGATGAAGCTGATGTCGCCGGGGATCAGCCGCGCGGGGTCGCCGGTGAAGAACGGCTCCCAGCCTCGGGCGTCGCCGGGTTCGCCCGGGAACGGCAGCAATTTGCTGAAGCGGTTGGCGAACGCGATGAGCTCGACGAGCCGACGCTCGTCGAGGCGGAATGTTTCAGGATCCAGCGCCGCCATCCAGCGGCCGCTCTGCCAGCTGTGCGGTCTCTGGCGTATCTCGCCGCGCTCCATTTCCTGGCCCTTTTCGCTGTCGTTCGCAGAACTCTGGGCTTGGTTGTCGATCGATGGTCCCGTCCCGGCGCCGGCCGGTCACGAGGCCGGGGATGCGCTCATTCCAGACGCGCGAGAGTTCCTTCCAGGAAGTAGTAGGGAATGACCAGATTGCTGCGCGAGTTGGTCATCTCGATCCAGTACACGACGTCGATCAGCAGGACGCCGTCGGCGATGTCGGTCGTGTCGAACGCGACGTCCTCGAGGACGATGCGCGGCTCGAAATAGAGGATCGCGTCCGATATGATCGTCTTCAGATGGGTCAGCGTGGTCTCGTCCATCGCGTCGAACACATGGGCGGTGAGATCGCAGCCGTAGTCCGGCTCCATCACGCGCTCGCCGGGCTTGGTCGAGAACAGGATCTCGAGGCTCTGATGGATGTCTACGTCGGCTTCGACCATCCGGACGTTTCCCGACCGCACGTCGAACTCCGGCGGGAACGCCCAGCCGCGTCCGAGGAAGGGGCGACTCTGGTCCATGGCTAGCCTCCGATGATGACGGTGGGAAATCCAACCGGCACGAGTCCGCCATGCGCCGAGATATCGCCGACCCGCAGCGCCGGCCGCTTGCCGATCAGCACCGTCGTCGAGCCCTTGGGAAAGCTGTCGGGCGGTCCCACGCACACGGCCATGTCGCCGACGACTGCGGCCGGCAGCTTGCCGATCAGGACGGTCGGCACGCCAGGCCCGATGACGGGACCGCCGACATGCGGGATGGGCGGGAGCCCGGGCGTCGCCATCGGGCAGACGTGCAGGTCGGTGACGCGGGCGGCGGGCGGCATGGCGGCTCCTCAATTGATCATCACGACGAGGCCCTGGATCGCGACCTCTCCCGCCGCGGCCTTCAGCTCGGCCTGAACCTGGCCCTGCGCGGACAGCTTCAGGTCCGCGGTCATGCTGGCGTTCAGTCCGGATATCTTGACGTCCGCCGGCGAATGGATCGTGACGCCGGTATCGCCGGTGATCTTCATGGCGCCGGTCGCGGTGATCGTGATGTCGCCCGGCGAAGTCAGGGAAATGCCGCTCTTGTTCATCAGCATCTTGTTCCCGGTGGTGTCCTTGATGGTGATCGAGGTGTCCTCGTCATTGATCAGCACGTAGTGGCCGCCGGGCGTTTCCGCGCGGATGAACTTCTTCTGGTCGTCGAAGATCAGCTTGAGCTGGCTGTTGGTGACGACGGCCTTGGTCTCGTTCTTCTGGTCGGGAACGTAGGGCGCCTTGCGCGCGCCGCTGTGCAGCGAGCCGATCACCACCGGCGCGGCGGGATCGCCGTTGAGGAAGCCGACGACCACCTCGTCGTCGATCTCCGGCATGAAATAGACGCCGGCGCCCGAGGTCGCATAGGGGCTGGCCAGACGCATCCAGATCGCGTCGTCGTCGGTCGCCAGCAGCGGAATGGAGACCTTGACCCGACGCTGACCGGCGGGATCGTCGTGGATCTGCTTGACCTTGCCGATCTGCAGCCCCTGCGCGGCCGGGACGAGTCCGCCCGCCGCCGGCGGGCCGACCAGGTCGGGCGGCTGGCCGAACCAGGCGTTCGGCAGGCCGAACGAAACCTCGGTCCGCCAGACTCCGCCATCGACCGACTGCCGGACGCCCGAGACGAAAGCATTGCCGTCGAAGCGCGCGCCCAGACCGTCGAGCTCGACCATCTGGCCCGGCAGCAACTGGCCGTTGCCGACGATCGCGGCGCGGCCGCGGATGCGCGCCAGGCGGGACTTCAGGAGTCCGGCGTCCGCCCAGCTCTTGAGCCCGTCGCCGGTCGGCAGGCCCGCCGACTGGAGTTCGGACGCGGATTTCAGGACCTTGGCGAGCGTCGCGCCGGAAATGTTGCCCTGCCCGCTCCAGCTCGGTTCGGTCGCCGACTGGCTGGTCAGCGCCTGCGCCGCGGGATCCCAGGTCTGCGCCTCGACCTTCTCGTATTGCGAGCGCGCATCCATCTCGATGTCGACCTCGAGGACCGTCAGGCCGAAGCCGAACGAGAGCGCAGGGCTGTCGAACGCCGGCGGCTTCACCGAAACGGCGCCCCCCTCCGCGATGACGAGCGCGCCATTGGCTTCCGCGCGACAGACCAGATAGTCCCAGTCGCTCGCGAAATACTGGACCATCTGCTCGCGTTCGCCGCCAAGCCGGGCGACGTCGGCGGTCAGGCCGTGGCTCTCGATCAGGCTCTTCAGCGCCGCGTCGTCGCTCTTGCCGAGGAACTGGGTCTTGTTGCGCACCGTCGTCATCGCGACCGCCTTGTCGCTGCAGGTGACGATGAGGCGGCACTCGCGCGCGCGCGTGACCTGGACCGCATGCTTGACGATGACGCCCTTGAACACCGAGGCGTCGCTGTCGTGGTAGCCGAGCTTGATCTCGACGGTGTTGCCGGGGACGAAGGTGTCGGCCTCGCTGTGCTTGAACGTCTCCTGCGCGACGCTGCCGTCGAGGAACGTCAGGATCGCATAGGGAATCCGGTTGACGTGCTTGACCGTCTCGATCCGCTGGATCTGGATCGCGTCGCTGATCGCCTCGCCCCCGATCAGCACGACCGCCGAGACGAGATCGATATTCTGGAGGTTGGGCGCGGCGGGCATTTCAGCGCCTCGCCCCGGCGCCGCGCAGTTCGGCCTTCGGCGGGAACTGGATCACCTGGTTGGCGACGAGACGGCGGAAATTGGTGAGGTTGTTGAGCGCGGCGACCTCGAGGTAGAGGGTGCTGTCGCCATAGATGCGATGGCACATCAGCGGCAGCGTGTCGCCGGCCGCCACACGCCGGGCATGGGTGAGGTCGGACGATTTCTTGCGCCCCTCCAGCTCCGTCTTTTCGGCCGAGGCGTAGTGGAGGAAATCCGCCTTCACGAGCGCGCGCAACGGCCGACCGGTCGGGCTGAACAGGGTATAGTCGATGTCCATGCGGTTGAGGACGCAGTCGAACTTGAGCGAGCCCCAGAGCACCCGCAGGTAGCGCGGGCGATGGATCGAGCCGTCGAAATCATAGGCGACGGTCTTGAACGCCTTGATCCGATCGACCACGCTCATCGCTCGCGAACCGGCCGGTTCCTGGACGACCCCCGTGTCGTCGAGGACGAGACTGAGGTTCAGGTTGCGCGGGCCCTGGCCGGTGTATCGGGCGGTGACGCCGACCGGGTTCACTTTCTGCTTGGTGTCGAATTCGACCCCGAGCGATTCGGAATAGCGATCGGGGTTGATCTGCGCCTCGAACCGGCCGGCCGTCTTGCGATACTTGTCGTCCTCGAACGCGAGCACCACCAATTTCTTGAGCATGGATCGGCGAGAATCTCCGCGCGCAACGCCTCGGTGTCGGCGGCCTGCGGCGCGGCCGGCGGCGGCTCGTCGACGACCTGAGCCCCAATGTTGATTTCTCTGATTTCGACGGGCATCGGATACTCCTGTACGCTCACGGACGCGGCCGGCGGCCAAGGCCCGCGTCAACCCGATCCAACGCGCTTCGCCCCTGCCGCCGTCGCCGCGCGGAGGACGGCCGCGGCGCGGCGCTCACCAGATTGTCGACAAACGCATCGTGCCCCCCCATCTCGCATCGCCAACCGTCGCGCCCTTGCCGCCGGGCCGGCGGCGACGCCGCAGCCCGCAGCGATCCGTTCGGCGCGGACCGCTAGGGACCCTGGCCGGCGTTGCCTGCGACGAAGCCCCGCTGAAGGTAGGCGAATGCGAATTCGAGCGTCTCGACGGCGATCTCGCTCTCCTTCGCATTGAAGTTCGAGACGTCCATCTTGACCGGCCAGGCCCGGACGAAATCCCAGCTGACCATCGGATTGTCCTTGACGTCGAGCAGGGACACCTTGATGTCGCGCGGACGGATCGGCTTGCCCAGATCGGACTCCATCGTCGCCTTGCACCATTCGAACAGCGCGGTCGAGCGGCCGACCAACCCGCGCTTCAGCACGAGATTGCCGTGCTTCAACTTGGTGGGAAGACGATGGACGAAGCGGTTCTCGCCGCCCTCGACGACCTCCTCGATCTCGCGCTCCGCGTTGAAACCCGAAGCCTCGAGAAAGCCGGCGTCCGGGCTCCCCGTGCCGGCGACATTGACGCTGAAGTAGAAACTGACGAGCGGATACGGCGCCACGGCGCGGCCTATTTGTTCGCGATCGTCACGCCTTCGTGCGCGATCTCGATGGTTTCGACCGCGACCTCGTTGCCGTCGGCCTTGAGGTCGGTCGAGGTGATCTTCGTCGGCCAGGCGTTGGTCAGCGTCCAGGTCATCGTCGGGTTGGCGTCCTGATCGAGGAGCTTGATGGTGATCGCGCTGCGCTTGATCAGGTTCATCTTGCGCTGGTTGTACCAATCCCAGAACTTGTTGTCCTTGACGAACACGCCCTTCTTGAGCGTCACGTTGCCGGACTTGACGATGCCCGGCATCTTGATCGTCGAAAAAGCCTTGCTGTTGCCGGCGCGGTATTCGATGACCTGGGCCTCGGTGTCGAGGCCCGTGACCTCCTGGAACGGCAGGTTCGTGCCGACGTCGGCGATGTCGACCGAGAAATAGAATTTCGGAAGCGGCCAAGTGCTGCCCTGGGCGGAACCGTCGTCTGCCATCGATCACTCCCGAAGTGGTTGCCGGCTCTGATCTGTCTCAAGCAGTCGGCATTGTCTGCTGGAACGTCAGCACGATGAATTCGGCCGGCCGCACGACCGCGACCTTGACCAGCACGTTCAGGTAGCCGTCGAGTATGTCGTCGGCGGTCATGGTGACGCCGAGTCCGACGCCGACGCTGAACGCCTGCGCGGGCGTCGCGCCGAACAGCGCGCCGGCCTTCCACTGGTTGGTCAGGAAGTTGCTGATCATGCTCTCGACCGAAACCCAGGTGGTCGCCGTGTTCGGTTCGAACATGAACGCCTGCGCGGCGGCCTTGATGGATTGCTCGAGCATGATCAACGTGCGGCGGACATTGACGTAGCGCGTGTCCTGGCTGTTGCCGTTGAGCGTGCGCGCGCCCCAGACCATGACGCCGTAGCCCGGCACGGTGCGGATCGCGTTGACCGCCTTGCCGTCGAGCGGGACGTTGAGATCCTGCTGGTCGTCGTCGGTCACCGCGATCATCGGCTTGACCGCCGACAGGATGCTCGTCCCGGCCGGCGCCTTGAACACGCCGCGGGTGAAATCGGTCCGGGCGTAGACGCCGGCTATGGCGCCCGAAGGCGGCAGCAGGTTCACCTGGTCGAGCAGGGCGTTCATCAGCGGCCGGTAGAACGGCACCGTGTTCAGCAACGCCTGATGCGCCTGGACCGGCGTAACGGGGGGCGGCTGCGGCGCTACCGGAGCCGGCGCGGGAGCCGGCGCCGGATTTGGCGCTGGCGCCGGCGCAGGATTGGGCGCCGGCGGGTTGGCGCCGCCCCCGCCGACCGGCAGCGCTGGAGCCGGCGCCGGCGCCGGCGTCAGATGGGTGACGAAATTCTGCAGCACCGCCTGGCCCTTGGGGTCGGCGATGCTCTTCACATAGTCGTTCAGCTTGCCGACGACGGTGGTCAGCGCGGCCGGCGTCAGGAAGCTCGGGTCGATGTCCTCGGCCTCGACGATCGAGGTCTCGATCCACGGATAGTAGGCTGCGCCATAGTCGAGCCCCACCGTGCCGATCCCGTTGCGGAACGCGTCGATCGGGCTCGGATCCGCGTTGATCGCCGTCTCGCCGCCGAACAGGTCGAGGATCGCGACTCGGCTCTTGAGCTTCGAGCAATGCATGAGAATCTGAGCGGAAAGCGCGATGTGATCCTGCCGGGAAAGGCTCATCGAGTCTGGGGCGACGATCATCGTCGGCACCGGCTCGGCGATCAACGCGGTGAGGCCCGCCTGCAGATCGTCCCTCTTGATGGCGTCGGCGTAGGAGCCGACGCTGACGATGAAGCAGGATCCCCCGCCGTTGTCGAAGAACAGCTGCAGCGAATAATAGAGATAATAGCGGGTATGCGCCTGATAGGTGTCGGCCTCCGCATTGGCGATCGGCTGCGCGTTCGGTTCGGTGAAGACGAAGGACGACCGGTTCGGCGTGGCGGCGCTGGTGTCGAACACGGGATTGTCGGCGATATCGAACTGCGTCTTCGGCGCGCCGCCGAAGTAGGTCAGGAACTCCGACATGCCCGAAATGCGGAACGGCAGGTTCTTGAGGCTGCGCGAACCCTGCGTCGCCTTCTCGGTATAGCCGATGAACGCCGGCACCGCCGTCTCGACCTCGACGACGGAATTGGTGAATCCGGGAATTTCGTTGATGTAAACGGCGGGGGTTTTGAGCTGTGCCATCTGCGCGCTGCCCTCGTTTGCAAAAACGCCGCCGTCACGGAAGCGGTTTCAACTTATGCCGAACTTCGGCTTCCTGCCAAGTCCAAAACGTCACAGTAAAAAAGTTTCTTTACCCGCCGCGTGACGCGATCCATGCTTTGCGCCTGCGCGGCCGCCCGGCGCCGCCCGGAACGGGGTACCTTCATGCGGATATCCTTTCGCCCGCTCGCCGCCCTGGCCTGCCGGCACAGCTACTTCGAGGACGGCGTCGCGCGCGCGCTGACGATGGCGCCGACCGCCGAATGCCGGCGCCTGATGCGCCGCCATCGCTGCCTGCTGCGCGGCGCCCGCGGCGGCGGCGCGATCCACGCCGGCCTCGACGAGGCGGGCCTGCACGTCGCCGGCCTCGACGCGGGGACGCCGCTCGCCTTCGCGCTGACCTGCGACGATCCCTATTTTCCCAGCTATACCGCCGCCGACTGGGCGCCCGGTTCGGTCGCCTACTACAGCAACCTCGGCGCTGCGGCGACGGGCGCGCAGGTCCTGGCGGGCGAGCGGGTGGCGCTGAAGACGCGGGCGTTTTCCCATTCCTTCCCCGCGCCGCGCCGGGGCGCGGAACTCGCCGTCCTGCGCGCGCGCGACGGCGCGACGGTCTGGGCCGGGCCTGCGCCGGCGGGCGAATTCGACGCGCTGGCGCTCGACCTGCGCGCGCTCGGCGAGGGCCATTACGAACTGCGCATCGACGGCGCGGCCGCGCTCGCCTTCTACCTCGCCGACGCCGCCGCGCCGGCGCCCTGGGGCGTCGTCGAACTGTTCGGCCTCGCCGGCCTCGCCGCCGGCGGCGCCGCGCCGGCCGCGCCGCCGCTCTATGTCGTGGCGCTCGAGGCGCGCGCGACGATCTGGCGCTACGTCTTCCTCGGCGCCGCGGGCGCGACGCTCGCCGTCACCGGCCGGGTCGCGCCGGCGCAGCCCGTCGCCTTCTCGGGGCCGGCGCCGATGCCGCTCGGTCCGCTCGCCGGCGCCGCTTTCGACTCGCAGACGCCGATCGCCCTGCGCGAGCGCCCCAACGGCCGCTATGCGATGAGCCTGTCGATCCGCCGCGATGCGGCGAGCGCCGAGACCACGCTGGCGCTGCCCTGCGCGGGGCGCGACACGCCGATCGTCGGCGGGGCGGCGGCGGCGGTTTCGCAGATCGTGATGACCCTGTGAGGCGGCGATCGGCCGATCGCGCCGCGGCGGCGGGCGCCGGGCGCGTGGAGCGGTCGGGCCGGCGCCGCCGGGCGATCCCGCTCGGACTGGCTAGCTCATCTCTTCGTCCTTGTTTTCTTTCTTGCTCTCGGGCTTGTCCTTTCCCTCCCCTCCGGATTCTTTCTCCCCGGCGAGAGAGGCGCCGTATTTGATGATTGCTTGGCGTCCAGCCTTGTAGCCGCCTCCCTCGAAAGCCCAAGTCGCCCAGTTCGCGCCGCTAAGCTTTTCTCCGTTCACTTCGATGACCTCGACCAGTCCGAGGATCTGTCCCGCAACAGTCCCCGTGAGGTCGTCGCCGAGCACCCCTTTCAACGCCTCGGTCACCACTTTTTTCGTGGCGGTCTTCGTGAGCTGGGCCCGCTTCGCCTCATCTTCGAGGGCGTCCTGGATGACGATCGCCAGCGCTTCGATCCCATTGTCGTAGTTCAGTTCATCTTCGGCGTTCTTGGTTTCGATTCCCGCCAACGCGGCTTTCTGCTTTTCAGAAAGATTGCCGCTCTTGCTGAAGTCGGAGACTCCCGGCGTGGGATAGAGAATCTCGGCGACATAAGGTCGCGATTTCCACCCGCTATGCTGCTTCTTGAAGATGTGCCCTTTTGACTTTTCGCTGGTGACGTCGAGCCAGCCGAGTTGGTCCTTTCCCTTGGAGACGACGAAATCCGGCCGCGTCGCCCCGGCGGAGACCTGCGAATCAACCTTCAGTGTTCCGAAACTGGCGGCTCCGATGAGCCCTGTCGCGATCGTCTCGACCGCGTAGCCGTAGCGGGCGTAGAAAAACTCGGGGATCGCGTTTTCCTCGAGCATTTTCGCGAAGACCTTGGTCCAGGCGTCGAGATAGCCGCCCTCCTTCTTGTCTGCCCCCTTCAATGCCGGGTTGGCCTTGATGATCCCGGTGGCCGCATCCACCGCAACGTCGAGCGCCCCCGCGACCCCCTGGACCCCCTCGAGGTCCTTGCCGACCTCGTTCGGCTTGTGGCGCAGCACCCTGCGCTGCACGGTCCGGTCGGCCCCTGCGGGACCGGCGCGGGCCGGGCCGGGCGCCTCGGCGCCCATCGCGTCGGCCTCCCGCTCCAGCGCCGCGTCGTCATTGACCGCCACCCCGTTCACCTGCAGCGTCGGCGCCACCCGCCCCTGCTTCTGCTGGACGACATGCCAGGCCTCGTGCGGCAGGTGCCGCTCCTGCCCCGGCGCCAGATGGATGTCCGTCCCCTGCGCATAGGCGAGCGCCTCCAATTGCGCGGGCCTCGGCGAATTGCGGTGGACGCGGACATCGTCCATGGCGAGGCCCGAGCGCGCCTCGACTTCGGCCTTCAGCCCGTCGGGCAGGCCCGTAGGGTTGGGCTGCGCCGCGCGCTGGACAGGCAGCGGGTCGAGCGCCGGACCGAAGGCCGCCCTCAGCGCGGCCGCGCGCGCCTGCATGACCGGGCTGCCGCGGATCATCTGTACCGTCCGGCCGAGCGGCGTGTTCGCCATCGCCTCGGCGAGTCCGGCGGGCCCGCGCGTCGCCGGGTGCGGCGTCGGCGAACGGGCGGGCTGCGCCCTGACCGCTTTGATGAAGCCGTCCATCGCCGCCCCCGCGCGATCCCACCGACGATCCGCTCAGGCTAGCCGCGCCGCGCGGCGCTGTCCACCGCGCCGCGAGCGGTCCCGCGACGCCCGCCCATCGCGCGCCCCTAGAGATCGCTCGCCTTCTTCCTCAGGGCGGCCCTGAAAGCGTTCGCGTCGTCGTGGAACGTCGCGTGCGCGATCCCGGCGTTGCGCAGGCGTTGGACATGAGCAGACCCCGCCTTGATCAGCGACGGCACGGGCGCGGCGCCGATCTGTTCGGCCATGAAACGTTCGCGCGTCGGGTTGGTCAGGCCGTGCGCGGTGGCCGAATCGGCCATTGTCTTGTAGTTGGCGTCGACATGGGTGCGCGCGGCTTTGGCCTCCAGCGCTATGTTTGCTTCGGCGGGATGCCCTTTGGCCGAGGCCGTGAGGATCGCGCCGACGATCTCGACCATCGCCCTGAGCCAGTTTCTGACCACTGCGAGTTCGCGCGTCGTCATCGCCGGAACGGTCGTGCTGCCGTTGCGGCTGGCGGTTTGGATGCGCTGGAGGCAGACCAGCGTCTCCTGGCTGGCGTCCTCCACCAGCAGGTCGAACATGGCGCCATAGGCCTTCTCGATCTCGCCCGCATAGGCAGGCCAGATTTTGAACCATGAGGCGTCCATGCCGGACTTGAACACGGCTGTGGCGACCTCGGCGTAATTGTCGAAGATGGCGACCATGCTCGCGGCGCGCTGGAGGAGATAATGCTCGCTGTTCGCCCGCTTCGGACTCTCCTGGAATCCGTTCCACAAGGTCAGATAGATGATCAAACGGGCGAGCGAGGCCGCATGATAGTTTTCCAGCGGCAGGTCGGCGGACGCCTGGGACTGAAGAATAGCTTTGAAGGCCGTGCTGCCCTTCTGCTGCAGTCCGGTCTCCCGGATCGTGTGCTCGCCCTCCACCATCGTCGGAACGCCCGGCCAGTCGCTTTTGATCGCGGGGAATTGGCTGGCGTTGTGCAGTTCGCCGATGAGGTGCCGGCTCGGCAGCAGGACGTCCTGGTCCTTGCCCTCGGCCAGTTCGGTGAGCGCCGCGGCGGTCTTGACGGTATAGAGTTCGGCGGCGTTCGCGGCCTTGTCGAGCAGGGCCCAGTTGGCCGCCTGGCTCGGCGGCGCCGCGGCCGACGCGGCATTGGACGTATGATATTCCGTCGGCGACGAGGCGACCTTGAGCTTGCGCTGCAGCGGCGAGGAATCCGCGCCGGCCGCCTCGACGCGCCGGACCGGGAGCGGGTCGAGCGCCGAACCGTACGCGCCCCTCAGCGTCGCGGCGCGCGCCCGCATGACCGGGCTGTCGCGGATCATCCGCGCGGTCCGGCCGAGCGGCGAGTCCGCCATCGCCTCGGCGAGGCCGGCGGGCGAGCGCGCCGGCGAGTCGGGCGCCGACGAACGGCTGGGCCGCATCCTCTCCGCCCCGACGAAGCCGCCCATCGCCGCCTCCCGCGATCCCGCTGACGATCGGCTGAGGCTAGCCGCGCCGCCCGGCGCTGTCCACGGGGCGGCGGCGCCGGCGCCCCGTCACTTCTGGGCGGTCAGCCTGCGCTCCAGCCAGCGCATGTGTTCGGCCAACGCCGTCCGTCCCTTCGGCGTCGCGCGATAGGCCGGCGCCGGCGATTCCGGGCCGTGCGATCGGGCCGCATAGTCGCCCTCGGTCAGCGTCCGCAGCGCGTCGCCGAGGACGTCGGGACTCTCCTTCAGCCGATCCGCGAGTTCGGCGAGCGTGACCGCCGCCGGCCCCGCGAGCACGATCATCGCGGCGAAGGCGACGGGCGCGAAGATCGGCTGGGCGGGATCGGTCATCGCGGTCATCAAATCCCCGGCTCGGACGCCCTTCACGGGAGGGCGACGATCAGATCGAAAACGTCGAGCGCCATCTGGCGCCACTCGAGACGCTGGACCTCCTGGGGCAGCCTGCGCAGCTCGAGCACCGCGAGATCGCGCTGGCCGGTGACGCGCTGGTCCGGCTGCGCCATGCTGCCGAGCCCCGTCGAGTTCTCCGACGCGGTCGATCCGCTCCCCTGCGACATCAGATCGGTCGGATTCCGTCCGAACAGCGCGCCGGGAGAGCCCCGGATGATCGAATCGATCCATGCGGCGCGGGTCGGTCCCCGTTCGATCGCGCCATCGTGCCGGAATCCGACGGCGAAAATGCGCGCGCCGCCGGCCCCCGCCAGCCCCGCGGCCTCGAGGGCGAGCGCCGCGGTGAATTGCGCCCGCTCGTCGGCGTCGAGGAGCCGATACAGCGTGTAGAAGTTCGTGCGCGCCATCAGCGGCGCGATGATCTTCGAATAGTCCCAGACCGCCGTCTGGTGCGCGCCCATCAGCAGATAGCTCGCCACGAGCGTGAGGAATCCCTTCAGCTTGTCGAAATCGGGCCTGGGTTGCGGCAGCATGCCGCGCCGGAGGTCGACCGCATGGACCGCGCCTTCCTTGGCGCCGAACAGGTCGACCGCGTCGTTGATGTTCATGCCGACCAGCGAATCCGGGAAATTCTGTGGCGCGACGCCGGTCTGCCCCTGGTAGGCGAGCAGCTTGTTCTTGATGGCGACGGTCGCCGGAGTCAAGCCGGCGTTGGGGGTAGCGACGACCGCATGGACGTTGAGGCCGACCGCCTGCGGCGCCGCCGCATTGATCCGCGTCGTCGTCATCCGATCGACCAGCGCCGTGATCTGGTCGAGCCGCACGCCGCCCGTCGCCTGCGGCGCCGAGAGGATTTGCGCGTCCGTGAGCGCGTTCAGCCTGATCGTCAGCGGGCGCAGGAACGGACCGGCGCCGAGATTTGCGGTCGTCCCGACCGTCTCGTCGACGCTGTCGACGCGCGCGGTTCCGGGATTGCCGGCGGCGGCGACGGCCGCCGGAATCCCCCCGGCCCAGGCGACCATCTCGGTCATCGCCGCATCGAGCTGGACCCGGCCGCCGGCGTTCTCGTTGAACGGCCGGGTGACGAACTCCATGGCGCCCGAATCCGCCGAAACCTTCCAGGCGCCGCCGTTGGCGTCGAAAATCGCCTGCTGATAGCCGAGGTTGCTGTAGCCGTTGCCGATCAGATCCTTGCTCTTGACCGGAATGCCGGTCTCGAACTCGAACCCGACTTTGCGCTGAACGACCGGCGCGGCCCGCCCGGACGCGCGGTCCGCCGATGCGGCGGGGTCGGCCCGCCGCTGCGCCGCGGCCTCGGCGCCGTTCCTGTCCGCCTCCCGCTCCAGCGCCGGATCGTCGTTGATCGCCACGCCGTTCACCTGCAGCGTCGGCGCCACCCGCCCCTGCTTCTGCTGGACGATGTGCCAGGCCTCGTGCGGCAGGCGCTGCTCCTGGCCCGGCGCGAGGTGGATGTCGGTCCCTTGAGCATAGGCGAGCGCCTGCACCCGCGCCGGCTCGGGCGAATTGCGGTGGACGCGGACGTCGTCCATCGAAAGGCCCGAGCGCGCCTCGACGCCGGCCTTCAGGCCGTCCGGCAGGCCCGTGCGGTCGGGCGCGGCGACGCGCTGGACGGGCGGCAGCGGATCGAGCGCGGGACCGAAGGCCGCCCTCAGCGCCGCGGCGCGCGCCTGCATGACCGGGCTCTCATGGATCATCCGGACGAGCCCGCCGAGCGGCGTCGCGGCCATCGCCGGGACGCGTGGAGCGGCGGCGCGCGGCGCAAATTCCCGCCCCGCCGGCTTCGGCGTCCTCGGCTTCTCCGCCTTGCCGGCCTCGGCCATGGCGCGCCCCGGCTCGTCCCCGAGCCCAAATTACGAGGGTTTCGCGCCGCTGTCCATGACGCGCGACGGCGCGGCGGAGCCCTCAGTCCTCGCCATAGTCGTAGAGCGCGATGAACTTCTCGAGCTCCTTGGTCAGGATATCGGCGATTTCGCCTTCCGGAACGCCGGCCTCCTTCAGTTGCCCGGCGATCATCTCGTGATGCGCTGCGATGAACTTGCGGAAGCTCTCCGCGCCCGCCTTGCTGAAGCCGTCCCTGAATACGTTGGCGTGGGGGTCGTGGATTTCCGTGAGCAGATTGCCGAACAACATGTTCACCAGGTGACTCTTGGCGAGGCCCGGATTCTCGAGACCGCCCTTGGGATCGTACATTTTGGGAATTGCCGAGGCGATCGAATTGTTGTCGCCCTTGCCGACGAACGCCCGCTCGTTGGTCGGCGCGTTCAGCAACCGGTAGACGGATTGCTCGGCGGTCGTCGGCGGCGTGACCTGCGCCATGGCGAACCGGCGGGTGTAGGAGAACTGTTCGACGCTGAGGCTGGCCTTGACATAGGCCGCCTTGGCGTGCGCGGGCAGGGCCGCCCAGATTTCCACCACCGTCTTCAACCCCAGGCTCAAATGGCGGCCGGGCGACCCCTGCCGCCGGTAGAAGGCTTCGACGTCGGCGGGTTGCAGGACGTTCTCCTTGAAACGTCCCTTCAGCGCATCTTCCAGCCGCTTGAGGAAGCGCCACGCCGCGACCGGCGAGACCGCGGCCGCCGCCTCATAGGCGCCCTGGACCGTCGGCGCCGCCGCGGCGAGGCGGTTGAACATGTCGATCGCGAACCGTCCCTGGACCAGATTGCCGCCGCTCGTCTCGATCGTCTTGAAGATCTCGACGACCGCGGCCGAAGGCGGCGGATTCTCCAACGCCGCGAGGATCTTGGCGATCCAGGGGTCCGGCCCCTCGGCCTTCTCGGGCTGGAGCGCGATCCACTTGGGATCGGGCTCGACGCTCACCGCATTCCACTGATCCCAGTTCATCCTGACGCGTTCGCGCGCCCGATAGCCCTCCACGCTGCCCTTCTTGACGTTCTGCGGGGCGGTGATCTCGTACCACATCAGGCCGTCGTCGTCGGCATGCCAGGTCACGCCGTCGAGCGGGGCGTCCCAGACGAAGCCCTTGTCGACCTTGTTCCAGACCCTCTGCACGATCCCGGCCGCCGCCGGCCGCCTGTGCGCGAGGGAAGGGTCGAGGGCGCCGCCGAAGGCGCCTTCCAGCGCGGCGCGGCGCGTCTGCATCGCCGGGCCGGCCTGGATCATCTGGACCAGCCGGCCGAGCCGCGTATCGGCCATCGCCTCGGCGAGCGGCGCGGCGGCGTGGCTCGCCGGTTCCCGGGCCGCCGGCCGCTGCGCCGGGGCCTTCTGCGCCTTGCCGCCGTTCATCGCTGCGCTCCGCGAGCTGGACGCGAGGACGCGCGAAGCCTAGCGGCAGCCCTCGCCGGTGTCGATTCGAGCGCGCGCGCTCGGCGCCGTCCACGCCCGGCGAGGATGCGCCGGCCCCGCCGATCGCCTATAAGCGCAGCCGGCGGGACGACGGGGAGCGCCATGGACATCGCAGCGATCATCGAAGCCCTGAAGCAGATCTCGACGCCGACGATCACGACGATCCTGTTGAAGAAGGGCCTGCGCAACGTCTGGATGCGCGGTCCGCGCCCGCTGCGCGCCGGGGCGCCGCGCATCGTCGGCCCCGCCTTCACCCTGCGATTCATTCCGGCGCGCGAGGACATGGCGACGCCCGACGCCTGGTCGTCGCCGCGCTCGACGCGCGCGGCGATCGAGCAGATGCCCGAAGGCTGCGTCGCGGTGGCCGATGCGATGGGCGTGCGCGACGCCGGCATTTTCGGCGACATTCTGTGCGCGCGCATGGCGAGGCGCGGCGTCGCCGGGCTCGTCGCGGACGGCGTCGTGCGCGACGTCGCCGGCGTGCGCGCCGCCGGCCTGCCCGTCTGGTGCCGAGGAACCGCCGCGCCGCCGTCGGTGGCGGGGCTGATCTTCGAGGGCTGGCAGGCGCCGATCGGCTGCGGCGGCGTGGCGGTGTTTCCGGGCGATCTCGTCGTCGCCGACGACGACGGCGCCGTCGTCGTGCCGGCGGCGCAGGCCGAGCATGTCGCGGCCGCCGGCGCCGAACAGGAGCGGCTGGAGCGCTGGATCGCCGCCGAGGTCGCCCGCGGCGTCGCCCTGCCCGGCCTCTACCCGCCGGACGCGGCGACCCGCGCGCGCTACCAGGCGGAGGGCGAACCCGGGCCGGGCGCGACGGGCGCGGGCTGAACCCGCGCGGCCGCGGCCCGAGTCTCACTCGGACCAGGGCGCGGCCATCAGGCCGCCGTCGCCGGGCGCCGCATTCAACCCGCGCGGCAGGCCGAGCGGCGACCCGGCGCCGAGATTGCGGTCGTAGATCGCCCCATAGGAGCCGACCAGCGCGACGAGCCTGTCCTGCCAGCCCGCCTCGAGGCCGAGTTCCGGCGCATGGATCGGCAGCGACTCGACGCCGCCCGCCGCCCAGTCGTTGCGCGGCGCCTCGGCGCGCATCAGCGTGTGGATCGTCCAGGCGACGATCGCGGCCCATTCGCCGTCGGCGACGCCGGTCGCCGCCATGATCGGATAGACCGCCAGCGGCTCGGGCAGGATGCGGTGGTTCGACCGCCCGGCCGCGCCGCCGCGCGTCTGCGCGAGCGTCGTCGCCTCGCCGGCGAGGCCCTTGCAATAATGGACGGCGTAGCCGTCGTTCATCTCGACGTCCTCCTGGAATCCCATGCGGATGAATTCGAGACGGCGCGCGGCGAACCACGCCTCGAGATGGCGCTGCGCGGCGCCGCCGAGCAGATAGCAGATCGGCTGCCCCGCGAGCTCATCGGCGTGGCGGACCGGCGAATCCCCGGGGACCATGATCGCGGTCGACTCGTGGAACACGGTCGGGCCCGGGATCAGCCTTCCCGCCAGTGCGTTGTCGACGATCTCGGCCCCGGTCAGGAACGCGACGTCGTCCGCGCCCGCACGCGCCTTCGCGAAGGCGGCGTCCGAATCGTAGCGGCGGAACTCGAGCCGGCCGCCCGGCCCCAGCACGACCGCGGCGATCGCCCGGCAGAGGTCGAGTTCGAGGCCGGCCGCCCCGCCGCCGGCCGCAACCGCGATCAGCCCCGGCCGCTCGACCCCGCCGCAGCGCACCAGGCCCTGCGCCCTCACCCGATCGAGAATCGGCCCCGCCGACGCCGCCGGCGCGAAGCCGATGAATGCGAGAACGGCGATCGTCAGGCGGCGCATGCGCGTATCCCGGCGAGGCTTTCGGCAGCGAACCGGCGCCGGCCATCGCGGCGGCTGCGGGGCCTCGCGCCCGGCTTCATGAGCAATGGTCTCGGAAATTCCCGCTCACCCGGCGCTGGACTCTCGGCCGCGCATTGTATCCGAAATTCGATCGCGCACGCCACGAGCGCCCGGAGTCGCCGCCGCGATGTCGAGGTGGTCAAGACATCCACCAATTGGGTATCGGGTGGCGATTACGTTTGGACCTCAACACTATCGAGTCCGATCAGTTGCTCGATGAAGCTGAGAAAGACACGAACCTTTGCCGGGGGATGCCTACGCGAGGGCATGTAGGCATAGAGGGGGTAATGCTCTTGATTCCACTCCGGCAATATCCGCACGAGCTTTCCGGTACGGAGCGCCTCGCGACTGTAAAGCGCCAGCGGTTGGGCGATTCCGTGACCGCCGAGACATGCCGCAAGAAGACTTGGTGAGTCATTGACGACCATTCTGCTCTTGACGGGCAGCGTCTGCCAGGAGCCGTCGATGAAAAAATCCCATTTGAAAATCCGACCCGAAGCGGGCGAACGGAAATGGATGCACTGGTGCTCGAGCAAGTCTAGCGGCGTGTTTGGCACGCCGTGTTGCGCGATATAGCCCGGAGCTGCGCAGGTAAGCACCTCGGTGTCGGCGATCTTACGAACCACCAATGACGACGGCTCTGGCTCGCCGAAGCGGACTGCCACGTCGAATGATTCGCCGATGAGATCGCCCAAGCGATCCCGCACCTCAATCTCGATCGATAGCGCCGGATGCCGCTCGAGGAACGGGTGCAGATTCCGAGCCAAGACATGGTGGCCAAACGGCGGACATGCCTGGACTCGTAAGCGGCCCGTTACGCGCCCTGATGCTGCGTATGCGGTCTCTGCCGCCGAGGTGATTCCATCGACCAAGGGGCGGACTTCATCGAGGAAACGCCGCCCCTCGTCCGTCAGCGCGATTGCGCGAGGGTGCCGGTTGAACAGACGAACGCCCAATTGCTCCTCGAGGCGGGAGATTCCGCGGCTGACTCCAGAGGGCGTGATGTCGAGCAGGCGAGCGGCCCCCCGGAAACTGCCCGCGTCGACAACGGTAACGAACGTTACGACGCCGCTCAGCAAGCGCGATGAGAGATTCATCCAGATTGTCTCCACGGGAAACTGGCAGGCCAATGGGTGACTCTGAGTCATCGCTAAGATGCCAAGTGGCCGACTTTAAAGCAATCATGCGCAGTGACAAACATAGTCAAATTTAACCGTGGGGTGCGCGCATGTCCGGGGATGAAACCGACATGACCCGTCGCGAGCTCATCGTAGCCGGCGCGGCCGCAGCGTCATTCGCAGCGCTCGGACCGGGTCGAGCTCTGGCTGTTCCTGTCTGGGAGAGGCAGAACGAACTCCCGCTCGCACTGCACGTGAATGGCGTGCAGCACGCCTTGAATCTGGAGCCGCGCGTCACGCTTCTCGACACCCTTCGTGAGCGGCTCGATCTCTGTGGAACGAAGAAGGGCTGCGATATCGGGCAGTGTGGAGCGTGTACCGTCCACATCGACGGACACCGCGTCCTGTCGTGCCTCACCCTGGCGGTTCAGGCCGCCGGCAAGGAGGTCACGACGATCGAAGGAATCAGGGGCCCCGGGGGCGGCTTGCACCCGATGCAACAGGCGTTTCTCGATCATGACGCACTGCAATGCGGCTATTGTACGCCGGGGCAAATCATGTCCGGGATCGCTTGCGTGGCCGAGGGTCACGCAACGACGGACGACGATGTGCGAGAGTATATGAGCGGCAATCTTTGCCGCTGCGGGGCTTATCGCGGCATCGTCGCCGCAATACGTGACGTTGCGGGGGGCGGCTGATGGAGCGCTTCACCTATGCAGCGCCGCGGACAGTGAAAGATGCGGTGTTGGAACTGTCATCGTCTGGGAAAGCCAAGGTGCTGGCCGGCGGCACGACGCTGGTGGACCTCATGAAGAATGGGGTCGAGAGACCCCAGCGGCTCATTGACGTCACCGGCATCAGAGAATTGAGCGAGTTCACGATCGATGGCGACGAGTTGCGCTTCGGCGCATTGGTCCGGATGAGTGCGGTGGCCGATCACCCCGAGATCAAAAAGCGGCACCCAATTCTATCGGAAGCCCTGTGGCGTGGCGCATCTCAGCAACTACGCAATATGGCTACCTTGGGAGGGAATGTCCTTCAGCGCACCCGTTGTGCGTACTTCCGCGACCCTCAGTACCCCTGCAACAAGCGACAGCCGGGAGCTGGCTGCGCCGCGATCGACGGCATCAACCGTGGGCACGCGCTATTGGGAACGAGCGAGCGCTGCATCGCCGTCTATCCCGGCGATTGGGCGACGGCACTCGCCGCGGTCGATGCGTCGTTCGATGCTGTGAGTCCGCGCGGCACGAGAACCATCTCGATTCACGACTTGCATGTCGAGCCAGGCCGCACACCAGATGTCGAGCACACCCTGGCAGCCGATGAACTGATCGTTCGGACACGCATCCCGACTCAGAGCGCCTACCGAGCTTCCACATATCAGAAGATCAGAGACCGAGCCTCCTACGCCTTCGCGCTCGCGTCGGCGGCCGTCGCTCTCGACCTTCAAGGCGACCTCGTTCGGGATGCGCGGATCGCGATCGGCGGTGTGGCGACTCGGCCCTGGCGGGCGCGCGATGCCGAACGGAGCCTGATCGGCGGAAGGCTGGATGAGCGCGCCGCTCGCCATGCTGGTGAACTCGCCTACGTCAACGCCCATACGACACCGCAGAATGCCTTTCGCGTGCCGCTAGGCGTTGCCGCGGTCGAGAGAGCTCTGATGATTGCGAGGGAACGGGCATGACCGCGACCCTTGGCGAAGACGCGCAGCGAGTCGACGGCCGCGACAAGGTCAGCGGCAAGCCGATCTATGGAGCCGACCGCACCTTGCCAAACATGGCGCACGCCGTTCCAGTGGCGGCGACTGTTCGGAAAGGCCGCATTACGGGGATCGACACGCGCGGCGCCCAACGCGTGCCCGGTGTGCTCTTGATCTTGACGCACGAAAACTTCGATCGCCTGAAGCCGGTCCAGTTTTCTTTCGCGGGAGGGACCGCGATCCAGAGTTTTCAGCTCCTCCAATCGCCGGAGGTGAAATACCGAGGACAGGCCGTTGCCCTCGTGGTCGCGAAGACGCTGGAAGCAGCTCAGGAAGCCGCTGCGCTGGTCCGTGTCAGCTGTTCCGAGGAGGCTTCGGCGACGGTCGAGTTGAACGCTCCGGGTGGAACCTCGGTGAAGCAAGCTGTCGCGACGCCCTTTTTCAGGGACTTCGTCGCCGGCGATCCGGAAGCTGCGATTGCCGCAGCGCCCGTCCGCTTCGAGCAGACGTATCTGACGGCGCCGCAGCATCAGAACCCGATCGAACTATTGTCTACGGTCGCCGAATGGCAGGGCGATGAGCTGATCGTCCACGAGGGAACGCAGGCAGCTTCCGCAATGCGAGGCGGTCTGGCGACGCAACTCGGCATCCCGCTGGAGAAGGTTCGCGTGATATCTCCTTATGTCGGCGGGGCATTTGGTCAGCGCGGGTCAATCTCGCCGCACACTGTATTCGCAGCAGTTGCGGCACGTCGCGTGGGTCGGCCTGTCAAGCTGGTGGTGCCGCGCGCGCAGGTGTTCCACGCGACGAGCTTCCGTGCGCCGACCGAACACAAGATCACATTAGGCGCCGAGACTGACGGCCGTTTCGTGGGTGGCATACATCTGGTTCGCGCGCTGACGTCGCGTTTCGACCTGATGCCTTTCACCGGGCAGGAATCGACCTCCCGTATGTACAACTGGAAGACATTTCGCGGGGCCACGACGCTGATTCAGGGCGACGTGCAAACGCCGGGCTTCATGCGCGCGCCGTTCGAAGCGACTTCCTATTTCGCCCTCGAGAGCGCCATGGACGAGTTCGCCATTCAGCTTGGTCTTGACCCCATCGAGCTCAGATTGCGAAACGACGCCCATACGGACCCGATCAGCGGCAAGCCATACACGGTGCGCAAACTCAGGGAATGTCTTGAACGGGGCGCGGAACGCTTCGGCTGGAGTCGCCGGAACCCACAGCCTGGCTCAATGCGCGATCCCGATGGAACGCTGATCGGCTGGGGAATGGCCGCAGGGGCCTATCCCTACATCTCCGCTGCAGCCGTGGCGACCGCCCGCCTTTCGTCAACCGGCCGGTTGACGATAGAGGTCGGCGGGCATGAGATGGGACAAGGAATCCGCACGGCCATCGCCATTGTGGCCGCGGAGGAACTCGGGATCGAGGCCGATGCGGTCACGGTTCGCGTCGGCGACACGGCGATCGCGCCACAGCACGTGACGGCCGGCGCTTCGGGAGCCGTGACGAGTCTGCCGCCAGTCCGGTTGGCGGTGCGCGATTTGCGCACGCAGATTGATCGGCTTGCCACCATGCATGGGAATTCACGTGTGGAGCCTTCGGGGTACGCAGGGCTCATGGAACGCGCCGGACTGAAAGAATTGGTTGGGCGCGGCCAGGAGCTTGGTCCTCAGCCCAAGCCCGACGTCTTGCAGCAGATCCAACGAGGCTCGATCGCATTCACGGGACCGGAATTCCCGGACTTCGTCGCATTCTCATACATCGCGCATTTCGCCGAGGTCCGAATTGATCCAAGGCTGCCTACTCCCCATGTCGCCCGCTACGTTAGCGTGATCGATTGCGGCCGGGTCATCAGCCGGCGCACTGCGATGAGCCAGGCGTATGGCGGCATCATCTGGGGGATCGAATCGGCCCTGAGCGAAGCCAGTGAAGTAGACCCTCGCTATGGCGGCTTTCTGAACAACAACCTCGCGGAGTATGCGATGGCCGTGAATGCGGACATCCGGGATCTCGATGTCTCGTTCATCGATGAGCCCGACGAACGGGTGAACGCGCTTGGTGCGAAGGGTGTTGGTGAAGTCGTGAGCGTGGGCGCGATCGCTGCGATCGCCAACGCGATCCATCACGCTACGGGCAAGCGGGTCAGACATTTCCCGATTAGGGCCGATGACCTGCTGGCGCAAAGCAGGTGACCGTCACCATGTTGGCCATCCGACGACGGCGGCAAGAACCCCGATCGTGAGTACGCAGCAGACTAGACCCAGCATCGCGGAGCCACGCCGCCGTCGCGCCGTCAAGTCAGGGCGATTGCTGCGCACTCGCCCGAGGCCGAGAGGCCGCTGCTCTTCCACGCTCAGCCTCTCCCGGCGATCGCAAGCGATCGCCTTGGGGTGACCGCGCGCCGTCGGCGCGGCAATTGGCGACCGTGACCGTTGGTAAGCGCCGCGGCCCCGAGGGGCCGCGGCGCGCACCAAAAGGTCATGGTTGCAGACGGCCGGGGCCGGGCGCGCGGGTCAAGGTTCGCGGAGCGCCTCTTGGCGCACAGCGACCGGCGTAGCCGGCTTGACCTCGGGGCGGGCGTCCGGCCCTGGCAGCGCGGACGCCTGCCGATTGGCGGCCGTTCTCCCGCTACGAACCTGGCGGGAAGGGGCGCGATCGGCGTAAGCGGCGGGACGCGAACGCGAACCCCCGGCGTCGCGCAGCCGCGCCGACTTCGTGCTGCGCCGCTCCACCCCCGCCCGACGACTTCGTCG